>JAUIID010000003.1 GCA_030431615.1 Alphaproteobacteria bacterium
GTGGTGGTGGCGGCTGGCGCGGAGGTCGGGCCTGGTGCCGTGGCAGGCGCAGCCGCGGGCGCCGGTGGGCCGGCGGGCGCCGGGGTCGGCATGGGGGGGCGGGCCGGCGCCGGAGCGGGCCGCCCGACGCCGGGCAGGCGTTCACGGACCGCCCAGCGCACGCGCCCGAACAGGCGATCGACCGCCTGCAGGCGCTCGGCCGGCGAAGGCGCCTCGACGGCGGCGGCGGCGAGATCCGGATGCTCGGCGAGCACCCGGTCGACGAGGGCCCTGGCCGCCTCGCCGTCACCGAGATGGTGCACGGCGAGCGCCACCAGCTCGTCGAGGATCACACGCGGCATCACATCGGACATCGAAGGCTACCTGTCACCCCCTGGGGCCCGGGCCGGGCGTTGCCGGTACGGCATGGCCGGGCCGGCGTTTCGCTGACACACGGAGTCTAGCACAGCTCGCGGCAAGTCGACCGCCGGCCGTGCCCGGCGGCGGCATGTCCGCACATCATCTGGTACGCGGGGAAGCGCGACATCCGCAAGACCCTCTGCCCGACCGATCGAGCGGGCCCGGCTGATCGAGGTAGGCCGGGTCAGCCGTAGATCAATTGCGGCAGCCACAGGGCGATCGCCGGGAAGAGGATGATCAGGACCAGAGCCAGGAGCTGCAGGCCCATGAACTGCAGCATGCCCATGTAGATGTCGTCGAGGCTCCATTCCGGCACGACGCCCTTGAGGAAATAGGCGGAGAGGGCGACCGGCGGCGAGAGCCAGGCGGTCTGCAGGTTGACGGCGACGAGGATGCCGAACCAGACGAGGTCGAAGCCGAGGGCGGTGATCAGCGGCAGGAGGAAGGGGACGACGATCAGCACGATCGGCACCCACTCGAGCGGCCAGCCGAGAAGGAAGATGGCGGCCATCACCATGGCGAGGATGACGTAGGGCGGGAGATCGAGCGCGAGCAGCGCCTCGGTCAGCATGGTTGGCGTGCCGAGCCGGGCGAAGACGGCGCCGAAGAAGTTCGACGCGGCGACGAGGAAGAGGATGAGCACCGAGATCTCGAGCGTCTTGATCAGCGAATCGGTAAGTGCTGCGAAGGTCAGGCGGCGATAGGCGATGGTCAGGAGGAAGGCGCCGAAGGCGCCGCAGGCCGCTCCTTCGGTCGGCGTGGCGAAGCCGAAGATGATGCTGCCGAGGGCGGCGAGGACGAGGGCCGCGGGCGGCACCAGGCCCTTGATGAAGCCGAGCCAGGCGGCCCTGAGGTCGGCCGGGCGCTGGTCCATGGGCAGCATCGGGGCGAGCGACGGGTCGAGCCGGCAGCGCAGCATGGCGTAGCCGGTGAAGAGCGTGGCGAGCAGGATGCCCGGCAGGATGGCGGCGGCGAAGAGGGTGGTGACGGGCACCTCGAGCACCGGCCCCATGACGATCAGCATGATCGAGGGCGGGATGAGGATGCCGAGCGTGCCGCCCGCGGTGATAAGCCCGGCCGAGAGGCGGGTGTCGTAGCCCGAGCGGATCATCGTCTTGCCGGCCATGATGCCGAGCAGGGTCACCGAGGCGCCGACGATGCCGGTGGCCGCGGCGAAGAGCGTGGCGACGAACATGACCGCGAGATAGAGGGCGCCGCGCAGGCGCGAGAGGAGTTGCTGCACGGAATCGAACAGCCGCTCCATGAGGTTGGCGCGCTCCATCAGGATGCCCATGAAGACGAAGAGCGGCACCGCGGTCAGCGTGCTCTCCATCATCGTGCCGTAGAACTGCAGCGTGAGCAGGAAGAAGACGAGCTTGCCGAAGCCCCAGTAGCCGAAGGTCAGGCCGAGGAAGATGAGGGTGAAGGAAATCGGGAAGCCGATGAAGATGCCGAACAGCATCCCGCCGATCATGAGGAGGCCGATGATCTCGGGGGCCATGCGCTCAGGCGTCCGGCCAGCGGCCGCGGGTCGCCGCGTACCAGCTCTTGCAGAGCTCGGAGAGGCCCTGCAGCACGAGCAGGATGACGCCGGCGGCAAGCGCCGCCTTGATCGGGCCGAGCTGCGGCATCCAGGCCGTGTCCATGCCCCGCTCGCCGCGGGTGATGGCGGTGGCGGCGTACTGCCAGGCGACGACGGCGAAGATCAGCAGGGCGGGGAAGTAGAGGCAGAGATAGAGGATCGCGTCGATCCGGCCCTGGGTCCGGACCGACCAGCGCTGGTAGAGGAAGTCGGCGCGGATGTGCACGCCTCTGGAGAGCGCGTAGCCGGCGCCCAGCATGAACATGGCGCCGTAGAGCATGCGGCTGGTGTCGTAGGCCCAGATGGTGGGTGCCGCGAAGAAGTAGCGGGCGGTGATCTCGTAGACCATGGCCAGCATCAGCGGCAGGACCAGCCAGGCGACGATGCGGCCAACCCAGAGGTTGAGGTTGTCGACGAGGAGCACGTAGGCCGCCATGGGCCCCGGCATGTCGCGCGGCATGCGGCCGGTGCGGTGGCGCCGTCCGGCGAGCAGCTCGTCACCCGGTGCCGGTGGGTCAGCGAGCTGCTCCGGCCGGCCGGCGCCCTCGTTCTCGCGGCTGGCCAAGGGTCTTACGGGGCACCCTCCAGCACCTCGGCGTAGCCGCCGGTGATGCTGGCATTAGCCGCCTGCTGGGTTGCCCAGAAGGGAATCGCCACCTCGGCGAAGGCCCGCTGGCTGTCCCAGACCTCCTTGAAGAAGGCGTTCTCGGCGGCGTAGCCCTCGAACACCTTCTGCGCCGCGGCGGCATAGGCCGTGAAGTACTCCTCGGGCGTGTCCTCGATGATGACGCCGTCCTCCTCGACCAGCACCTTCAGCGCCTTGCCGTTCTCGAGGATGCGGTAGCTGTGGGCCTTGATGAGGGCGGCGTTGGCCGAGACCTCGATCGCCTTCTGCTGCTGCGGCGTCAGGCCGTCCCAGACATCCCTGTTGATGTAAATGTCGGCGTTGACGACGTTCTGGTGCAGGCCCTGCAGGTAGTAGTGCTTGAGCACGTTCTGGAAGCCGAAGATGCTGTCGGGCTTGGGGCAGCACCATTCGGCGGCGTCGATCACGCCCTTCTCCAGCGCCGGCAGGATGTCGCCGCCGCCCATGGCCACGGCCGAGACGCCGATATCGTTGTAGATCTGGCCCGGAATGCCGGGCGGCGTGCGAAAGCGCAGGCCCTGCATGTCGGCGAGGCTGGTGATGGGCTCCTTGAACCAGCCCAGCGCCTCGGGGCCGACCGGCTGCAGGAAGAAGCCCTTAACGTTGACGCCCATCTCGTCCCAGAGCTGGTCGTAGAGCTCCTTGCCGCCGCCATAGAGGAACCACGAGATGTGGGCGAGGTTGTCGAGCCCGACGCCGGCGCCGGCAGCCGGCGAGCCGAAGAGGGTCGCCGCCGGGTGCTTGCCCGACCAGTAGTGGGTCCAGGCGAAGCCCGCCTCGATCAGGCCGGCATCGACCGCGTCGAGGGTTTCGTTGACGCCGACCACGGCACCGGCCGGCAGGACCTCGAAGCGGACCTCGCCATTGGTCAGGGCGGTGACGTCGGCGGCAAAGTCCTCGAGCATGACGACTTCGTCGGCGCTGGTCGGGATGACCGACTGGACCCGGATCAGCGTCTCGGCGGTGGCGGCGAACGGCAACGACAAGAGGACGGCGGCCGAAAGGCCAGCCATCTTGTGATGCAGCTTCATCGAAGCTCTCCCTGTTCGGGGCACATTCATGATCGCCCGATGCGCCCTCTTCTGGCAGCATGCCTGCAATGCCCGTCGACGTCACGCCGTTTCGAAAACCCGCTGACCTGGATCAGTTGCAACGGGACTGTGACGAATGCCGCTTTGCATTCTTGCTGGCGCGGCTACAGGAACGGGCCGAGGGCCGCACAAAAGGAACAGCAGACCCATGAGCGAACGCAAATACGGATTCGAGACACTGGCGGTGCATGCCGGCGCGGCTCCCGACCCGACGACCGGGGCCCGGGCCACGCCGATCTACCAGACGACGTCCTTCGTCTTCGACGATGTCGACCACGCCGCCTCGCTGTTCAACCTGCAGCAGTTCGGCAATATCTATTCCAGGCTCACCAACCCGACGGTCTCGGTGCTCGAGGAGCGGGTCGCAGCGCTCGAGGGCGGCACCGCTGCCTGCGCCACGGCGTCCGGCCATTCGGCGCAGTTCCTGACCTTCCTCAACCTGATGAGCCCGGGCGACAACATCGTCTCGTCGTCCAAGCTCTATGGCGGCTCGATCAGCCAGATGAACCAGACCTTCCCGCAGTTCGGCTGGAAGGTCTCTTATGTAGATCCGCGCGAGCCCGAGAATTTCCAGGCCGCGATCAACGACAAGACCAAGGCCGTCTTCATCGAGAGTGCTTCCAATCCGGACGGCATCGTCCCCGACATCGAGGCGATCGCCGGGATCGCGCACGCGGCCGGCATTCCGCTCGTCGTCGACAACACCTGCCCCACACCCTATTTCTGCCGGCCGCTCGAATGGGGCGCCGACGTCGTCGTCCATTCGCTGACCAAGTATATCGGCGGGCAGGGCAACTCGATCGGCGGCATGATCGTCGAGGGTGGCAAGTTCGACTGGGCCGCGTCCGGCAAGTTCCCGCTCCTCACTGAGCCCTGCGCCGCCTATCACGGCCTGCGGTTCTACGAGAACTTCGGTTCCTTCGCGATGACCGTGCGCAACAAGGCGATCGGGCTGCGCGACATGGGCCCGTGCCTGGCGCCGATGAACGCCTTCCTCATCCTGCAGGGCGTCGAGACGCTGCCGCTCAGGATGGAGCGGCATGTCGCCAATGCCGACAAGGTCGCGGCCTGGCTCGCCGATCACCCGCAGGTGACCTGGGTCTCCTATGCGCGGCTGCCGCAGAACAAGACGCCGCTGGTCGACAAGTACTGCCCGAACGGGCTTGGCGCCCTCTTCACCTTCGGCGTCAAGGGCGGCTACGACATGGGGGTCAAGGTGGTGAACAACTGCCAGATGATCAGCCACGTCGCCAATATCGGCGACACCCGGACGCTGATCATCCATCCCTCCTCGACAACCCATCGCCAGCTCACCCCGGAGCAGCAGGTCGCGGCGGGCGCCGGGCCCGATGTCATCCGCCTCTCGGTCGGCATCGAGACGGTCGACGACATCATCGCCGACCTCGACCAGGCGCTCGCCCAGGCCGCCTGAGCCAAGCGTTTTTCTCGCTGGAACGGGGCCTGCGGGCCCCGTTCTTTTTCGTTGGCAGGCATGCAATTACGCCGGGCCTGCGCGACCCCTGTGGCGATCCGCTATCCGATTGATAAACAAAGGGAATTTTTGCGTCGGCGGCGCGTGTCGCGGGGACACCAGAAGGCTTCTCATTTGCGCCATTGCGGCGACCACGGGTGCGACCATATCCGCGTCGCCACGCCACTCGCTCCAGGGCCAACCGCCATGTCGCTCAACTTCGCCAGCCAACTCGGCAACACCTTCGTCGGCGCCTTCGGCCCGTCCCGGCCGACGCTCGCCCTGGTCCCGGCCCTGCCCCGCCATGGCCTCGTCCGCCGCGCCGCGCGGACCCTCTTCCAGCTGCCGGCCCGCCTGCTCAAGGGGCTCGAGCGGCGCCAGCGCGAGCGCGACGCGCTCTTGCGCTACGCCGCGTCGGAGGGCCGCGAGCTCGGCCTCGGCCGGCGCCATGTCGAGCGCGCGGTGCTGCTCACCGGCCGCGCCGACATGCTCTTCCCGTCCTATTTCGTGAACGCCGACCGCCGCTGACCAAGCGGCGGCTCAGGCGGCCGCGGTCGCCGGGCCGGCCTTCTTCGTCTTGACGTCGGGGTTCGCCCAGGCATGCGCCTGGGCGACCGCGCGCTCCTCGCTGCCGACGATGAAAAGGAGCGGCTGGCCCGAATCGGGCCGCTCGTTCCAGATCGCCCAGAGATGGGCGACGCCGTGCCGGCCGAGGCGGTACGACCGCCCCTCGGCGGCCCAGAGATCGTTGAGCTCGAGGGCAAGCTTGGGGATGCTCATCGCGGGATGCCTCTCGCAAGCGTCCCGAACGGGCCCTGAAGGCGCGTTCGGGCAGAGGTATCGACCTACGTCAGATGGCCGCGAATTTCAACCCTTTGGATAGTTTAAGGCGTAGAATCGCGCCTCGCGCGACCGCTCAGCCGGCCACCTCGGCGAAGAGCCCGGTCATGGGTGCCTCGGCGCGCGCCCCGTACTGGGCGATGATGAGACCGGCCGCGGCCGAGCCGAGCCGGCCACAGGTGGCGAGATCGCAGCCGGCGGTGAGGCCGCGCAGGAAGCCCGCGGCGTAGAGGTCGCCGGCCCCGGTGGTGTCGACCAGCCGCGCCGGCGGGACGGCGTCGATGACGTGCACCTCGTCGCCCCGGACTACGACCGAGCCCTTGGCGCCGCGGGTGAGCGCCGCGAAGCCGACATGCTGCCGGACCGCCTGGAGCGCATCATCGAAGCTCTCGACCTCGTAGAGGCTCTTGATCTCGCTCTCATTGGCGAAAAGGATGTCGACGCGCTTTTCGACCAGCTCCTTGAACTCGGCGCGCCAGCGTTCGACGCAGAAGGAATCGCTGAGTGTCAGGGCCAGCTTGTTGCCGGCGTCGTGGCAGATGTCGGCGGCCTTCTGACAGGCGGCCTTGGCGGCCGGCTTGTCGTAGAGATAGCCCTCGAAATAGGTGACCTCGGCGCGGCGGACGAGGTCCTCCTCGACATCCTCGGGGCCGAGATCGACGCAGGCGCCGAGATAGGTCTGCATGGTGCGCTGGGCGTCGTCGGTGACGAAGATCAGGCAACGCGCGGTGGCCGGGCCGTCCGGCTGCGGCGCGGCATCGAAGCGCACGCCGGCGGCACGGATGTCGTGGGCGAAGATCTTGCCGAGCGCGTCGTCCCTGACCCGGCCGATATAGGCGCCGGTGCCACCCATGGAGGCGATGGCGGCGATGGTGTTGGCGCAGCTCCCGCCCGAGACCTCGCGGCCGGGGCCCATGCGGCGATAGAGGAACTCCGAGCGCTCCTCGTCGACGAGCGTCATGGCGCCCTTCTCGAGCCCGAGCTCGGTGAGCAGACTGTCGTCGCTGTGGCTCAGCACGTCGACGATGGCATTGCCGATGCCGAGGACATCGAGTTTCTGGCCGGTTGCGGCAGCGACCTGCATGCGCCTGAATTCCCCCATTTGTCGAACCGCCGCCCGTGTAGCAGCTCACCGGCGCACGTCCAGTGCGGGTTGGCAGGCAGGGGTTCGTGGCGACGAGTCACCAAACCATCTCAGAACGATTGGAAGGATTGGCGGGAAGACAATCGGCGGTTCCTTTCGGTTTGACTTCCCGAGCCCGCAGGGTCTAATCCTCGCGATCCGCCGAGGAACAGTTTCGGTTGAGGCTTTCCAGAACGGACTCTACCTCGCGGCCTTCCGCCCGCCACGGCATCGGGCGATTTCCAGAACCGCAGCACGCAGGAACCATCGATGTTTCGCAGAAAAGACAACGAGACGACTCCGGGCGGAGAGACTCGGACCGAGGCGCCGCTGGCGCGGCCCGTGGCCGAGGCCAAGCCGATGCCGCAGCCTGCCGCCGAAGCGCCGCGCCGCGTCGAGCCGGCACCCGCGACGGCACCTGCTGCCGCGACGAGCACCGATGCCGGCGGCAAGCGGCTGATGGTCGGCCAGGGGATCAGCCTCTCGGGCGAGATCACGTCCTGCGACCGGCTGATCGTCGAGGGTGACGTCCAGGTCACGCTGAACGAGACCCGGGCGATCGAGATCGCCGAGAGCGGCCGTTTCACCAACGGCAAGGCGTCGGTCGAGGATGCCGAGATCAGCGGCGTCTACGAGGGCGAGCTGACCGTGCGCAACCGCCTGCTGATCCGCGCCACCGGCCGGGTCAAGGGAACGGTGCGTTATGGCGAGCTGGAGCTCGAGCGCGGCGGCCGCATTTCCGGCACCATCTCGATGATCGACGAACGGTAACGCCGATGCGGCAGCCCGGGGCGAGCGTCGGGGCCAGGAAGACGGCAGGCCGCCGTGGCGGCAGGCTCGCCGGCTGCGTGCTGGCCCTGGGCGCGCTCGCGGGTTGCACGACCGGGCCGGAGCCCTTGCCGATCGAGGCCTATCTGGCACCGCCACCGCTTTGGCGCGGCCTGCCGCCGCCAGCACCCGTGCCGGAGCTGACCCGCAACGTGCAGGTCGTCGGCATGGACTCGGGCGATCTGCGTAGCGTCTTCGGCGAGCCGGCGCTGGTGCGGGTCGAGGGCAATGTTCAGTACTGGCGCTATGCCTTCGCCGGCTGCAGCCTCGATCTCTTCGTCGATGCACGGCCCGAGCGGCAGCCCGAGGTCGTGCACTACGACCTCCGCCCCCAGCCGCTCTACGGCAACGGCAAGGCCGCTGCCGACTGCGAACGCCTGGCGCGCCGGCTCGACAGCGGCCAGCAGCGCACCGCGCCAGAGCGCGAGCTGCCGCGCGTCGAGAGCTTCTAGGCCCCGTTCCCGAGGCTATTCCTTCCTGCCCTGCAGCACCTCGAGCGGCACGCCCAAGGCCTTGGCGAGGCTGACCTCGCCCGAGCCGCGGCGGAGCGCCTTGGGCTGGCTCTCATGCGGCTTCCAGCCGGTCATCGAGACGATGTCGAAGCTCGCCCGCACCTTGCCGTCCGGATCGGCGAAGCGCTCCCGCATGATGGCGTCGAGCCGGCCGAGCACCGGCCGGTGGAGGGGCCCCCGGGCGCCCTCGCCCAGCGCCTGGGCCTCGCCCATGGCACGCAGGTCCATGAGCAGGCGGAGCGGCTCGGCGTAGCGCACGGTGACCCGCTCGACGTCGGCCACCGGCAAAGCGAAGCCGGCGCGCTGCAGGAGGGCGCCGGCGTCGCGCACATCGATCATCGGCGAGAGGCGGAGCCCGGCCCCGCCGGTGACGTCGAGCTCGGCGGCCATCAGGGCCTGGCGCAATTCGTGCAGGGTCTCGCCGCCGGGGAAGGCCGCGAGCAGGAGGCCGTCGGCGGCGAGGCAGTGGCGGATCTGGACGAGCAGCCCGGGCAGGTCGTTGACCCAGTGCAGGCTCATCGCACTCAGCACGGTCGTGAAGGCGCCCTCGCGAAAGGGCAGCAGCTCCTCGTCGAGCAGGACGTCGGCCGGGGCCAGCTCGTCGGCGATGACGACCGCATCGACGCCGGGCCGCCCGCGGACGGCACCGGCGAGGCCGCCATCCTGGGCGCCGAGCACCAGCACCCGGCCCAGGGGGGTGCGGATATCGTCGAGGCGGTCGAGCAGCCGCTCCTCGATGGCCCGGCGCAGGAAGTCGGGGCCGCCGGCGAAGCGGCGCCGGTGCCGGCGGTGCCGGGCACGATCGAAGGGGCCTCTGGAAGCGCTCATGGCGGCGAAGGTGGGGTGGCCGGCCGGCGCCGGCAAGCCCGAAGCTGCGTTCAGCCGGCGGCGGTCTGGCGCATCTGCTCGGGCAGCCAGGTGGCGAGACCGGGGAAGGCGACGAGCAGGCCGACCATGACGACGAGGAGGAGGAAGAACGGCAGGGCGGTGCGCGCGACGTAGAGGATGTTGTGGCCGGTGATGCCCTGCATGACGAAGAGGTTGAAGCCGACCGGCGGGGTGATCTGCGCCATCTCGACGACGACGACGATGAAGATGCCGAACCAGATCATGTCGATGCCGGCGGCCCGCACCATGGGCTCGACCACGGCCATGGTGAGCACGACGGCGCTGATGCCGTCGAGGAAGCAGCCGATGACGATGTAGAAGAGGGTAAGCGCCGCGATCAGCATCAAAGGCGAGAGCCCGAGGCTGGCGATCCATTCGGCGAGTGCCCGGGGCAGGCCGGTGAAGCCCATGGAGAGCGAGAGGAAGGCCGCACCCATCAGGATGAAGGCGATCATGCAGGAGGTGCGCACGGCCCCCATCAGGCTTTCGGTGAAGCTCTCGCGGGTGAGCGAGCCCTGCAGCAGGGCCAGGAGCAAGGCCCCGACCACGCCGAAGCTGGCGGCCTCGGTGGCGGTGGCGAGCCCGGCATAGATGGCGCCGAGGACGGCCATGACGAGGCCCAGGATCGGCAGCAGCCCGCCGCTCGAGCGGACCTTCGCCATGAACGGCACGTAGCCCTCGCCGCCCGGGATGCGGCCGGGGTGGAGCCAGGACCAGACCACGACATAACCCATGAAGAGGGCGGCCACGGTGAGGCCCGGGAGGATGCCGGCGATGAAGAGCCGGCTGATCGATTCGTTGATGGTGACGCCATAGACGATGAGGATCAGGGACGGCGGGATCATCAGCCCGAGCGTGCCGGAGCCGGCCAGCGTGCCGATGATCATCTCCTCGGGATAGCCGCGCCTGCGGAGCTCCGGGATGGACATCTTGCCGACCGTGGTCATGGTCGCGGCCGAGCTGCCCGAGACCGCGGCGAAGACGGTGCAGCCGACGACATTGGTGTGCAGGAGACGGCCCGGCCAGTTGGCGAGCCAGGGGGCCAGGCCCTTGAACATGTCCTCGGAGAGCCGGGTGCGGAAGAGGATCTCGCCCATCCAGATGAAGAGCGGCAGGGCGGTCAGCGTCCAGGAGGAGGAGCCGGTCCAGATCGTCGTGATCATGGCGTCGCCGGCGGGCCTGGCGGTGAAAAGCTCCATGCCGACGAGGGCGACGCCCAAGAGCGCCAGCGCCACCCAGACGCCGGAGCCCAGCAGAAGGAAGAGCACGAAGAGAAAGATGCCGGTCAGCGCGAACCCGTCCATGCCGCCGGCCCTTTCCCCTGGCGCCTCAGCCCGGGGTGCAGGCTAGCGGCAATGGCGCCGGAGGCAAGTCCATGCGATCCCGATTGGCAAGATCCGGATCGACGCTCCGCTTCCTGATCATTGTCAGCCGAGCGAAGTGTGGGTGAAGGGCGATATCGTATGCTCGGTGTGATTCCACAGAATTGATCTTATTCGTGTTGGCCGGGAGGCTTCAGGCAAACGGCTCTATCGCATGCAGCCCGTTTCTGACTTCGACCTGCGGCGTATTCGGGAGTGCCTTCTGGCCTCGTTGGGGCTGGAGACCTTGAAGAAGCACGTCCCTTAAGTTATAATTCCCATTGATCGCTGCTCTCCCGTCATGGGATCAGCACTTAAGACCCCGAGAGGGGCGGCCGCGCAGGAGGCAATGACAAGCCGGTGCGCGGCGTCGCAATGGGCGCCACCGGCGACGGTGGCGCCCTTGCCATTTCATGACCTTGGCTCTCACGCCGAGCCGCCGTCCCGACCTGACTACTCCGCCGGTGCGCCCTGGAAGCCGCCGGGAGATTCACGGCGGCCGCCGGGGCGGAGGTTGCGGAGGCGGCGGCGGAGGGATTGCCAGCTGTCGGCGGTGGTCTGGCGGAGCATGAGGAGGCAGGGGGTCAAAGCGAGCGTCAGCAGGGTGGCGAAGGCGAGGCCGCCGGCGACGGCGGTGGCGAGCTGGGCCCACCAGTCGGCGGACGGGCCGCCCATGGTGATGGTGCGGGTGAAGAGGTCGACATTGGCCTTCAGCACCATCGGCGTGAGGCCGAGGATGGTGGTGATGGTGGTCAGCATGACCGGGCGCAGACGCTGCGCGCCCGTGCGCAGGATGGCTTCGCGGACGTCGAGGCCGCGTTTCCTGAGCTCGTTATAGGTGTCGATCAGGACGATGTTGTTGTTCACGACGATGCCGGCGAGGGCGATGACGCCGATCCCCGACATGACGATGCCGAAGGGCTGGTTGGTGACGAGCAGGCCGAGCAGCACGCCGACGGTCGAGAAGACGACGGCGGAGAGGATCAGCCCCGCCTGGTAGAAGCTGTTGAACTGGGTGACGAGGATGATGGCGATGAGGAAGAGGGCGACGCCGAAAGCCTTGGAGAGAAAGGCCTGGGCCTCGCGCTGCTCCTCGTCCTCGCCCTTGAAGACGACGGAGACGGCCGGGTCGAATTCCTGGGCGGCGAGCCAGGCGCGCAGCTCCTGCACCTTGTCGTCGGCGAGCACACCCGGGGCGACGTCGGCGCTGACGGTGTAGATGCGTTTGCCGTCGATCCTGGTGAGATCGCCGGTGCGCGGCTCGGCGCCGAGGTCGACGAAGCTCGAGACCGGCACCGCACCCTTGGCGGTATTGACGATCAGCCGGTCGAGCTGGCCGAGATTGCGGTACTCCACCGGGAAGCGGGCGCGGATGTCGACCTCGTCGTCGGCATCGTCGGGGCGGTACGTGCCGAGCAGCACGCCGTTGCTGACCATCTGGACGTGGGCGCCGATGGTGGCGATGTCGGTGCCGAGGCGGCCGGCCTGCTCGCGATCGACGCGCATCTGCCATTCGATGCCGGGGATCGGCCGGCTGTCGGTGACCTCGCGCAGGCCGGTCATGCTGTCGACCTTGTCGCGGATGGCGGCGACGACGGGCGGCAGCCGGTCGGGCAGGTTCGAGCCGATCTCGACCTGGATGGGCTTGCCGACGGGCGGGCCGGCCTCCTCCTCGCGCTCCTCGACGTGGATGCCGGCGAGCCCGGCCACCCGCTCCTCGATCTCGGCGAAGATCTCGACGGCCGGGCGGCGGGTCTGCCAGGGCTCGAACTCGAGCTGGAGGATGCCGATCACGTCCTCGTCGATGCCGTCGCCGCGAAAGCTGAGGGCGGTGCGGGCATAGGCCTGGCGGATGCCGTCGACGTCGAGGATGCGGCGCTCGACCTCGGAGACGAGGGAATCGCGCTCGCGCACCGAGTGGTCGCCGCGCGCATGCACCATGAGCTGGCCGCGCTCGGGCTCGACGCTCGGAAAGAACTCCACGCCGCGACCGTAGGTGCCATAGGCCCAGTAGGCGCCGATAGCGATCAGGCCTGCTGCCAGCGCCACGAGGGAGGGGCGGCGGAGCAGCCGGTCGAGCACGCGGACATACCAGCCGGTGACGCCGCCGAGCTCGCGCAGGTCGCCGCCCTCGCTGGCGTTGAGGAGCTTCATCGTGGCGGGGTCGGTGGCCGTGGCCTTGCCGAAGATCGAGCCGAGCGCGGGCACGAAGACCAGCGCCATGAGGAGCGAGGCGGACAGCGTCGCCAGCAGGGTGATCGGCAGGTACTTCATGAAGTCGCCGACGATGCCCGGCCAGAAGAGGAGCGGCAGGAAGGCGGCGAGCGTGGTGAGCGTGGCGGAGATGATCGGCGTCGCCATGCGCTGGGCGGCGAGCTGATAGGCGTCGCGCTTGGCCATGCCCTCGGACATCTTGCGGTCGGCGAGCTCGGTGACGACGATCGCCCCGTCCACCAGCATGCCGACGGCGAGGATGAGGGCGAAGAGGACGACCATGTTGATGGTGAGGCCGAAGAGGCCGAGCACCAGGATGCCGGTGAGGAAGGAGCCCGGGACCGCGAATCCCACGAGCAGCGCCGAGCGCAGGCCGAGGGCTGCCACCACCACGATCATGACGAGGAGCACGGCGGCCAGGACGTTGTTCTGCAGGTCGGTCAGCATCGAGCGGACATTGTCCGACTTGTCCTGGGCGTAGCCGACCTCGAGCCCGGCGGGCCAGCCCTGGCGCGCCGCCTCGACCGTGGCCCGGACCTCGGCGATGGTGTCGATGATGTTGGCGCCGATGCGCTTGCTGACCTCGAGCGCCAGAGCCGGGCGGCCGTCGACCCGGGCGAAGCCCTCGGCGTCCTTGAAGGTGCGGCGCACCGCGGCGACGTCGCCGAGCCGCACGACGGCCTCGCCGTCCACCTTGAGCGGAAGGCGCATCAGGTCCTCGTAGGTTTCGAAGACGCCGGGCAGCTCGATGTTGAAGCGGCCGCCGCCGGAATCGAGGGCACCGGCCGCGACGAGCTGGTTGTTGCGGTCGACGGCGCGCACCACGGATTCGAGCTCGAGCCCGTAGCTCTCGACCGCGAGCGGCTCGACGATCGCCTCGAGCAGCTCCTCGCGCTCGCCGGCGATCTCGACCTCGAGGACGTTGCGCAGGGCCTCGATGCGGTCCTGGAGGTCGCGGGCGATGCGCAGGAGCTCGCGTTCCGGCACGTCGCCCGAGAGGGTGACGACGAGCACCGGGAAGAGGGCGAGGTTGATCTCCTGCACGCTCGGCTCGTCGGCGCCGGCCGGCAGCTCGGCCTTGGCCCGGTCGACCTTGTCACGGACATCGGCGACCGCCTGGTCGATGTCGACGCCGGTGTCGAACTCGATGGTGATGGTGGCCCGGCCCTGGGTCGAGACCGACTTGATCTCCTTGACCCCCTCGAGGCCCTGCAGCTCCGTCTCGACCGGCCGGGCGAGGAGTCGCTCGGCGTCGTAGGCGGAGATGCCCTCGTAGGGCACAGAGACGTAGACGACCGGGATCTGGATGTCCGGCTCGGCTTCCTTGGGGATGGTGTTGTAGGCGACGAGCCCGGCCGCCAGCAGCAAGGCGAGGACCAGGAGGACCGCCCGGGTGCGCTCGAAGGCGCCGGCGATGATGCCTGTCATTGTGCGGATCCGGGCGTAGTCCCCGGCTCCGCACCGGCGACGAGGGCGGCGACGGCGGACTCGGGCACGGCCTCGACGGGCTGGCCCGGGGTGACGAAGCCCTGGCCCACGGTGATCAGGTCGATGGTGGACGGCAGGCCGGCGAGCCAGACGACGTCGCCTTCGGCGCGCACGATCTCGGCCGGGTGGAAGGCGACCCTGCTTTGGTCGTCGACCGTCTTGACGCCGAGCAGGCCCCGGTCGTCGAGGACCAGGATGCCGGGCGAGACCGCGTGGGCCGGGATCGGCTCGAGATTGATGGCGACGGTGGTGCTGATGCCGGCCGGGATCCGCAGGTCCGGGTTGGGCAGCACGATCTCGACGCGGAAGGAGCGGGTCGCCGCGTTGGCCTGGCGGGCGACGAAGCGCACCCTGCCCTCGCGCTCGGTGCCGTCGATGAACCTGACCTCGGCCGTGCTGCCCGGAACGATGTTGAGGATCGCGGCCTCGGGCACGTCGGTGACGACCAGCAGCGGATCGAGCTCGACGAGGGTGCCGACCATGTCGCCGACCTCGAGGAAGCTGCCGAGCTCGATCGGCCGCTCCTCGAGCACGCCGGCAAAGGGTGCCGTGATGTTCGTCTGCTCCAGTGCCACCTCGCTGCGGCGGACCTGGAAGCGCGCCTGCTCGAGCGCTGCCCGCGCACCGGCGACCTGGGTCTCGGCCGAGAAGCCGCGCTGGCCGAGGCGCTCGGCCGCCTGGTCCTCGATCCGCCGCTGCTCGAGCGTGGCCCTGGCCTCGGCGAGAGCGGCCTCGCGGTCGCGCGGGTCGAGGCGGACGAGGAGATCGCCGGCTTCGACCCGGTCACCCTTCTCGCCCAGGATCTCGATCACCTCGCCCGCGACCTCGGCGGCGACGCGCACGGAGCGGTTGGCCTGGGTGCGGCCGTTGAGCACCTGCTGGCGCGCCATCGGCTCGGCCTCGGACCGGCGCACGCGGACCTGGGTCAGGCGCTCGGCCGCCGGCTGCTCGGCTGCCGGGGCGGCGGGCCCGGCCGGCGCGGACTCGGGGGCGAGGCCGAGGAGCGGGGCCAGATGGGGCGAGGCCAGCCAGCCGGCAACCGCCAGGGCCAGGATCACGGCGAGAAGGGTGGCGCGCCGCATGGCTATTCTCCGGCCAGGGTGGCCGGCCGCGGCCCCGCATCGTTGGCGGCTTCGCGCGGCAGGTCGGCCGCCGCGTCGGCCTCGTCCGCACCCTCGCCCCTGAGGCGGCGGGCGAGTTGCGGCCGGTGCCGCTTGCAGTAGGCGAGCGCCGCGGTCAGCACGGTGCGGCCATAGCCGAGCGCGAAGCGCTGGCCTGGGGTCAGCTCGAGCGGGGCGGCGGGGCCGTCGAAGACCGCGAGGTCGTCGACCAGCTTGTTCTCGAAGCTCTCGATCATCTCGGCCAGCACCGCGTCGACCCGCTCGGGCGGCATGAGGTGGGCGAAGTACATGAGGGCGAGGAATTCCGAGCGCACCTTATGGCGCGGCGGGGTGGCGACCAGCTCGGCCTCGAGCGCCGCCCGGCCGGCATCGGTGATGCGGTAGACCTTCTTGTCGGGCCGCTTCTTCTGCTCGACGCTGGTGGCGGTGACGAGCCCGTCGCGCTGCAGCTCGGCCAGGGCCGGGTAGATCGAGCCGAAGCCCGCGACGAAGAAGTGCCGGAACACCTCCTCGCAGGTCCGCTTGATGTCGTAGCCGGTCAGGTCCTGCGTGGTGAGCACGCCGAGGCAGAGGGTCTTGACGTCCATGAGCGTCCCATCGCTATCTCGGTCCGATATATATTGGATCGATATAGCCGGGCAAGGCCCCCGGGCGGACAGGTCGTCACATGGCGCCCTCGGCCCGGGCGATTTCGCTCACCGCCCATTGCACGATCTGCCGAAGCACGCCGCCGAGCGCCTCGTCATAGGCGAGGACGACGCGATCGAGGCCGGTGGCGTCGGCGCGGGCGAACTCCTGGGCGGCGAAGCTGGCGAGCGGCTCGCGGCGCGGCATGCCGAGCAGCCGCGCCTGCAGGCGGACATTGACCAGAGGCGGTTCTTCGAGGCCCTGGTCGTACTCGGCCTGGAACTCGCGGATATGGAGCTTGAGGATGTAGTCGGGCCTGAGGCTCGCCGCGTCGGGGCCGAGCACGTCGAGGCTGCCGCTGGCGTCCAGGGATTCGGTCACCAGCGTCTGCACCATGATCGGCACCACCTCGATCCAGAGCGCATCTGCATAGTAGTCGAGCAGGGTCGGGTCGGGCTTGAGCGCGATCCGGGCCGTGTTCAGCCCGCCGGCGGCGGATGGCGGCTCGACCAGGACGCGGACCTCGAGCTCGTCCAGCTCCTCGTTGAAGGTCGTCTTGGGCGTCAGGCTGTAGAGAGTCGGTGCGCGCGGCCCGGGCAGCGGGATGAGCGAGGCGCAGGCGCCGAGCGGCAGGCCGAGGGCGGCGGCGAGGAGGGTGCGCCGGTCGAGCCGGGCAGGACGGAGGTACCTCATGGCGGGGTGAAGCCGCGGCGGCTGCCGCCGATGATGAAGCCGGCGGGGTCGCGCTCGAAGTCGGTGGCGATGCGGCTGAGGGCGGCGACCAGCACGCGGATCTCGCGGATCATCTCGCCGAACTCGTAGAGGCCGCCATCGCCGAAATCGACGATCGGCTGCTCCGATTCGGCGAGCAGCCGGTCGATCCGCCAGGCGAGGTTGCGGGCGGCGACGGCCGCCGCCTCGACCTCGGCGAGCGCTACCTCGCCGCTCTGGCCGAGCCCGGCAAGCGGGGCCAGGGCCTGGAGCGTGGCGCGGGCCTCCTCGCCGAGCTCGGCCCCGACGCCGAGCAGCCGATCGAGGTCCTCGCCGCGCTCGGCCAGGGATTCGGTCAGCGCCTCGACATGGCCGAGCGTCTCGCCGAGCGACGTGATGTTCGCGTCCGAGAGGGCCGTGCCCAGCCGCTCCAGCACGGTGACGCCGCGGGCAAGCAGCAGCGGGGTCGAGGTGAAGACCTGCTCGAGGGCGGAGGGCAGGCCGGCGATGCGTGGCAGCCCGCCTTCGGGGGCGACGGGCGGCGGGGCCGCGGGGTCGCCGCCGCGCAGCTCGACCACGACGAGGCCGGTGACGCCCTGCGGCACCAGCATCGCGGTGGTCGCCGTGGTCACGGGCGTGGTCTGGGCGAGCTCTACCGTGACGAGCACCTTGGTCGGGTCATCCCGGTCGATGGCGATGGCGGTGACCCGGCCGACCGGCACGCCGCTGAACACCACCTGGCTGCCCTGCTGCAGGCCGAAGACCGAGCCCTCGAAGAGGATCTCGTAGGTGGTGAAGGCCTGGTCGACGTCGCGCTTGGCGAGCCAGACGCCGAACAGCACCGTGCCGATGCTGAGCACGAGGACGAAGAGACCGACGATGAAGTGGCTGGCCCGGGTCTCCATCAGCTCTCTCCACCGGCCGCCGCCCGGCCGCGCGGGCCGGCGAAATAGGCCTGGATCCAGGGGTGCGGGTTGGCCCGCAGCTCGCCGAGCGTACCGATCGTGGTGTCCTTGTCGACCAGCACGGCGATGCGGTCGGCGGTGCGCTGCAGGGTGTCGAGGTCGTGGGTGATCATGACGACGGTGAGCCCGAGGGCGGCCTGCAGCGAGCGGATCAGCTCGTCGAAGGCCGCCGCCGCGATCGGGTCGAGCCCGGCGGTCGGCTCGTCGAGGAAGAGGATCTCGGGGTCGAGCGCCAGCGCCCGGGCGAGGCCGGCGCGCTTGCGCATGCCGCCGGAGAGCTCGGCCGGGTATTTCGAGCCCGCCGCCGGCGGCAGCCCGACCAGCGCCAGCTTGAGCCCGGCGAGCTCGTCGAGCAGGCCCGGCCGCAGGCGGTGCCAGGTCTTGAGCGGCACCTCGATGTTCTGGGCGACGGTGAGCGAGCCGAAGAGGGCGCCGTCCTGGAAGAGCATGCCGGTCCGGGCCCGCAAGGATTGGCGCGCCGCGTCGTCGAGCGCACCCAGATCCTCGCCGAAGAGCCGGATGCTGCCCGATTTCGGCCGCAAGAGGCCGGTGATGGCGCGGATCAGCACGGATTTGCCGGTGCCCGAGCCGCCGACCACGGCCAGGATCTCGCCCCGGCGCACGCGGAGCGAGAGGCCGTCGTGGACCGTGGTCGCACCGAAGGTGGTGACCAGATCCTCGACCTCGATGACATGCTCCGGTGCGGCCACGGCTCAGATCCCGAAGGTCGCAAAGAGCATGGAGAAGAGGGCGTCGACGACGATCACGGCGAAGATGGAGACCACCACCGACTGGGTGGTCAGCCGGCCGACGCTCTCGGCATTGCCCTCGACCTGGAGGCCCATGTAGCAGCCGATCGTGGCGATGAGCACGGCGAAGACCGGCGCCTTGATCATGCCGGCGACGAAGAGGTCGATGCCGACCGCGGCCTGGAGCTGACGGAGCAGGAGCACGGTCGGGATGTCGAGGAGGAAGATGACGACGAGCCCGCCGCCGACCAGCGCCATCAGGTTGGCGAGGAAGGTGAGCAGCGGCAGGCTGACGGCGAGGGCGACGAGGCGCGGCGTGACCAGCACGGCGAGGCGGTCGAGGCCGATCACCTCCATGGCGTCGAGCTCCTCGTTGACCTTCATCGTGCCGATCTGGGCGGTGAAGGCACTGCCGGACCGGCCGGCCACCATGATCGCGGTCAGCAGCACGCCGAGCTCGCGGAGGGTGGAGACGGCGACGAGGTTGACGGTGAAGATCTCCGCGCCGAACTGGCGGAGCTGGTCGGCGCCCTGGTAGGCGAGCACGATGCCGATGAAGAACGCCATGATGGCGATGATCGGAATGGCGTTCACGCCGGTCTGCTCGATGTGATGCACGATCGAGGTGAGGCGCAGGGTGCGGGGCCGCAGGAGCTGACGCAGCAGTGACAGGGTCACGGCCCCGGCAAATGAGAGGAAGCGGGCCCCCTCCCCGGCGGCATGCACCGTCCCGGCACCGGTGCGCAGCACCAGCCGGAGCCAGGGATGGTCGCGGGGCAGCGGGTCGCAGGGAGCGGCCTCGGAGCCGCGCAAGAGGTCGAGGAGCGCGGCATGCGCCGGCCGGGCACCCTGGAGCTCGACGGCGACCGTGGCCGCCTCCAGGGCACGGATGGTGCGGACGATCAGCCAGCCGCCGGCGGTGTCGAGCTGGTCGAGCTCGTCCGCCACGATGCGCGCCCGCCGCGGCGGCGTCGCCCCGAGACGGGCAAGCGCCGCGACGAGGTCCTGGTCCAGGCTGGCGAGGTGGGCGAGGCGCCAGCTGCCGCCGAGGCGGAGCGTCGCGATGTCCGGGTCCGCCACGGTTTCGACCCAGGCTGTCACGGCCGGTTCACGCTCCGCCGCGCGCCTCCGCCGGGCCCGTTCAGATCGGGTCCCCGTCGAGGCGGCGGCGGAGCTCGACGATGTGCGTCTGGGCGCCGGGCAGCCAGGGGTGGACGGCGAGTGCCGCCTCGAAGCTGCGCAGGGCGGCGGCCGGGCGGTCGAGGCCGAGCATGATGAGGCCGAGGCCGGAAAGGGCGCCGAAATGCCGGGGCTCCAGCTCCAGCGTGTGCTCGATATCGTCGATGGAGGCGGCGTAGTTGCCCATGAGGTAGTGCAGCGTCGCCCGCTTGTTCCAGGCCTCGGCGAAGCCGGGCTCGCGCTCGACCAGGCGGTTGAAGCTCAGCGCTGCAAGCGGGAAGACGCCCGCCCCCATGGCCCGGCTGCCCTGGCGCATCAGCCGGGCGCTGGCGGGATCCGGGGTCTCGTCCCAGATCCGCCAGATCTCCGCCTCGATCGGCTGGGCGGCCTCGATCGAGCCCGCCACCTGCAGGGCGGCGAAGAGGTCCTCGAGGCGGGCATCGTCCTGATCGGCGCGGGCGGGATCCAGGGTCACCCAGCAGGCCAGCAGCCAAAGCAGCGCCCGGATCCCCTTCATGCCCGCGTCTCAGCCGGCCGCGGCGACCGCGCCATTGGTGAGCGCCCGGGTCTCGAGACGGTCGAGGGCCGTGCGCAGCAGGCTGTCGATCACCTCCATGTCGTAGATCCCGCCATGGGTGCTCTCCGGGATGGTCTCGACCATGACCGGGTCGACGAGCGCCTCGATCAGGCGCTCCGAGCGCTCGCGCGGCACGATCCGGTCGTTGCTGGCGAGGATGACCGCGGTCGGCACCGCCTTGTCCGCGAGATGGTCCGTGCTGCGGAAGGGGTGCTTGAGCAAATAGCGCACCGGCACCACCATGTAGCGGTTGGCCGCCACCGCCTCGATCGAATCGAAGGGGGTGACCAGGAGCTGGCCGGCGAGGGGGCGCTGGGCGGCGAGATAGGCGGCAACGCCCGAGCCGAGGCTGAAGCCGAAGGCATAGGTGCGCTCGGGGGAGAGGCCCTTGACCATGGTGTCGTGGATCAGGAGCGCATCCTCGAAGAGCGCTGCCTCGGACGGCTTGCCCTCGGACGGCTTGTAGCCCCGGTAGTGGAAGACGACGATGTCGACATCCTTCAGGCGATGCGCCAGGAAGGTCGTGCAGTCGTCGGCATTCCACGCATTGCCGCTGAAGCCGATGACGAGGCCGCGGCTCCGGCCCGTGGCCCGGACGAGGTTGCCGACCAGCCGGTCGCCATTGGCGGCGCGCAGCTCGAGGCGCTCGTTGCCGGGCGGCAACGGGTAGTTGCCCTTCGCGGCCATGTCGCGCCGGAAGATCAGGCTGTCCTGCATGAGATACAGCCCGCCGACGAGAATGCCGTAGAGGGCGACGCCGCCCAGGATCAGATTCAACTGCCAACTCCAACGCGATTCCGGGAGGAGATAGGATGCCGGCCGGCCCGAAGCCAGTCACCTGCGACGCCAACACCGGCAAGTGTGGCAGCGCCGACCTGCTGCCGACGGCCCTGATCACCGGTGGCGCCGTCCGCGTCGGGCGCATGTTGGCGCTGGCCCTGGTCGAGACGGGCTTCGCCGTGGCACTCCATTGCAACCGGTCGACCGAGGCGGCCGAGGCGCTCGCCGGCACCATCGAGAAGGCGGGTGGCCGGGCGGTCGTGGTCCAGGGCGATCTCGCCGAGCCCGCGGGTGCCGCAGCCCTGGTCGACGCGGCCGTGCTGGCACTCGGTGAACCGCTCGGCATGCTGGTCAACAACGCCGCCCTCGTCGTCGCCGATTCGCTGGCCAACCTGGAGCCCTCGACCCTGCGCCGGCAGCTCGCGGTCAACCTCGAGGCGCCGACTCTGCTGGCCCAGGCCTATGTGGCGCAACTGCCGGCGGCAGCACCGGGCCTCGTCCTCAACATCTCGGACCAGCGTGTCGCCAATCCCACGGCCCACTACCTGAGCTACTCGATCAGCAAGGCCGGGCTCGAGATGCTGACCGCCGTGCTGGCCCGCTCGCTCGCCCCGCGCGTCCGCGCCGTCAACCTGGCACTCGGCCAGGTCATGGCCGCGCCGGGCATGGACCCGGCCCGCTTCGCCGCCCTGGTCGAGGCGACGCCACTCGGGCGGACGACCAGCGAGGCGGAGATCGCCCGGGCGATCCAGCTCGTCGTGCGCTCGCCCTCGATGACCGGCACGACGCTGACGCTCGACAGCGGGCTCGCCACGGGCTGGCTGACGCCGGGCTGAGCGCCGGCGGTCAAAGCAGGGATTCGCGGCGGCGCTGCTGGCGCAGCAGCCAGGGGGCGATGTCGTCCCTGGTCATCGGCGGGTCGCTCATCAGGCATTCGGCGGCATCGCAGCCGGCCCGCTTCAGCATCTGCAGCTGGCTGTTGCCAGGCACCTCCTCGGCGACCAGCCGCACACCGAGATGCCGGCCGAGCTGGATGACGGCGTCCGCGAAGAGCGTCCGGTGGCGGTCGCCGGGCACGCCCTCGAGCAGGGACTGCGCCAGCTTCAGGGTCTCGATCTCCTGGTCGCGGAGCAGGGTCAAGGAGAGCATGGCGTCGCCATAGCCGCGCACGGCGACCCGAATACCCCGGTTGCGCAGCTGGTCGATGGTCCCGAGGCCGCTGGTGCGGTCCTCGTAGAGGGTGGATTCGTCGAACTCGAGCTCGAGGCTCGCCGGCTCCAGCGCGTGTTTGCCGAGGGCCTGGAGGGCGCGATCGGCGGTCTCGTTCCAGCCCTCGCCCGGCGGCTGCAGGATGGGGATGGCGATGTGGTCCACCCGGCAGCCGGCGGCCCGGATGGCGGCAAGCTCGGCGGCCCCCGCCTCGATCATCCAGTCGGTCAGGCGCGGCAGGAACTGCGGCCCTTCGACCATGGCGAGGAAGCGGTCGGGGCCGAGCACGCCGCGCTCGGGGTCGCGCAGCCGGGGGCGCGCGGCGAGGCCGACCACAGGCGAGCGGAGCGTCACCTGCGGCTGGAAGTGGAGCTCGAAACGCTGCTCCCGGAGTGCGAGATCGAGCCCGCCCTTCGGCGCCGGCTCGACCATCCGCCCGGCCAGGGCCGGCGTGATCCGGCCACTGACGGCGGAGAGGCTCATGTCGTGGAACCGGCAGGCCCGGCCGCCGGCCTGCTTGGCGCGATGCATCGCCGCCTCGGCGAGCCGGAGCAGCTCGTCGGCGGCGCTGGCATCGATCGGGTAGAGGGCGACGCCGAAGCTCGCCGTCGGGCGCAGCACCTCGCCGGCAAGGGCCGTGGGCGCCTCGATCACCTCCATCAGCTTCTGCACGACGAGGGCCGCGTCCTCGGGCCGCTGCAGGTTCTCGATCAGGACGGCGAAGCTGTCGGCGTCGAAGCGGGCGATGGTGTCGGTCTCGCGCAGGCGATGGCCGAGGCGCTCGGCGATGATGCCGAGCAGCCGGTCGCCGGCATCGTGGCCGAGCCGCTCGTTGATGGCCCGAAACCCGTCGAGGTCGAGCGCAATGACGCCGGCGCCGAGGCGATGGCGGCGGGCGGAAGCGAGCGCCTGGTGGATGCGGTCGAGGAAGAGCGTGCGGTTGGCGACGCCGGTCAGCCGGTCGGTGGCGGCGGGCGGGTCGATCCGGCGGGTGTTGCGGCTGCGGTTGATGGCGAAGCGGATGCAGCGATCCAGCCGGCCGGTGTCGAACTCGTCCTTGTCGAGATAGTCGGCGATGCCGATCTCCAGCGCCGCCCGCTCGAGCTCCGCGTCGCCGACGCCGGAGACGAGGATGATGGGCCGCTTGAAGCCGCGGCGGATCGCGATCTCGGCGAACTCGAGGCCGGTCCTGCCGGCGAGGCGGTAGTCGACGAGGCAGGCGTCGAACCGGTCCGTCGCGATCTGCCGAAGTCCGGCCTCGACGCTGCTCGCCCAGACGACGTCGAAGCGCGTCTCTGGTGCGCGGGCCAGCAATTCCTCGGTGAGGTCGTAGTCCTCCTCGTCGTCCTCGACGATGAGGAGGCGGATGATGGGCCGCTCGCTGCTCTGCAGCAGCGATTCCTCGACGCCCGCATCGGCCGGCTCGTGCTCACCGAGGCGGACCGGGCGCAGCGTGTCGAGCGGCACGACGTCGCCGCTCTCCACCGGTCGATTGCCCCGACTGCCGGTGCCCGCGTCGCTGGTGACGGGCAGCCGGTCGGTGCGTGGTGCCATCGTGGTCATGAGTGCAAGTCAGAGCCCGATTTAAACCATTGATAGATTACCGCTATAGTTTGACACTTGCAGGTTGTCGAGGGGCTCCCGTCCTACGGTAGTCCGGTATGGCTCGAGGTGTCGCGCCGTTGACGCAGCAAGCACTCGATGATGAAGCCACAGGCCTGCAATTGGCGAGGGAAGTCGGGGCCTGTGGACGAAAACCGCGAGTTCAACGGCCTGGTGTCCATCGACGAATTTCTCGCCTGGTGGTTGCGCAACCCCATGCTGGACGCCAGTTCGGCGGCCGTCCTGAACCGTTACTACAGCAGCTACCGGCGGCACTTCGGCCCCTATGCCCGGCGTCACTATGCCGGCCAGAGCCGGGAGATCGAGGCCCTCGTGGCGCAGCGGCCCAGGGCCCGCCTGCTCGAGGTCGGCGCCGGCTGCGGCACCGAGGCCCTCTGGCTCGCCCTCCGCGGCTGCTCGATCCTGGCCATCGATATCGACCTGGATCGCCTCGCGGTCGCGGCGGCGCGGCAGGCGGTGGTGGAGCGCATCATCGGCCGCAAGCTGGACCTCGAGTTCCGCGCGGCCTCGGTCTTCGATCTCGAGCCCGCACCCGCCTTCGACCTCGTCTGGATGGAGCAGACCTTTCACCACATCGAGCCGCGCCGGCAACTCTACGCAGTGCTCGCCACGCTGGTCCGGCCGGGCGGGCATGTCGTGATCGCCGACACCAATGGCTGGAACCCGCTTATCCAGGCCACGCTCCTGCGCCAGCGCGGGCTGCAGACGATCGTCGAGCGCACGCTGCAGGACGGCCGGCGGCAGCATTACGGCCAGGAGCGCATCAGCATTCCGACCGCCCTCACCCGGGGGTTCGCCGCAGTCGGGTTCGAGCGGCGATCGGTGCGCTATTTCCGGGTCATGGCCAATACCCCGATGGCCGATCGCTGGCAGCCATGGGAGCGCCTCGTGCCGGGCTGGCTGGTGCCGGCCTTCACCCACTACGTGCTGACGGCGCAACGCGCCACCGCCGCGGCCTGAGGGGGCAAGGCGCCGCTACTGGGTGAGCGGCGAACGCAGGAAGGTGTCGGGGGCGGGCTCGACGACGATCGCCGTGCCGTTGTCGATCTCGAGCACGGCGAGGCCGTGATCGGTGGTGCCGTCGGCCTTGAGCCGGAAGATGCCGGCGCGGCCGATGAAGCCGCTCGGATCGACCAGCACGTCGCGGGGGAAGGTGCGGTCGCTGGCGGCAACCACGGCGGCGAGGGCGGTCGCGTCGTAGGCGAGCCCGGCGAGGGTTGCCGGCTTGCGCTGGAAGGTGCGCTCGAACTTCGCCTGGAAATTGCGCTCGCCTTCCGGCGAGAGGCCGGCATACCAGCCGCGCTGCAGGGTTTCCTCGAAGAGCAGCCGGGGGTCGTCCTCCCAGAGCATGGTGCCGAGCGGGCGGGTGGTGCGCAGGTCGACGTCGTAGAAGGCGAGCAGCGCCCCGATCGAGCGGAGCCTGGCGCCGCCATCGGCGATCAGGATGGCGTCGAACTGCCGGGTGTTGCCGCTGGTGCCGGGCGGGCTGTTCTCCGGCGGCTCCTGGTAGCCGGTGAACTCCCGGACCACGCGCGCCGCCTCGCGCTCGTCCGGCGGGTAGAAGGCGTAGGCCGGGCCGTCCAGGCTGGCGACCGAGCCCTTGAGCGCCTCGGTGAAGCCGTTGATGGCCCGCCGGCCATAGGCATCGTCCGGGGCGAGGGCGCCGATCCGGGTGACGCCCTGCTCGCGGGCGAAGCCGACGACGCGGCCGACCTGCTCCTCCGGGCGAAAGCCCAGCACCCAGACGTCGCCGCCGGCGACCGCGGTGTCGTTGGAGAACGAGACGACCTTGATCCCGTGCTCCTTCGCGACCGTGGCGACGGCCGCCGTGGAGGCGGAGAAGAGGGGGCCCAGGATCAGCTCCGCCCCGGCGGCGATGGCGTCCTCGGCGGCGGCAGTGGCCCCGGCCGGCGTGCCGCCGGTATCCCGGGGCAGGAGCGTCATGTCGGTGGGGCCGACATCGAAGAGGGCGATCTCGGCGGCGTCCAGCATGTCCTGGCCGACGCTCGCCGCCTGGCCGCTGAGCGGCAGGAGGAGGGCGATCTTGACGGGCCCCGCCGGCACGGGCTCCGGCTCGGCCACCACCGGCGGCGGTTGCTCGTAGACCGGACCGGTGGTTTCCTTGGCACAACCGGCCAGCGCCAGGATCAGACCGACCGCGGCGAGCCTGGGAAGGGAGTGTCTTGAACTCGCCATCGCCCGAATCCGTAAAACCATTGCGCGAAACCTGCGCGGACGAAACTAGGGGAGGCCGGCCCCGGAGTAAACTCGCTGCTGGCCTCTATCTGGTGGCGACCCCGATCGGCAATCTCGGCGACATCGGCGAGCGGGCGAAGGAGGTGCTGGCGGCGGCCGATCTCGTGCTCTGCGAGGACACCCGCCACAGCGGCCGGCTGCTGGCGGCACTCGGCATCAAGACGGGGCTGCGGCCCTATCACGAGCACAATGCCGCCAGGGTCCGCCCGGGCCTGGTCGAGCGGCTCGCCGCCGGCGACACGCTGGCCTTGGTCAGCGACGCCGGCATGCCGGCCATCGCCGATCCCGGCCACAAGCTGGTCCGCGACGCCATCGATGCCGGCGTGCTGGTCAGCGCCGTGCCCGGCCCCTCGGCCGGGATCATGGCGCTCGCCATCTCCGGCCTGCCGACCGACCGCTTCTTCTTCCAGGGCTTCCTGCCGGCGAAGCAGACGGCGAAGCGGCGCGTGCTGCAGGAGCTGGCCGCCATTCCGGCGACGCTGGTGCTCTTCGAATCGCCGCAGCGCATCGCGGGCACGCTCGAGCTCGCGGCCGAGCTGCTGGGTGCCCGCCCGGCCGCCATCGCCCGCGAGCTCACCAAGCTGCACGAGGAGGTGCGGCGCGGGTCGCTGGACGAGCTCGCGGCGGCCCTGGCGAAGGAGCCGGCGCCCAAAGGCGAGATCGTCCTGGTGATCGGGCCGCCGCCCGACGCGCCGGAGGTGCTCGACGCCGCCGAGCTCGACGCGCTGCTCGAGGCGGCTCTCCTGGAGCTGCCGCCCGGCAAGGCGGCGGCCAGGGTGGCCGAGGCGACGGGGCAGCCGCGGGCCGAGCTCTACCGGCGTGCCATGGCGCTCCGGCGGCCGGGCGAAGGCTGAGTCCGCTGGATCGCCAGGCCAGCGAGCGGCGCGGCCGACGGGCGGAGACGATCGCCGCCTGGTGGCTGGCGGCGCGAGGCTACCGGGTGCTCGCCCGGCGCGCGGCGACGCCCTATGGCGAGATCGACCTTGTCTGCCGCCAGGGCGACTGCGTCGTCTTCGTCGAGGTCAAGGCGCGCGCGTCGATCGCGGCGGCGCTCGAGGCGCTGGGACCACGCCAGCGGCGGCGCATCGCCGACGCCGCCCGGCACTATCTCGGCCGCCACCCGCCGCTCGCCGTGCTCGACTGCCGCTTCGACGTCGTCGCCATCGGCCGCTTCGGGCTGCCGCATCATCTCCTCAACGCCTGGACCCCCGGTGCCTTCTGACGATGACCGTACACTTCGTCAGGCTGCGGACGATCGGTGCTCACGCAGGTTGACTGCGCTGCGCGCCGATCGCCTTGCCTTCCTCGTCTACGGTCATCGTCAGAAGGCACTGGATCAGGCAGCGACCCCGGCATGGCGGAGCAGCTTGCGCGTGAGCGTCGGCAAGGCCAGCTCGTGCAGGCGGTCGGCGGGGTGGAAGAAGGTGTCGTCGAGTGCGCCGGCCGGGCGGCCGGTGACGACGGTGACCTCGAGGCTGAAATGGGTGAAGACGTGGCGAACGGTGCCGGCGAGCGCCTGCCAGTCGCCGGGGGGCAGCCCCCCCGGGTCGACGGCCGGGAGCTCGATCAGCCCGCCGAGCAGGCCGTCTTCGGGCCGGCGGCGCAGGCAGAGCCGGCCCCGGTCGTCCCGGACCAACATGGCCACCGCCCGGCGCTCCGGCCGGGGCGGCTTCGCCACCTTCACCGGCAAGGCGGCGGCCCGCCCCTCGGCATGCGCCCGGCAGGCGAAGGCCCAGGGGCAGGTGGCGCAGGCGGGCTGCCGGGGCGTGCAGACGAGGGCTCCCAGCTCCATCAGCGCCTGCGCCAGGTCGCCCGGCCGATTGCCGCCCGCCAGGGCGGCGGCGTAGGGCCAGAGCTCCGCTTTGGTGGCGGTGAGCGGCCGGTCGTGGGCGGTGAGCCGGGCGAGTACCCGGGCGACATTGCCGTCGACCGGCACGACCTGCCGGCCGAAGGCGATGGCGGCGACGGCGGCCGCCGTGTAGGGGCCGATGCCGGGCAGCCCGGCCAGCGTCTCGGGTGTCTCCGGCACCTGGCCCGCATGGTCCCGGACGATGGCCCGGGCGCAGGCGTGGAGGCCGCGTGCGCGGCGGTAGTAGCCGAGCCCCTGCCAGGCGTGCAGCACGTCGTCCAGCCCCGCATCGGCCATGGCCGCAGGCGTCGGGAAGCGGGCGAGGAACGGGTCGAAGCGGGCCTGCACCGTCGCCACGGTGGTCTGCTGCAGCATGATCTCGCTGACTAGCACGGCCCAGGGGTCGGCGGGCGCACCCGGGGCGGCGCGCCAGGGCAGCGTGCGCTTCGCCCCGTCATACCAGTCGAGCAGGCTGCGACGGAGCGAGGTGGCAGCGGCGGGGAGAACGGCTGGCGGTGACGGCACGGACGGGCTAGCTTTCGGTTCCTGAACAGCAGGCCTGGAAGTGTGGAGCAGACAAGGGCGGTTTCACAGAGCCGACAGCGGCAGCGGACGACGGCAGCGCTGTCGCGCCTCTTGACGCATCTCCTGTCGCCGGCGGCCCGCAAGCGCGGCTTTGCCGAAGTGAGCGTGCTCGAGGACTGGCCGCAGATCGTCGGCGCGGCCATGGCGCGGCGGTGCCAGCCCTTGCGCATCGAGTTCGCCCGGGGGGCGGTGGCCGGCGGCACGCTGGTGCTGCAGGCGACGGGCGGGGCGGCGCTCGAGCTGCAGCACATGGGGCCGCAGCTGATCGAGCGGATCAACGACTATTTCGGCTTTCGCACGGTGCGCCAGCTCAGGATCGTCCAGATGCCGCTGCGCGCCACCCTGCCGCCGGCCCCACCGGCGCGCCGGAACCTGACGGACGACGAGGAGCTGGCGGTGACGGCCGCCGTCGCCGAAGTGGGCGATGCGGAGCTGGGCCAGGCCCTGGCCGCACTCGGCCGCAGCGTCATGGCCCGCCGGGCGGCCGGCTGAGCGCGCCTTGTCCGGCGAAAGGTCCGATCCAGATAACCAGGTCACGCCCAGGTCCAGATGATGCCCAAGGAGAACAACGCATGAAACGCCGGTCCTGTCTCGCTGCCGGAGCTGGCCTCGCCATGGCCGGCCTCGTCCTTGCGCCTCCTTCGGTGATTGCGACGGAGATCGTCGAGCAGGTGCTGGGCGATCCCGCGGCACCGGTCGAGATCATCGAATATGCGTCGCTGACCTGCCCGCACTGCGCCGCCTTCCACACCGACACCCTGCCGGCGCTCAAGGAGCGCTACATCGACACCGGCAAGGCGAAGCTGGTCATGCGCGACTTCCCGCTCGACCAGTCGGCCCTCGACGCCGCCGCCCTCGCGCATTGCGCCGGCCCGGACCGCTATTTCGCCTTCATCGACGCGCTCTTCTCGAGCCAGTCGCGCTGGGCGCGGGCGGCGGACCCCAGGGAGGCCCTGCTCCAGCTCGCCCAGCTCGGCGGCATGCCGCGCGACAAGGCCGAGGCCTGCCTCGCCGACGAGGCCCTCATGGACGCCATCCTGCAGGTGCGGCTGGACGGCCAGAACGAGTACGCGATCAACTCGACGCCGAGCTTCGTCGTCAACGGCAAGAAGCTGACCGGCGGCAACGGGATCGACAACTTCGCCGAGGTGATCGACGCCGCCGCACCCTAGGCGGTCCGGAGGTCTCCGCGGCTGCCGCGAGAGGGAGGGCACCACGGCATGAGCACCATCTTCGCCCGCACCGACGCCTTCTGCGCGCGGTTCGGCCTGCGCCTGCCCATCCTGCTCGCGCCGATGGCCGGCGCCTGCCCCCCTGCACTCTCGATCGCCGTCGCCGAAGCGGGCGGGCTCGGCGCCTGTGGTGCTCTGATGATGCCGCCGGCCGCCATCCTGGACTGGGCCCGGGAGGTGCGGGCCGGCACGAGCGGTGCGTTCCAGCTCAATCTCTGGATTCCCGATCCGCCGCCGCAGCGCGATGCGTCCCATGAGGCCCGGGTGCGCGACTTCCTCGAGGACTTCGGCCCGAAGGTGCCGCCAGAGGCAGGCGACGCGGCGCCACTGGACTTCGAGGCGCAGTGCGAAGCGTTCCTGGAGGCGGCACCGCCGGTCGTCTCCTCGATCATGGGCCTCTACCCGCCGGCATTCGTGGCGCGGCTCAAGGCGCTCGGCATCGCCTGGTTCGCCACCGTCACGACCGTCGCCGAGGCGCGCGCCGCCGAGGCAGCCGGCGCCGACGTGGTGGTTGCCCAAGGGATGGAGGCGGGCGGCCATCGCGGTCGCTTCGAGGCGGCGAGGGCCGAGAGCGAGATGGCGGGCCTGATGGCCCTGCTGCCCGCCGTGGCGGACGCCGTGAACATTCCGGTGGTGGCTACCGGCGGCATCGCCGACGCGCGCGGGGTCGCGGCGGCGCTGGTCCTCGGCGCCTCGGCCGTGCAGATCGGCACGGGCTTCCTGCGCTGCCCGGAGGCGGGGCTCCCTGCCGCCTGGGCGGATGCCCTGGCGCACACGCTGCCCGAAGGCACGATGGTCACCCGGGCGTTCAGCGGGCGTGCCGGGCGCACGATCGCGAACGCCTATGCCCGTGCCGCCGCGGCACCCGGCGCACCGGCGCCGGCGCCTTTTCCCGTGCAGCGCGGCCTTACCGGTCCGATGCGGGCCGCCGCCGCGCAGGCGGATGACGCCGGGCGCATGCAGGCCTGGGCGGGGCAGGCGGCGGCACTGGCACGGGGCGAGCCGGCGGCAGAGGTCGTGCAGTCGCTGTGGACCGGGGCACGGACGCTGCTCGGTTGAGACGCGGCCGCCGGCGGCCTTGGAAATCGATCGGACCAGTCGAGCACAACTATCCTTGCATCGACGGCATCTGGTGGTAGATTTCGGCTACCCTCACCAGATGTTGTGGCCTGCTCCTTGGAATTCGTGCGTCTCCGCGTCAGCGGCTTCAAGTCGTTCTGCGATGCGACCGAGCTCGATATCGGGCACGGCCTGACGGGCATCGTCGGCCCGAATGGCTGCGGCAAGTCGAACATCGTCGAGGCGCTGCGCTGGGTCATGGGCGAAAGCTCGGCCAAGGGCCTGCGCGGCGGCGAGATGGAGGACGTCATCTTCGGCGGCTCCGCCATGCGGGCGCCCTTCGACCTCGCCGAGGTGGCGCTCGGGCTGAAGCAGGTGCCGCCGGCCGCGGGCGACGCCGCCATCCACGTCCTGCCGAGCTCCGAGGACCTCGAGATCAGCCGGCGCATCGGCCGGGGCACCGGCTCGCTCTTCCGCCTGAACGGGCGCGAGGTGCGCGCCCGTGACATCCAGCTCCTCTTCGCCGATGCGGGGGCGGGGGCGAAGAGCCCGGCCATCGTCGGCCAGGGCCAGGTCGGCTTCATCGTCGAGGCGAAGCCCGAGGAGCGCCGCCGCCTGCTCGAGGAGGCGGCCGGCATCGGCGGCATGCACAGCCGCCGGCGCGAGGCCGAGCTCAAGCTCGCGGCGACGGAGAGCAATCTCGAGCGGATCACCGACCAGCTCGGCCTGCTCGCGGAGCGGCGGACGGCGCTGGAGAAGCAGGCGCGCGAGGCCGAGCGCTACAAGAAGCTGCAGGGCCAGATCCGGGCCCTTGATGCCTGGCTCATCCTGGCACGGATCACCGCCGGGCGCACCGCCCTCGAGGCGGCGAAGGAGGCTCTGGCCGATGCCCGGCGCCGGCTCGGCGAGGAGCGGACCCGGGCGACCGCCGCCGAGGCGGCGCATGACGCGGCGGTGCGTCTCCTGCCGGGCCTGCGCGACCGGGCGAGCGTGGCCCTGGCACTGCGGGCACGGCTGGCCGAGCGGGTGGAGCAGGTGGAGCGCATCGCGGCCCAGGAGCAGGCCGAACGGACGCGGCTCCAGATCGATCGCGACGACACGCAGGGCCGGATCACCGTGCTGGGCGAGGCGATCGACGCCGGCAATGCGCGGCACGACACCATCCTCGCGACCGACCGCAAGCTCGCCCTGACGATCGAGACGCTGGCCGCCGAGCGGGCCGCCATCGGCCCTTCCAGCGATGCCGCCGCCCAGCGGTTGCAGGCGCTGGGCCAGGAGGTGCAGGAGGCGAATGCCCGCCGGGCCGAGCTCGAGCGGCGGCTCGAGGGGGCGCGGGCCCGGCACGAGGAGCGCCACCGGCGGCTGCGGTCGGTGGAGGCCGAGCTTTTGCGGCTTGCCGATGTCGCCGACGACGCGCTGGTCGAGGCGGCCTTGCGCAAGCGCGACGAGGCGGCCGCGCTGCTGGCCAAAGCCGATGCCGAGCTCGAGGCGGCCCAGGCGGAGCGGGACATGGCGGCCGCCCCGCTCGACCGGCTGAAGGAGGAGGTGGAGGCGGCCAACGAGGCGGTGCGGCAGGCGGCGGCCAGGGTCGCGGCACTCGATGCCGAGATCGGCCGCCGGCGCACGGCACTCGCCGGGCTCGCCGAGCGCCGGCAGTGGCACGAGCGGGCGCTCGGCCAGGCGGTGCGCGCCGGGGCCGAGGCCGAGGAGGCGCTGGCCGCCCTCGCCCCGGAGCGGCCGGACGAGGACGGCGAGCTGGCGGCGAAGCTGGCAGCACTGGAGGCGCGCGCGGCAGCACTGGAAACGGAGCTCGCCGAGGCGGTGCCAGCGGTCGCCCGGGCCCGCGAGGCTCTGGCTGCGGCCGAAAGCGGCCTCGCCGCGCACGACGCGGAGCGGCTCAAGCTGGCCGCCGAGGCGGATGCCCTGGCGCTGATCGAGGCGCCGGAGGCCGAAGCACCGGTGCTCGATCTGCTGCGCGTCACCGCCGGCTCTGAGACGGCGCTGGCGGCGGCCCTCGGCGACGACCTGATGGCCGGGCTCGATACCGCCAATGCCACGCACTGGCAGGACGTGCCGGACGGGGCTGCGGCGCCCGACCTGCCGCCCGGCGCCGTGCCGCTTGCCGAGCGGGTCGAGGCACCGGCGGCGCTGCAGCGGCGACTGCGCCAGGTGGGCCTCGTTGCCGATCGGGCGACGGCCCTTCGCCTGCTGCCGGCTCTCGCCCAGGGCCAGCGGCTGGTCACGGCGGATGGCGGGCTCTGGCGCTGGGACGGCTTCGTGCGCGGTGCCGAGGCGGACGACACCATGCGCCGCCAGCTGGCCCAGCGGCAGCGGCGCCAGGCGCTGCAGGCCCGCCTTGCCGGGCTGGACGGCGACCGCGCTGCCCTGGCCCGGGCGGTCGAGGCCGCGACCGGGGAGCTGGCTGCGGCGCAGGCCGGCGAGGCCGCCCTGGCGAAGGAGCGGGCCGAGCTGGCGACGGCGATCGACCGGGCCGGCCAGGCGCGCGAGACGGCCGCCGCGGCCCGGCGGCACCGGCAGGCGGAGCGCCAGCGGCTGACCGAGGCGCAGGCGCGCAGCCGCGCCGAGCGGGCGGAGCACGAAAAGGCGCTGGCCGGGCTCCAGGAGGCGGGCGACGCGCACGCCCTCGAAGGGATCGACGGCGAGGCCCAGGCGGCCCGGGCGGCGCTGGCCGAGGCCGAGGAGCAGGCGAGGACACGCGTGGCCGGGCTCGGTGCAGCGACGCAGGCGCACGAGGCGGCTGCCGGCCGCGCCGGCGAGGCCGAGGCGGCCCAGCGGCGGGCGGCCCAGGATGCGCTGGCCGCCCAATTGCTGCACGAGCGGCGACAGAGCGAGGCGGAGCTGCGCAAGAGCCATCGGGCCGACGCGGTGACCGGTCTCGACAGCGAGGCGCGGCAGCTGCGCGGCGAGCTCGAGGGGCTGGACGCGGAGATCGAGGCCGGCACCACCGGGCTCGCGGCGGCGGCAGCGGCCAGCGAGCGGCTGGCGGCCGCCCATGCCGAGGCCGGGACCGAGGCCGAGCGGCTGCGCACGCGCCGGGCGGCGGTCGATGCCGAGGAGCGGAGTGCCCAGGACCAGCGCCGGGCGCTGGCCGACGAGCTGGCGCATCTGATCGCGGACCTCGACCGGCGCGGGGCCGATCTCGTGGCGACCCGGCAGCGGCTGCAGGGGCTGGAGCAGGAGCTGGCCCGGGCGGTGGCGGCGAGCCCCGGCGACGATCCGGGCCAGGCCCTGCGCCGGGAGCTGGAGGCCGCCGAGCGCGAGGCCAACGAAGCCGCCACGGCCCTCGCCGCGGCCGAGACGGAGCTGCAGACCTGCGAGGCGCAGCGCCGCGCCGCCGACGCGGATCTGGCGCGAGCGCACGAGGGCTCGGCCCTGGCACTCGCGGATGTGGAGCGGCTGGGCGAGGCGCAGCGCGAGCTCGAGCGGGAGACCACGCGCCGGCTCGGCCAGCCGATCGAGGCAGCGCTCGCCGCGGCCGAGGAGAGCGGGGTCGACCGCTCGCTCGAGGGCGAGCCGCCGGATGTGCTGGAGGCGCGACTCGAGAAGCTGAAGACGTCGCGCGAGCGGCTCGGTGCGGTCAATCTCCGGGCGGCGCTGGAATGCGAGGAGCTGGCCGCCGAGATCGCCGGGCTCGAGCACGAGTCGGGCGAACTGCAGCAGGCGGTCGAGCGGCTGCAGCGGGCGATCTCGACCCTGAACCGCGAGGCGCGTGGCCGGCTCGAGGCGGTGTTCGACGACGTCGACCGGCATTTCCGGCAGCTCTTCCAGCGGCTCTTCGGCGGCGGCAAGGCGCATCTCAGGCTCACCAACATGGACGACCCGCTCAATGCCGGGCTCGAGCTCGAAGCCATGCCGCCCGGCAAGAAGCTGCAGAACATCCGCCTCCTCTCCGGCGGCGAGAAGAGCCTGACCGCGCTGGCCCTGGTCTTCGCCTTCTTCCTCACCCAGCCCTCGCCGCTCTGCGTGCTCGACGAGGTCGATGCCGCCCTCGACGACGCCAATGTCGAGCGCTTCGCCGACCTGCTCGAGGAGATGGCGAAGGAGACGCAGACCCGCTTCCTCGTGGTCACCCACCATCCCCTGACCATGGCCCGGATGGACCGCCTCTTCGGCGTCACCATGGCCGAGCGCGGCGTCTCCAAGCTGGTCTCGGTCGCTTTCGACGAGGCCGAGCGGCTGCGCGCCACCGCCTGAGTGTGTGCCTGCCGCACTGCGGCATCCTGACGGCGCCGGCGGGTGCCTGAAGCATTGACACCCCTGCGCGGCATTTCTAGGTTCGCGGCGCCTCTGCCGGGGCGTTTGCTGTCGCGTGCGCGCGGTGCTGGCGCTGTTGTGGAGGTGAGGGACGGATGCCGGAGGACGGGAAACCACCCGGGTTCAGCGATTTCGACGCCAGGCTGGCGGCCACGCGACAGGCGCGTTCGGACAAGCGGACGAACGACGATGCAGCGGAGCGGCCGCATTTCGACTGGGGTCGGGGGATGCAGGCCGGGATCGAGGTGGTCGCCGGTGTCGCCGGTGGCAGCCTGCTCGGATGGGCGCTCGACGCCTGGCTGGGCACGGGTCCGTTTTTGTTTATCGGCGGGTTCATGCTCGGCGCGGCGGCCGGGATGCTGAATGCATTCCGCAACCTGCGCCGGTGGATGGGCGGGGACGGCAACGGGCCGGCCCAGGGACAGTGATGACAGGCGACCGGGGCCTTGGCCCGGTCCAGGGCGGAGTGGGGTAACCGGTGGCAGGTCCTCTCGAGCAGTTCGAGATCAAGCCGATCGTCCGCATCCTGATCGAGGGTGTCGATCTCTCGTTCACCAATTCGGCGCTCTGGATGGTGATCGCGGTGGTGGCCGTCTACTATTTCGTGGTGCTGGGCACCCGGCAGCACGCGCTGGTGCCGGGACGGCTGCAATCACTCGTCGAATTGTCCTACGAGTTCGTCGCCGGGCTGGTCCGCGAGAACGCGGGCAAGGAAGGCATGCGGTTCTTCCCGCTGATCTTCACGCTCTTCATGTTCATCTTCATGGGCAACCTGCTGGGCATGATCCCCGGCAGCTTCACCTTCACCAGCCACATCATCGTCACCTTCTTCATGGCGCTCTGCGTCTGGGTCGGTGTGACGATCTACGGCTTCTACCTGCACGGCGCCCGGTTCCTCACCTTCTTCGCGCCGAGCGGTGCGCCGGCCTACATGCTGCCGTTGCTGGTGCCGATCGAGATCCTTTCCTACTGCGTCCGGCCGATCAGCCTCTCGGTCCGGCTCTTCGTCAACATGATGGCCGGCCACACCATGATGAAGGTGTTCGCCGGGTTCATCATCGCCCTTGGCGTGTTCGGCGTGGCGCCTCTGGCGATTGCCGTGGCGCTGACCGGCTTCGAGTTCGCGGTGGCGTTCCTCCAGGCCTACGTCTTCACGGTGCTCACCTGCCTCTATCTGCACGACGCCATCCACATGCACTGAATCGACCGGCGCCCGGTCAGGGGCGCTGCCCGATCCGACCCTAGACCCCATATCCAATCCAACGAACCCGAGTGGAGTTGATCGATGGAACTCGAAGCTGCGAAGATGATCGGCGCCGGTCTTGCGACCATTGCGCTCTTCGGTGTCGGTATCGGCATCGGCAACGTCTTCTCGACCCTGATCTCGACCGTCGGCCGCAACCCGTCGGTGCAGCAGCGGGTGTTCCCGTTCGCCATCATCGGCTTCGCGCTGGTCGAGGCGGTGGCGCTGTTCGCGCTGCTGATCGCCTTCCTCATCCTCTTCACCTGAAGCAGCGGACGTTCAGCGGCGGCGCCGGCTTGCGGCGGCCGTCGCCATGTCCGTCGCGCGAACGAGGGTGATGATGATGAGCAAGAGATCTGCGGTCGCCGGCTGGCTTCTCGGCCTCGGGCCCCTGGTGCTGGCCGCCGGCCAGGCACTGGCGGCGAGCGAGGTCGGGCAGACGACGGCCGATATCGTGCACGAGGCCGAGCACGAGAGTGGCGGCATGCCGCAGCTCGACGGCTCGACCTTCGCCACGCAGATCCTCTGGCTGATCATCTGCTTCATCGCGCTCTACTACCTGCTCAAGACCAAGGCGCTGCCGCGCGTCGCCGATATCCTCGAGACGCGGCAGGAGCGCATCTCCGCCGATCTCGACAAGGCGGCCGCACTCAGGGTCGATGCCGAGGCGGCCTACGAGCAGTACGAGGCGGTGGTTGCCGAGGCCCAGGCCAAGGCGCAGGCCGAGATCAAGGCGACGCACGAGGCGATTGCGGCGGACGTCGCCGCCCGCACCGCGACGCTCGACCGCGACCTCGGCGCCCGCATCGCCGCGGCCGAGCGCACGGTAGCCTCGGCCCGTGACAAGGCGCTCGGCGAGCTCGAGGGCGTCGCCGTCGAGGTGGCACAGGCAGCTACGGAACGCCTGATCGGCGTCCAGGTCAGCGACGACGAGGCGAGGGCAGCCCTCGCCCAGGTACGGCAGGAGGTCGCCTGATGCTCGAGTTCTGGCTGCTCGTCGCCCTCATCATCCTGATCGTCCTGGTCTGGAAGCCCTTCCGCCAGCACGTGCTGGGCGGCCTCGACGCCCGCTCGGACAAGATCCGGGGCGAGCTCGAGGAGGCCAAGCGCCTGCACGAGGAGGCCAAGCAGCTCCTCGCCAAGCACCAGCGGCAGCTGCACGAGGGCGAGAGCCTGGCAGCCGACATCCGCTCCCGCGCCGCCGCCGAGACCAAGCGGCTGGAGACGCAGCTCCGCGCCGATTTCGAGCAGCTCGTGCAGCGTCGCACGCAGCTCGCCGAGGACCGGATCGCCCAGGAGGAGGCCCGCGCCGTCGCCGACGTGCGCGCCCGGGCCGCCGAGCTGGCCGTGGCCACCACGCGCCGGCTGCTCACCGAGAAGCTCGGCGGCGAGGCCGCCCAGCGGGTGATGCAGTCCTCGATCCGCGAGGTCACGCAGAAGCTCGGCTGACGCGCCTGCCATGAGCGGCGAGCCGGCCGGGCTGGTCATCCGCCCCTACGAGGACGCGGACTGGCCGGCGGTCTGGCGGATCGTCGAGCCGGTGGTCCGCGCCGGCGAGACCTATCCCGAGCCCCCCGACCTCGACGAGGCGGCCGCCCGCCACTGGTGGATCGACGCGCATCGCGCCGTCTTCGTCGCTGCCGACGCGACCGACGGCACGCTGCTCGGCACCTACTACATCACCGACAACAAGCCGGGCCAGGGTGCCCATGTCGCCAATGCCGGCTTCATGGTCGCGGCAGCGGCACAGGGCCGCGGCGTCGGCCGGGCGATGGGCGAGCACAGCCTCGAGGCCGCCCGCGCACTCCGTTATCTCGCCCTGCAGTTCAACATGGTCGCGGTCACCAACCAGGCTTCGCTGCGCATCTGGGATGCCCTCGGCTTCACCAGGGTCGGCCTCCTGCCGCGCGCCTTCCGGCATCCGACGCAGGGCCTGGTCGATGCCTGGGTGCTCTATCGCTGGCTCGGTGATTAGTACCGCGCTGGCCGTGCCCGATTGACTCCGGCAGCGAATTCTGTGCCGATTCGCCCTGTTGTTGGTGTCATCCCGGCGGGCGCGTGCCCGGCAGGGTGATGAAACGGGAAGCCGGTTCGCAGGATCGTCAAGCCGGCGCTGCCCCCGCAACGGTAGGTGAGTGAAGACGGGCCACGATGCCACTGCGCGTTGTCGCGGGAAGGCGGTCCGTCCGGGGATGTCCGCTCACGAGCCCGGAGACCGGCCAGCAACGAGCGCGCGGCGTTGCCCGGGGCGAGGCAGAGATGCCCGGTCCCGGTCATGCCTTCTTCGGCAACCTCCGCACGGGGTGCAACTTTGCGGACAGAGAGGACCACGACATGCATATGGAACCCGGCGTCGTAACCGGCGCGCAGTCCCTGCTCGGCGTCGCCACGGCGACGGGCGCACTCGGCTATGCCGGCCGGCGCGCGCTTGAGGTCCTGAGAGTGGAGAACCCGGCAGCCCTGGCGCTGCGCTCGGTGATGGCCACCGGCCTCGTGCTCACCTTCTTCGAGGTGCTGCCGCATCATCCGGTCGGTGTCTCGGAGGTGCATCTCATCCTCGGCTCGACGCTCTTCCTGCTCTTCGGCCTCGTGCCGGCGGCGCTCGGCCTGGCGCTCGGCCTTTTGGCCCAGGGCCTCCTCTTCGCCCCCTTCGACCTGCCGCAATACGGCATGAACGTGACCACGCTGCTGGTGCCGCTCTTCGCCGTCGCCGCCCTGGCGCGGCGCATCATCCCGGCTGGCACGCCCTATGTCGATCTCGGCTATGGCGACGTCCTCAAGCTCTCGGCCACCTACCAGGGCGGCATCTGCACCTGGGTGGCCTTCTGGTCGCTCTATGGCGGCGGCTTCGGTGCGGCGAACCTGCAGGCGGTGGGCGTCTTCTTCGCGGCCTACATGCTCGTCGTGCTGCTCGAGCCGCTGGTCGACCTCGCCGTTCTGGCAGTCGCCAAGGCCGGGCGCGGCACGGCCGGCACCCCGCTCTTCCACCGGCGCCTGCTGCAGGGCGCCGGCTGAGCGGCCGCAACGGGAGGAACCATGGCAGCGGATGCGTCGGTCGGCAGCGCCTTGCCGCCATCGATCGACGAGCTGGCGGAGATCGGTGAACGGATCCTGAACGACCTGCCCGACTGGGTCCGCGAGCTGTTGGGTCCGGTGCCGGTGATGGTGCAGGACTGGCCGGACGAGGCCCTGCTCGACGAGCAGGGTATAGCCGATCCGCTCGAGCTCACGGGGTTGTATAATGGCGTGCCGATCAGCGAGCGGCACGCCATGCTGCCGCCGAGCGGGCCCGAGATGATCTTCCTCTTCCGCCTGCCGATCCTGGTGGAATGGTGCGAGCGCGGCTGCGCGCTCCATGAGGTCGTGTACGACGTGCTGACCCACGAGATCGGCCATCACCTCAACATGGACGAGCCCTGGGTGCTGCGCATGGAGGGCCGGTGATCACCGGCCTCGACCACATCGTGCTGACCGTGACCGGGGAGGCCGCCACGCGGCGCTTCTACGTGGTCGGGCTCGGCATGAGGTGGGTGACCTTCGCCCCGGGCCGGGATGCCTTGGCGTTCGGCAGCTAGAAGATCAACCTGCATTACGGGGTCCGCGAGCTGGAGCCCAGGGCGGCCCAGCCGACCCCGGGTGCCGGCGATTTCTGCCTCTTGACCGACGCCGATCTCGGCGAAGTGGCGGCCCGCATGACAAAGGTCGGCTTTCCGGTGATCGAGGGACCGGTGCGACGCCATGGTGCCCGGGGCCCCCTGCTTTCCCTCTATTTCCGCGATCCGGACGGCAATCTCGTCGAGGTTGCCCGTGCCATCGAGCCGGACGAGGCGCTGGCAGGCGATCGGCCAAGCGCTTGAAAGGGCGTCGTTTCGGTCCGGGCGCCAGCGCCGCCCGGTTCGCCCCGGCGGGCGCCGCCCGGTAATGGCCGAAGGTGGCTTCTCGCCTTATGGTTTTGCCACAACAGCGGATTCCAAAGGCTCCAGGCCCGGCAGCCGGCGATTTTTCGGGTATTCGCAACCAAAACTATTCATGATACAGCGCCGTGCAGTCTCTATGGACAAGGGAGTGTGTTCATGACCCTCGACGATTTGAATCAGGCCGTCGCCAACGCCACCGGCACGACCAAGGCCGGAGCGGCGAAGTCGGTCCAGGCGGTGCTCGCCAGCATCCAGGAAGCGCTGACGAAGAAGGAGAAGGTCTCGATCGCCGGCTTCGGCGTGTTCGAGACGGTCGACCGCCCGGCCCGCGATGGTCGCAACCCGCAGACCGGCGAGACCATCAAGATCGCCGCCAGCACCGCGATCAAGTTCAAGCCTGGCAAGACGCTGCGCGACAAGGTCAACGCCTGATCGAAGTCGATGGGCTGCAGCGCCGTCCTGCCCCGGCCGGACGGCGCAGCGCTTTTCTCGAGACCCGTTCTCGATCCGCATCACGCTCTCGGGCACCTGATCGGCCAGGGCTTGTCGCCATGGCCACCGCCCAAGTCGACGGCCGGGCCTGAAGCCGGGCCTGCCTGTCAAGCTTCCCTCCCCATCCGCACCCCGTTTTCCGCCCGCGCATGCTCGAGCCATCGCGCCGGCGTGCCCGCCATGGTTGCGCGGCGCTTGCAGTAGCGCGATATCGAAGAGCTGGCTGAGGTGAAGGGGAACGGAGCCCGCCGGTCATGTTCGACGATCCGCTCCGGTCGGCTGATGCCGGCCTCATTCCGGCACGTGCCGCGGGCCGCGCCGATGTCTTCCTCTACGGTACGCTGGCACACGAGGAGGTGCTGGCCGTCGTGCTCGACCGGCCGATCGTTCCGGGCGAGCTGGTCCCGGCCGTGCTCGCCGGCTACCGCCGGGAGGCGGCGCTGGGCGTCAGCTATCCGGTGCTGGTCGCCGATCCCGCGGCCGAGGTGACGGGGCGCCTCTTGCGCCGGCCGTCCCTGCGCGAGCTCCGGCGGATCAACCATTACGAGGCAGACGAATACGTGGCCGAGGAGCTGCCGGTCAGCGCCGCCGGCCTGCAGCAATTGGCCTGGGTCTTCCTGGCACTGACGGCGATGGTGCCGACCGGCCGGCCATGGGAGCTCGAGGCATGGGCGGCGACCCACCTCCCCGGTTTTCGCCAGCGCCTCGCCGCCTGGATGCAGGATGCGCCGGACTGAATAATTACACTTATCATTTGTATTGAATTGATAATTTGCGCGACTAGATGGGGAATTGAGAATTCTCCAGTGGAGTTGCGCCATGCGCCTTTTCGCCTCTGCCCTGCTGCTCACCGGCTCGCTCGCCGCCGCGGCCACCGCTGCCGAGCCCCTCGTTTCCGCCGACTGGCTCGAGGGCCAGCTCGGTGCCGCGGACCTGCGCGTCCTCGACATCCGTGGCGGTGACGACGAGGCGGCCTTCGACGAGGGCCATGTGCCGGGTGCCGTCCATGCCGACTACGGCAAGGTCGGCTGGCGCACCGAGATCGACGGCGTGCCTGGCATGACGCCCGAGGTGGCGAGCCTCGAAGCCCTCATCGGCGGGCTCGGCGTCGGCAACGACAGCCATGTCGTGATCGTCTACAGCGGTGCGGATGCCAGCGCCTTCGGCGCCGCCGCCCGGGTCTACTGGACCTTCAACTATCTCGGCCACGACGAGGTCAGCATTCTCGACGGCGGCTGGCGCGGCTGGACGGAGGATGCCGGCCGGCCGGTGGCGACGGGGCCCGCGAGCGTGACGCCCGCGACCTTTACCGCCGAGGTCCGCCCCGAGTTCCTGATCGAGACCGCCGAGGTCGACGCCTCGCTCGACGATCCTTCGGTGCTGCGTCTCGATGCGCGGCCGAGATCGCAGTATATTGGCGAGACCAAGGCCGGGCCGGCGCGCGCCCCTGGTCGCCTGCCGGATGCGCTCGGGCTCGAGCAGGCCGTCTTCTTCTCCCCAGACGGCCGGCTGAAGGACCAGGGCGAGATCAAGGCGCTGGTCCCGGCGGAAGTGACGGATGGCGGGATCGAGACCGTGGTGAGCTATTGCAACACCGGCCACTGGGCGGCCACCAACTGGTTCATCCTTTCCGAGCTGCTGGGCCAGGAGAACGTGCGCCTCTACGACGCCTCGATGACCGGCTGGAGTGCCGATCCTTCGCGCCCGCTCGAGAGCGGCCAGAGCCTCTTCGACCAGGTCAGCCGCTGGGTCGCTGGTGACGCCGGCTGAGCCTTCCACTGACGACGCGCAGGCTGCCCTGGAGGCGGCCTACGCGACGCTGTTCGACGGGCTCGCGCTGCTGGGCCCGGGCTCGACCGAAACGCGGCGGCAGGTGCTCGGGCTCGTCCGGGCCGCCCTGCCGCCGAACCCGCTCATCGCCGACATGGGTGCCGGGGCCGGGGCCGCGACCCGCTTCCTCGCCGACGCCCTGCCGGCGGCGAGGATTTTCGCCGTGGACCGGGCAGCGGCAATCCTCGGCTCGCTCGGCGAGGCGGCACCCGGGCGGGTGACGGCCCTCACCGGCGACATGACCGCACCGCCCCTGGACGCCGCCAGCCTCGACCTCGTCTGGTGCGAATCGGCGATCTACGCCGTCGGCCGCAGCACGGCGCTCGCCGCCTGGCGGAACCTGCTCCGCCCCGAAGGGCTCGTCGTCTTCAGCGACGTCGCCTGGCGGGTGCCGCCCGCCGAGCGGCCGACCGAGGCCGCGGCCTTCTGGGCCGAGGGCTACCCGGCGATGCAGGACGCGGCGGGGATTGAGGCCGAGGTGGAGGCGGCGGGCTATGCCGTGGCCGCGCGGCACCTGGCGCCGGCCTCGGACTGGCGCGACTACTACGCGCCGCTCCGCCAGCGTCTGGTCGACCTCGCACCCGGTGCTGCGGCACCGCTCGCCGGCGTGCTCGACGAGATGCGCCGCGAGATCGCCCTCCACGATGCGCACGGGGCGAGCTACGGCGTCGTCTTTTTCGTCGTTCGGCCGGCCGGCGCTTAACGGAGCCTTTACCTACCGGCGCTAGAGTTCCGCCTGCCACTGCGCGGATCTCCGAAGCCCATGCGCCTCGCCTACTCGATCAGCGGGTACAAGCTGCCCGGCCAGCTCGCCTGGCTGATGACGGCGCTCCGGCACGAGGACGACCTCTTCGTCCTGCATGTCGACGCGCGCACGCCCGATGGCGTGCACGAGGCGCTGCGCGAGGCGGCTGGCGACGGGCCGAACATCCTCTTCATCGAGCGGCAGCCGATCACCTGGATGGGGATCTCGCTGGTCGAGGCGGAGCTCCGGGCGATTCGTGCCGCCCTCGCCGCCGACCCGCCCTTCGACTATCTGATCAGCCTGTCGATGCAGGACTATCCGCTGAAGAGCCGCTCCGAGATCGTGGCCGCCCTCGAGGCGGCGCCCGGGCTCGACCACGTCACGCGCGAGCGGCTCGATGACCTTCCCTTCCACATCCGCCGGCGACCCTGGCTCCTGGCCTTCGAGCGGCGCGGCCGGCTGGTCAAGACGCCGATCCCGCGGCCGATTCCGAGGGACCTCGAGCTGCATTGGAAGGGGTCGTGGTGGCGCGTGCTCAGCCGGCAAACCTGCGAATGGCTGGTCGAGGCGGAGCTCACGCAGCGCTATCTCGACTTCCTCCGCCACGTCCAGGCGCCGGACGAGCTCTTCTTCCAGAACCTCTTGATGCAGGGGCCGCATCGCGACCGGCTCGCCGGCCGCAACCGGCACTTCGTCGCCTGGTCCGGCACAAGCGGCAGCCCGAAGACGCTGACCATGGTGGAGGCGGAAGAGCTCCTGGCGACGCCCCTGTGGTTCGCACGGAAGTTCGACGAGACGGTGGATCGGCGGGTGCTCGAGCTTTTGGCCCAGCGGATCGGCGCCGACCTGCCGCCGCATGTATCCCGCCTGCACGGCCGGGCGCCGGACGCCGCCGGCATGCGAGCTGACCGGACGGCTGCGGCCGGCATGCGCTCGCCCGCTTTGGCGCCCTTGGCGGCGGCAAGGTGATGGCCCGTGAAGGCGGACGATGGACGGCAGGGCGCACGGGGATGCGATACGCGGCGGTGGCGCCATGAAGCTGGCGGGCACTTGAGCGCGAAGGGTGCAGGCGGTCGCGGGGCTGGAGCCGGATCTCGTTGGTGGCCGCACGGGGCGCGGTGACCGCGGCGTGGCCTGCCTGATCGGCACCGGGACGTGCAATGGCCTGCGCAGCTGCGCGGTCGGCGCCGCTTTCTTGACCTCACCGGGCCGATGTCCGGCGATCCGGTCAGGCAGTCCGTTCCGCGTCCGCGCATGCGGGTCTGCCTGACGCGCCGACGCCCCATGGCCTGGGCCATGGGGCGTCAGTCAGGCACGTCCACTTGGCGCCAGCACCCGGTGGTAGCGCCATGGGGCCATCTGCTCAGCGACCGAGGCAGGCCCGGTCGTGGCCCGAAGGCGGCTGCTACTGGACGACCGAGGCGGGCTCGGTCGTCGCTGCCTCGGTGGTGGGCGAGAGCTCGGCCGGGTCGAGTGCCGCCAGGACCTTGGCGCAGAGATCGGCGGATTGCCGGGCTGCCTTGTCCTTGCTCGGCATGACGGCCCAGCCGCCGGCCTCGATGAACTCGCGCTGCTTGTAGGAGCTCTTGATCGCCTGAAAGGTCGTGAGCTGGGCCCGGGCATCCCCGGCATCGAGGAACTTCTCGACACAGATCACCGAGGCCAGCTCGTAGCGGGAGGAATCGCCTGCGTCCTTGGCCATCTCCCTGGCCGTGCCGCCGGTGACCCAGCCACCCCAGGTGAAGCCCACGATCAGGGCGACCACCACCGAGCCGGCACAGGACCAGAACAGCATCGTCTTCGACGGCTGCGATGCACTCCAGCGCTGTGAAATTGTTGCCTTCTCGAGTTCTGACATGATGTTTCCTTTCTACTATTAACTAAATAGCAAAAACAGTTTCTAGTCAATCGACGATTTTTATTTTTCACCGGCAGGCAAGAAAAGACGCCAACTATTTCAAGGGGCTGACCCATATATCGTGACTATTTCGGTGTAGCCGGTCTGGAGAGCATGGCGGAGCGTACGGGGAAGCCGGAGATCGGCCGTTCGACATTTGCCGTGGCGCCCGCCTTTGGCACCTCGGCCCCGCCCGATGGTTCAATCCGGGGCGGGCCGCGTCGGCCCGGCTCCGGGAGAACGTGCCATGGAGGACATGTTGCGCTGGGTCGGCATGGGTGCCGCGGTGATCGCCGCGGTCATGGTCTCGGCCAGGCTCGGCCAGCGGCTCACCGGCATCGGGTTCGTGGTCTTTCTGGTGTCGTCCACATCCTGGGTCGCCGTCGGCCTGATGGCCGGCGAGCCCGCGCTCACGATCCAGAACGGGGTGCTGACGATCGTGAACCTGGTCGGCATCTGGCGCTGGCTGCTGCGGCCGGCCGCGACGGGCGCCTGACCCTGCCGTGGAACCGGCCGCCTGCCGGCTTGTTCTTGCGCCAGTTGCCGGCGGCGGCCGGCAGGCACCAGCGGGAGAAAGCCGGCAATGGCGAAGGACCATGGGCCACAGATCAAGGACGACGAGACCTACGAGGCGTTGCGCAAAGAGGGTGCCAGCAAGGAGAAGGCGGCGCGCATTGCCAATGCGCGGGCCAATCCGCAGCAGCACCCGAGCCGCAAGGGGGGCAAGAGCCCGCCTTACGAGGAATGGACCAAGCGGCAGCTGGTCGGGCGCGCCCGCGAGCTGGCGGTCAAAGGGCGGTCGAGCATGAGCAAGGCCGAGCTGATCGAGGCGCTGCGGGACCGCTGAGGGCGGCCGGCACCGGGTCGGCGCGGGCCCGGCCGGCGAGCCGCCGTGCCGATCCCGCGGTCCGCACGGCGCCACCGGCGAGCATTAGGGGTCAACTTCGCCGCCAAAACCGCGTATGCCTCCCATAGCGATGGGGGGAGACGCATGTTTCGGTGGAAGTCCGCAGTTCGGTTCGTGACGGTACTTTGGCTCGTCAGTGTCGGCCTCCAGGCCGATCCGGCGGCTGCCCAGTACTGGAACCACTGGAACCCCGAGTTTAAGAACGATCCGGCGCGCACGGCGCGAGCCTTCAAGCGGGACGTCTTCATCGCCAATCTCAGCCAGGGCAACCGGGAGGTCGTGCTCGACTGGTTCCGCCACGGCCCGGGTTTCACCTTCAACGTCAAGCAGACGGCGAAGGCCGCGAAGTATGATTCGAAGGCCCCCGCCTATGCCGACATCGTTGGCGACTTCGGCACCAATTTCCTGAAATGCGAGGGCGGGCCCTTCGCCTTGTGCTTCTACTCGGGGCCGGAAGGGCCCCTGCCCTGCGATACCAGCAAGTACGACACGGTTTCCGAGTGCACCTGCACGGCGATCGACCACGGCCTCTTCTTCGTCGACATCCTGGGCATCCTGAACCGGGCCGTCTACGAGGAGACCGCCAAGGCCTGCGGCGCCGATGGCAGCCTGTGCCCAAACGTCGGCGATGCGCCGGTCTGCGACGTGGTCAACGAGAAGCTGCGGGAGGACGAGAAGATGTTCCCGGGGGCGGACATGATCTCCGTCTTCAGCTTCGACGGTGCCACGGAGGTGCCGATCGGCCAGTCGAGCTGCGAGTCCGGCAAGTATGCGGGCTGCATGACGGCGCCCTGCTTCTACCCGGGGGGCGACGAGGAGAGCGACACCGTGCAGTGCCTCTGCCCCAACTATTCCGGCCCGTTCCAGATCGGCCAGAACAACAAGGAGAACATGTGCTCGCTCGGCAACCAGCATGTCTGGTCGGCGGCCTACACGCTCCCCGGCGGCAACGGCATTCCGGACAGCCCGCCCGCGTCGCCCTGACACACCGGCGATAGGCCCCAGACCATGACCAGCGAAGCCACCCGCCGCCTTGCGGTGCTCATCGATGCGGACAACACCTCGCCGCGCATCGCCGAGGCGCTCTTCGCCGAGGTCGCCAAGATCGGCGAGGCGAGCGTGCGGCGCATCTATGGCGACTTCTCCGGCACGCGGCTCAAGGCCTGGGCCGACATCCTCTCGCGCCACGCCATCATTCCGCACCAGCAGTTCGCCTACACCAAGGGCAAGAATGCCTCGGACATAGCGCTCGTCATCGACGCCATGGACCTCCTGCTGAGCGGCCGCTTCGACGGCTTCTGCCTCGTCTCCTCCGACAGCGACTTCACCCGCCTCGCCGCCCGCATCCGCGAGCAGGGCACGGACGTCTTCGGCTTCGGCGAGAAGAAGACGCCGGAGAGCTTCGTCCAGGCCTGCCGCCGCTTCATCTACACCGAGAACCTCCTGGCCCCGGCCGCATCGGACGCGCCGGCCGACGGAACCCCCGCCCCGCCGCCTGCGGAGCCGCCGGACGAGGCGCTCGCCATCCTGGATCGGATCATCGCCGACCTCGACCAGGACGATGGCTGGGTCTACCTCTCCAATGTCGGCAGCCGGCTCGCCAATCTCGCCCCCGATTTCGACCCGCGCACCTATGGCCACAAGCGGCTCGGCGACCTCGTCAAGGCCACGGACGCCTTCGAGATCGTGACCGAGACCGGCAGCGGCACGCGGATCAGGCGCAAGCCGGCGAAGAAGAAGGCGCAGTCGCGCAAGCGGAAGGCCGCCGCCGAGCCGGCCTGACAAGCGCCTGGCGGGCTAGTGCTCGGCGGCCAGGGCGATCTCCCGGCGCAGCTCGGCGGCGCGTGCATGCGCGGCGGCGATCTCGTCGGCACCCAGGCGGTTGTCGAAGTCCGCGAGATAGGTGCGCCCGTCGTCGAAGCCGCCCTCCACCGAGAGCAGCACCCAGGCATAGCCGGCAATCGGGTCGTAGGCCCCATCCGTGCTCAAGAGGTAGTGCCCGCCGAGGGCGTGCTGGGCCAGGGTATGTCCCTTGCGTGCCGCCAGCTCGAGCAGGGCAACGGCGGTGTCGGGATCCGGCGCCGCTCCGAAGCCGAGCATCGACATCACCCCGAGCCGGTAGAGCGCCTGCGCATCGCCCCGTTCGGCCGCCGCCTCGTACCAGAAACGTGCCGAGGCGTAGTCCACCTGCTCGCCGACGCCATGCTCGTAGCGTTCGCCGACCTTCGTCTGGGCCGCGGAGATCCCCGCCTGGGCGGCCGCCATGAGCAGGCGGCTGGCCTCCGCCTGGTCCACCGGCCCGCCGAGCCCTTCCTCGCGCATGATGCCGAGCGTCAGCATCGCCATCTTGTCACCGTGGCGGACCGCCGGCTCGAGCCAGCGCAGCGCCAGCGCGTAGTCCGGCTCGCCGGCATGGCCGGACCAGGCAAGCCAGCCCACGAAGGCCTGCGAGGCGGGATGGCCGCCCGTCGCCGCTCGCTCGTGCCATTGGATTGCCGCCTCGACATCACGCGCGACATGCCGCCCGCGAATCAGGAGGTCGCCCAGATCGTGCTGCGCATCGGGCCGCCCGCTCTCGGCGGCCTCGATCATCAGCCGCACGCCTTCCGCCTCGTCGCGATCCGCGACCTCGGCTCTCAGATGGTAGACGGCGAGATGGTAGCGGGCGTCGGCATTGCCGAGCGCCAGCGCCCGCTCGAACCAGCCGCGCGCCCGGCGCTGGTCAGGGTCACCTGCGAGCCCATGGAAGGCGTAGAACCCTGCCTGGACCAGGGCCTCCACATGGTCCTGTCCGGCCGCCGCCTCGTACCAGTGCCGGGCTCTTCTGCCGTCCGCCGTGACGCCCCGACCGTCGCGGTAGAGCCTCGCCAGTTGGTACTGCGCGTCCGCGATTCCGGCCTCGGCCGCCTTGGCGAAGAGCTCCGCTGCCCGCGCCTCGTCCTGCGCCACGCCCTGGCCCTGCAGATAGCGGATGCCGAGATTGAACGTGCCCATGACATCGCCGGCCGCCGCCGCCCGGGCCTGCCAGTGCCAGGCCTGCCCGTAGTCCTGGGCGCAGCCCAGCCCTTCGGCATGCATGTTGCCGATCATGGTCATCGATTCGGCGTGGCCCTGCACCGCGGCGCGCATGTGCCATTCATAGGCACGCCCGTGGTCCTGCGGCACCCCCCTGCCCCAGAAGTAGCAATTGCCGAGCTGGCCCTGGGCCCGTGCGTCGCCGGCGAGCGCCGCGCGCTCGTACCAGACGAAGGCCTGGGCGAGATCGATCGGCGTGTCGATGCCGTACTCGAGCATGAGGGCAAGCACCAGCTGCCGGCCAGCATCGCCGGCCTCGGCCGCAGCGCGGAGATCCTCGAAGTCCATGGCACGACCCTGTCTCTCGATCGCGCCAGCCGGCCCGGCTGACGCGCGAGCGGGTCATGGCGACGGAACACACCGGCGCGGCGGACGAGCCGCCTCGCGCTCCACCGAGCCTTTCAGATGGCGGACGTCAGACGCCGCCGGTGAGCTTGCGGAAGGCGGCCTCGTCGAAGGCCTTGAGCGTCTGGGTGCGGACATTGCCGCCGGAGCCCAGTTTCAGCGCCACCTCGGCCGCCGCCTCGTCGCTCGGCAGCTCGTAGGTGGCGACGATGTCGTAGGCGCCCATCGTCATGAAGAGCGAGTGGACCTTGCCACCCTTGCCTTCCACCAGCAGCTTGAAGGCGTCGTAGCGCTTGCCGGAATCCCTGACCGCCCTGATCCCCTGCTCGGTCCAGTTCACGAGCCCGATATAGGTCGGCATGTCGGTTCCCCCTGATTTTTCGGACCGCGCAGGATACCATGATCGGGCCGCCCTGTCGCTGTTCGCAGTGCCGATGCAGTCCAGGGCAAGACGAACCGCTAGTCCTGCAGCTGCCCGAGCTGCCGGCGCAGCGACTTCAGCTCGCCTTGCAGCCGGTCGACTTCGTCGAGCAGGTCGAGGGTCACGGCGAGGCCGGCCATGTTGATGTCGAGGTCGCGGCGCAGCCTGAGCGCTTTGCGCGAGCGCATGACCGCGACGGCGGAGAAGCGCCAGACCGTCCGCCGGTCACCCTCCGGTCGGATGATGCCGGCCTCCACCATCTCGACCAGGCAGTCGGCGGGCTCGCCGCAGATCCGGCAGAGCTCGTCGAGGTCGAGGCGGGCGGTGTCGTCCACGAGCTCGCCGCTGAGCACGTCGTCTTCGGCTGCCATCTCTCAGACTCCGAGGGTTGCGCGGGGATCGAAGCTCATCTGCTCCCGCATCTGCTCGAGGAGGGCGCGGTCCGCGTCGGTCGCGACCTTCGGCATCACGATCTTCAGGACGACATACTGGTCGCCCGGGGTCGGGCCCGGCAGCCCGCGCCCGGCGAGCCTGAGGCGCTGGCCGGACTGGGCGCCCGGCTTGATGGCGAGATTGACCGGGCCGCCCAGGGTCGGGACCTTGACGGTGGCGCCGAGCCCGGCCTCCCAGGGTGCCACCGGCAGGACGAGGCTCACGTCCCGGCCCTCGACGGTGAAGCGGGCATGCGGCAGGAGCTCGACCTCGAGGTAGAGATCGCCGTCCGGCGCCCCGCCGAAGCCGGCCCCGCCCTGCCCCTTGAGCCGGATCTTCTGGCCGTCGACGACGCCTTTGGGGATCCTGACGTTCAGGTTGCGCGTGTCGGGCAGGACATGGCCCGCCTCGTCGAAGCGATGCGTTTGCAGGGAGAGGCTGCGGGTGGCGCCCGCATGGGAATCCTCGAGGGTGACGCCGATCCGGTAGTGGATGTCCTCGCCCGGGATGGCGAAGCGGGCGGCACCCGGCCCGGCCCGGCCACGCGCGCCCTCGCCCGCCCCGTCGCCGGCATGGCGCTGGCGGAAGATCGACTGGAGGAAGTCCTCGAGATCGGCCTCGTCGAGGCCGCCGCCCGCCGGCCCGGCCCCCTGGCCCGGCGGCGGCCGGGACGCCTCGCCCTGCCGGCTGCCATAGGTGCGCAGCTCGTCGTATTCTTTGCGCTTCGCCGGGTCCTTGAGGACCTCGTAGGCCTCGCCGACCTCCTTGAACCGGTCGGCCGAGCCGTCGCCCTTGTTGAGATCCGGATGATGCTCGCGGGCGAGCTGGCGATAGGCCTTCTTGATGTCGTCGGCCGAGGCGGTCTCGGCGACGCCGAGGATCGCGTAGTAGTCCTTGAGCTGCATCGCCTGTCCCGGTCGGCTCCTGCCCCCGGCTGATGGGGTGCCGCCCCTGATACGCCGCCGGGCCCCGGCCCTCAAGGCCAGGGCCGGCATCGCGCCCCGGGTCGCCCGGCACGGGGAACATCCGCCGCCACCGCGCGTTTTCCTGCGAGACACATCGCACGGGGGAAGAGGTCACCCATGGCCAATATCGTGAAGATGCTCGGCATGCTGCTGGCCACCCGCATGGCCGGCCGCGGCCGCTACGGCTCCGCACTCGGCACGGCGGCGCTGATGCGCGGCGGCCTCGCCCGCAAGGCCGGCCTCGCCGGGCTCGGCTACATGGCCTACCGCGCCTACCAGGACGGCAAGGCCAGCCGGGCCGATGCCGGGGCCGTCAACGACCCCGCCGGGCGGAACACGGCGCATGCCGCGGGCGAGCAGGTCTCGGGTGCGCAGGCCAGTGGCAGCGGCATCGCCGACACGCTGGGCAACCTCCTCGACAGCCTGACCGGCGGCCAGGTGGCGAGCCGCAAGGGCGAGCCCGGTCTCGGGGACAAGGTGCGCAACTATTTCGATCCCGGCTCGGCGGAGCCCGAGGGTGGCGTCGCCGGCGAGGCGGCAGCACCGCCCGGGGCCGTGGCGCAGCCGATGGACGACGCCCGTGCGCTTTTGCTCATCCGCGCCATGATCGCCGCCGCCAATGCCGATGGCCGCATCTCCGACGAGGAACGCCGGCGCATCCTGGCGGCCGTGGACGAGGCCGGCGGCGACACCGATGACCACCGCCTGATCGAGCAGGAGCTCCGCAACCCGAAACCGCTCGACACGCTGCTGGGCGAGGTCCGCGACCACGCCACCGCGCAGCAGTTCTATGCCGCGTCGCGGACCGCCATGGATGGCGCGAGCGCGACCCAGACCACCTATCTCGACTATCTCAGGAACCGCCTCAACCTGCCCCCGGACGAGGCCGCCGAGATCGACGAGGCGATGCAGTAGGGCCAGCCCGCCCTTGCGCGAAGCCGCGTTCCCGATAGGCTGCTCTTGAAGAAAAGAACCGGCTATCGGGGACGGTCATGGACGACTCGCGATTCGGCACGGTGGACGGCCGCGGCAACTGGGCGCCGAACGAGCCCGTCAGCTACGGCCCGCTCTTCGCCTGGCCGCCGCGTGCGGGGGCTCTCCTCAGATGGTTCTTCGGCTTTCCGGGCTTCCTGTTGCCCTGGAACCTGCTCTACGCGATCGCCGCCGTCCTGATCTGGACGTTCCTCACGCCCTCGCTCGAGACCATGCGCACCGCCTCGCCCGGCTGGATGCTGCTCGTGCTCGTGCGCAACTTTGCACTGGCCGTCGCGGTCTACGGCGCCTGGCACATGTGGCTCTATGTCTGGCGCAAGCAGGACACGAGCTTCAAGTACAACCGCCAGTGGCCGAAGGCGAACGTGACCACATTCATGTTCGGCAGCCAGAACCGCGAGAACATGTTCTGGACGCTTGCCAGTGGCGTGCCGATCTGGACGGCCTACGAAGTGCTGCTGCTCTGGGCCTATGCCAGCGGCACCATCACCATCCTGAGCCCGACCGAGCACCCCGTCGCCTTCGTGGCACTCTTCTTTGTGGTGCCCTTCATCCACGAGGTCGGCTTCTACTTCTGCCATCGCTTCCTGCACTGGCCGCCGCTCTACCGCGTCGCCCACGCGCTGCACCACCGCAACACCAACCCGGGCCCGTGGTCGGGCCTCTCCATGCACCCCGTCGAGCACGTGATCTACTTCTCGACGATCCTGCTTTTCTTCCTCTTCCCGGCGCACCCGATCCATATGATCAACCTGGCGTCGCGCCTCGGCGTCGCCCCGGCCCAGGGCCATACCGGCTTCGACCGCGTCGTGGTCGGTGACGACACGGCGATGAACACCTCCTATTTCGCCCTTTACCTCCACCACAAGTATTTCGAGGTGAACTACGCCGACGGCATGGTCCCGCTCGACAAGTGGTTCGGCTCCTTCCACGACGGCACGCCCGAGGCCCACGCGCTGATGAAGGCGCGGCGGGCGAGGCGGGGCGTGTAGGCGACGCCCGCACTTCGCTGTTTACCGGGCAGCGGCGTTGCGTGCATGCTGCCGGCCACTGCCGCACCAGCAAAGGGCGGCAGGCAAATCCCGGGGAGGACAATACGTGCGACTGTCTGATCGAAGCATCGGCATGGCGCTGCTGCTCTGCCTGACTTCCGGTGCCGCGGCGCTGGCCCAGGACGTCAATGACGCGCCCCTGACCGAGAACTGGGCGCCGACCGAGTGGGGTGCGGACGATTCCGCGGGCTCCGTGAACCGCATTACGCCGGAGCTGGTGCTGGGTGCCGTGGGCCTGGTCAAGCAGGGCAAGGTCGCGACCCTGGGCAAGGTCTATGCCGGCGATGCCCCGGCCTTCGGTAGCCGTGGCTGGCGCATGACCGTGCCGGGCCTGCCCACCGGCGGCCCGTTCGGCTCCCACCAGCTCGTCTACAACGACGAATACCTGGCGACCGAGATCGGCCAGATCGGCACGCAGTTCGACGGCCCGGGCCATATCGGCGTCATCACCTCCGACGGCATGTATTTCTACAATGGCCGCTTCATCGACAAGGACCCGGCGATCGGCACCTACGGCCTCGGCCCGCTCGGTGTCGAGCACGTGGCGGAGAAGGGCTTCGTCTGCCGCGGCGTGCTGCTCGATGCCGTGGCCTATCGCGGCGGCCAGCTGCCGATCCCGACCGGTGCGGATGGCGATCCCGGCATCATCACCGACACCGACGTCGAGGCCATGGTCGAGGCCCAGGGCATCGACCCCATCGGTGAGGGCGACTGCGTCTTCCTCTACACCGGCCACGGCGACATCTGGCACCCCAGCGACTGGGACAAGTTCGACGCCGCCGAGAAGACCGAGCGCACCGCCGAGTTCAACGCAGGCGAGCCCGGCTTCGGCATCTCGGCCTGCGACTACCTCGCCGAACGCAAAATCATCCTGACCGGCGCCGATACCTGGGCCGTCGAGGCGGTGCCCGGCGAGAACGCCGACAAGCCCTTCGAATGCCACATGCAGATGCAGACCCGCCGCGGCATCTGGAACATCGAGAACCTCGACCTCTCCCAACTGGTCGAGGACGGCGCCCACGAATTCCTCTTCGTCTGGGCACCGCTCAAGATGAAGGGTGCCACCGGCTCGCCGGGCAACCCGATGGCGCTTTATTGATCGAGTAGGACGGAATGGCGGGGAGGCACCGCCTCCCCGCCGGCCCCACCGGTTTTCTAGGTTGGCCGGGCTACTCGACCAGCTCGATTTCGACTTCGACCCCGGCATACCAGTCGGCTGCGGCGCGGATCTCCGCGTCGGTCAGGTCGGCGGCGATGGGCGTCATGATGTCATGCACGCGCTTGCCGTTGCGGAATGCCTTGAGCTGGGTGTCGATGTAGATGTTCGTCTCGCCGGCGAGGTTCGGCGCATCCTCGACGAGGTGCAGGCCGTCGACGCCGTGGCACGAAACGCAAAGGTCAGGTGCGTCTGCCGGGTCCGCCGTGACCTCGGCTGTTATCCGGTGTCCGGCATACCAGGCCGCGAGTGCTGCGATCTGCTCGTCGGTTAGGCTGCTCGCGACGATCGACATCATCTCGTGCTCCCGCGTGCCGTCGCGAAAGGCGGTGAGCTGGTTCCGGATATAGCTCTCGGGCTCACCTCCGATATGCGGGGCGATCGGGATCTGCGCCAGGCCATCGAGCCCGTGGCAGGTGCGGCACTGGCCGGCGAGCTGCCGGCCAGCCTCCCGATCGGAAGTCGCTTGGGCGAGGAGGTCCCCGGCGGGGACGAGCCCGCCGAGGACCAGGCCGCAAGACAGGATATGCGGCAGTCGGATCATTGCGCCGGCGCTGGAGCGTAGGCAATCCGCCAGATGGCCCCGGCGAAGTCGTCGGAAACGAGCATCGAGCCGTCGGGCAGGAACGCGATGTCCATCGGCCGGCCGCGATACTCGCCCGTTGCCTCGTCCAGCCAGCCATCGGCGAAGACCTCGGTGCCGGCCGCGTTGCCTTCCTCGTCGACCGCGGTGAACATCACCCGAGCACCCACCGGCACGGTGCGGTTCCACGAGCCGTGCTGGGCCGAGAAGAAGCCGCCGTGATACTTGTCGGGGAACGAGCTGCCCCGATAGAAGCTCATGCCGAGGTCGGCCGCATGGGCCTGCATCTCGACCGCCGGCTGGACGAACTCGACACCCTCGGGCCGCGGCACATTCTTGTAGGCCGGAATCTCGACGCTGCCGTTGAGCCAGGGAAAGCCGAAATGCTGGCCCGCGGCCGTCTGCCGGTTGAGCTCGCCCGGGGGAATGTCGTCGCCCATGCCGTCGACCTGGTTGTCGGTGAACCAGAGTTCGCCGTTCGCCGGGTTGAAGTCGTGCCCGACCGAGTTGCGCACGCCACGCGTATAGACCTCGCGGCCCGAGCCGTCGGTGTTGATGCGGATGATGCCGCCGATGCCGATCTTGTCGTACATCTCGAGCTTGTCTTCAGGCTGCACGTTGTGCGGCTGCCCGAGCGAGATGTAGAGCTTGCCGTCCGGGCCGACGCGGCAGACGCGGGCGGTGTGGTTGAAGCTCTCCTCGTCGGCCGGGACCAGCTCGCCCTGCGGCACGACGACGCCGACGGCAGGATCCGGCCCTTCGAAGAAGAACTCGGCTGCCGGGAAGACCAGCACCCGATTGCGCTCCGCGATGTAGAGAAAACCGTCACGGGAGAAGCAGGGGCCATTGGGGATGTCGAACGTGATCGAAGGTGCGAAGTCCATGACCTGATCGGCGACGCGGTTGCGGTCGCGATCGACCACCGACCAGACCTTGTCCTTGCGGGTGCCGACAAACGTCACCGTGCCCTGCGGTGCCACCGCCATGGAGCGTGCATCGGGCACGACGGCATAGAGGCTCACCTCGAAGCCATCGGGCACGTTGATGTGCTCGACGATGCCTTCGAGCGCCTCGGCGCGGGGACCCTCCTGCTCGACGAAGGTGAAGGTCGCGTCGGTGCGCTGCATGTTGGACAGCTTTTCCATGTTGTCCTGCGCCATTGCCGGTGCCGCCAGCATGGTGCCGAGCAGGAGACCTGACGCCAGTTGTTTGCAGTTCATGCTTCGCTCCCTGTTTTGCTTGTGCGCCGGTCGCGGGTGCGGTCCCCGACTCGACGTGACGGCCAATAAGAGCCGATATCGAACTACTTGCCAAGCATTCGGCGTGAAGCTGCTGCGGCGGGCCTCGACGTGCTGCACTTCATCATGGCCACGCGAAGGGCCTGTACCAGCGCCGATACTTGCCGCCGCTCCGTGGTGGCGGTCGACACGGTGTGTTGGCCAATCTATAAGGTGGTGTGGTTGTCTAGAAGGTTGGCTGCATGGCACTCAGTCTGAAGGATGCGGAGACCGATCGGCTGGCGCGGGAGGTGGCGCGGCTGACGGGCGAGAGCCTGACGGAGGCCGTGCGCCGGGCCCTGGCCGAGCGGCTGGCGCGCGAGCGGCGCAAGCGTGGCGAGGCCGTCGGGCTCGCCGGCCGGCTCGACGCGCTTGCCCGGGAAGGTGCCGATCTGCCCGATCTGGACCGTCGCAGTGCCGAGGAGATCCTCGGCTACGATGAGTGCGGCCTGCCCGGCTGATGGTGCTCGACAGCTCGGCCATTCTGGCCGTTCTGCTCGACGAACCCGAGCGGGCGGGCTTCACGCGCCGAATAGAGCAGGCTCAGACACGCCTCGTTTCCGCCGCCACGCTGGTCGAGGTCACGATTGTGATCGAGAGCCGCAAGGGCGAGCCCGGTCGGCCGCTGCTCCAGCGCTTTCTCCAACTGATCGCGGCCGAAATCGCGCCCGTAACCGCCGAGCAGGCGGAGCACGCCTGCGACGCCTTCCGCCGCTACGGCAAGGGGCGCCATGCCGCCGGCCTCAATTTCGGCGACGTCTTCGCCTACGCGCTCGCCCGGACCAGCGGCGAACCGCTCCTGTACAAGGGCAACGACTTCGCCCGCACCGACATCACCAGCGCCGCCTGAAACCAAAGCAACCGGTGGGGCGTGGGGAGGCGTGCCTCCCCACGGTCCTTGTCCTGAAGCTCACCCGTAACGGTAGGGCGGGCCGGCTTTCTGCATGGCGGCGCGGTAGTTCTTGATGATCTGGACGATGCGGGCGCTGCGGTCGGATTCGGCGGCGATTTCCTCGTAGAAGACTTCGGCGGCACCTTCGATGGCGCTCCATTCCTCTTCGGGGATGGTGGTGAGCTCGAGCTTGTCGCCGGTGGTGCGGTAGTAGGCTTCGCCCCACCAGTACCAGTGCTGGCGGTAGTAGTGGGAGCTGTCCATGCAGAGGGTGAAGAGGCCCTTGAGGTGCTCGGGCAGCTCGTTCCAGCGTTCGGAGTTGGCGAAGTAGGAGCCGACCCAGGCGCCGGAGATGTTGTTGGTGAGGTAGTAGTTGGTGACGTCGGCCCAGCCGACCGTATAGGCCTCGGTGATGCCGCACCAGGCGACGCCGTCGAGCTCGCCGGTCTGCAGCGCCACCTCGATGTCCTCCCAGGGGAGGGTGACGGGGACGACGCCGAACTGCGTCAGGAAGCGGCCGGCGGTCGGGAAGGTGAAGACGCGCTTGCCCTCGAGGTCGGCGACGCTGCGGATGGGGTCGCGGGTGACGAAGTTGCAGGGGTCCCAGGAGCCGGCGGAGAGCCAGGTGACGCCGTCTATCTCGCCGTAGGCTTCCTCCCAGATCTCCTTCAGCCCCCAGTGGTTGAAGAGGGCGGGCACGTCGAGGGAGTAGCGGGAGGCGAAGGGGAAGTAGCCGCCGAAGACGGAGACGTCGACGGGGGCGGCGATGCTGTCGTCATCGCTCTGCACGGCGTCGATGGTGCCGTTCTGCATGGCGCGGAAGAGCTCGGGCGTGGGGACGAGCTGGTCGGCGAAGTAGAGCTCGATCTCCATCTCGCCATTGGCGACCTTGTTGAACTGATCGATGGAGGGCTTGATGACGAATTCGGCGAGCGCCGGGCCGGCATAGGTCTGCAGGCGCCAACGGATCGGGCCCTGCGCCTTGACGTAGGGTGCGGGGAAGGTCGAGGCGGCGGCGACCGCACCGGCGCCGAGCGTGGTAGCACCGGCCTTATTGAGGAAGTCGCGACGCCGGGCATTCTTGATCGTCATCTTTGGTTCCTCCTTGACAGTCGGGCGGCCGAATCCTTCCGCCGCCGGCTCATCGTCCGGCATACCACGATGGCAGCCAGAGGGCGATCTCGGGGAAAATCATGAGGATAACGAGGGTGAGGCCCATGATGCCGACGAACGGCACGATGGAGCGGTAGATGTCGCCGAGGCTGATCTCGGGCGGCGCCATGGCGCGCATCAGGAAGAGGTTGTAGCCGAAGGGCGGGGTTATGTAGGCGATCTGGCAGGTGATGGTGTAGAGCACGCCGTACCAGATGGGGTTGAAGTCAAGGGCGATGGCGAGCGGCACGTAGAGCGGGGCGACGATGACCAGCATGGCGGTGTCGTCGAGGAACATGCCGAGGATGATGAAGCTGAGCTGCATCATGATCAGTACCGTCCAGGGCGAAAGGTGCCACTCGTCGAGGAAGAGGCCGCGCAGCGCCCGGCCGGCACCGAGCCCGTCGAAGACGGCGCCGAAGCACAAGGCCGCCATGATGATCCAGAGGAACATGCAGGAGATGGCGAGCGTCTTCCTGACCGCATCCTCGAGCACCGTCATCGTGAGGCGGCGCTTGACGGCGGCGGCGAAGGTGGCGGCGGCGGCCCCGTAGGCGGCGCTCTCGACGAGGCTGGTGAAGCCGGCGACGAAGAGCCCGGTCATCGAGAAGAAGATGAGGAGCGGCAGGATGCCGGCCCTGAGGAGAGCGAGCTTCTGCCGGAGCGGGATCATGCGCTCGGCCTCGGGCAAAGGTGGTGCCAGCTTCGGGTTCAGCCGGCAGCGCACGGCGATGTAGAGGATGAAGAAACCGGCCATCATCAGGCCCGGGAAGACGCCGGCAAGCCAGAGCTGGGTCACGGGCTGGCGGGCGATCATGCCGTAGAGGATGAGCACGACCGAGGGCGGGACGAGGATGCCAAGGGAGCTGCCGGCCTGGATAACGCCGGTCACCATGATCTTGTCGTAGCCGCGCCGCAGCATCTCGGGGAGGGCGATGGTGGCGCCGATGGCGAGGCCGGCGACGGAGAGGCCGTTCATCGCCGAGACGATGACCATGAGCACGACCGTGCCGATGGCGAGCCCGCCCTTGAGCCCGCCGGACCAGACATGGAGCATGTCGTAGAGGTCGTTGGCGATGCCGCTCTCGGCCAGCACGTAGCCCATGTAGACGAAGAGCGGCAGGGTCAGCAGCGGGTACCAGTTCATGAGCTGGAAGGCGGCGTTGAACGGCATCTCGGAGCCGCCATTGCCCCAGAGGAGGACGGCAGCACCCGCCGCGACGAAGCCGATGGCGCCGAAGACGCGCTGCCCCGTCAGGAGCATCAGCATCATCGTCGAGAACATCAAAAGGGCGATGGCCTCGTAGCTCAAGATGCCGTGCCCCCGGCCTCTGGCTCGTCCTGCCGGCCCGGCAGCTCGATGCCGCGCAGCCGGGCGATGTCGCGAACGAGGAAGGCCACCGCCTGGAGCAGCATCAGGGCAATGCCGATGCACATGATGATCTTGATGGGTGCGAGGGGCGGCGCCCAGGAGGAATAGTTCTTCTGCCCGTATTCGAGCGCGTACTGGGTCGAGGAGAGGCCGCCCATGAGCAGGACCACGAGGTAGAAGATCAGGCAGCAGGCGGTGATGGTGTCGGTGAAGGCGCGCTTTTTCGGTGCCCACCTGGCGTAGAAGAGGTCCATGCGGACATGGGCGCCGAGCTGCATCGAATAGCCGCCGCCGAGCAGGAAGTAGGCGACCAGCATGAACTGGGAGATCTCGACGACCCAGATCAGCGGCAGGTTGAAGGCGCTCCTCGAGATCGACGAGTAGAGCAGCACCGCCATCATGACAAAGATAAGCAGCATGACGAGACGGCCGACGACGCGGTTGACCGCGTCGACCCAGCGCACATAGGTGGTTGCCGCCCGTATCATGCCGTCATCGGTCCCCCGGCCCCGCGTTTCGAACGTGGCACCGCCTGGCGGGTCGGGCAACGGGTTTCAGGCGCGGCCCAGCGCCATACCGGCTTCGCTCGCGTCGTGGTGGCCGACGGAAGGGCGTCAACACCTCCTGGTTCGCCCGCTGCCTCCACCGCAGATATTTCGAGGTGTACCACGCCGACGGCATGGTCCCGCTCGACAAGTGGTTCGCGTCAGATGCGCCATCATGAATCGTTATGTCGCGGGATCAGCAACATTCCAGCGGGCGCTGTTGCATAAGACGCACCAACCCCAGCCGGAATGTTGAATTGGATGCATCAACCCGAGCCGCCCACGGCCTCGCAGGAAGTCAGACGACGCGCGCGGGCGGGTCTTCGGGGGTCAGGCATAAGCATCGGTTCTACCGGCGCGGCGAGCTTGTATCGACCGGAAAGAGGAGGGCGGAGATTGCAGCGTCGGCGCAAAGGTAAAAGAAAAGATGTCTCTGAAAGTCCGCGTCGCATGCTTCGTGCCTCCAACGAGGGCACTCGGACCGTCGATCTGGCGCCAAATGGAGAATGTCGGGATTATTGGAGGAAGCTGAGGCCGGCGACCGAAACGCCGCGCTGGCAGCCGTAGAAAGCAGCCTGGGAGCAGTCTCCGCGGTGGTCCAACTGTTATGCGGTCGCTAAAAAGGGATCTATCCAGTCGCATCATAGTCTGATAATTTACTTGCGCGCATTGTCCCGCGCCATTTGGGGGGGGGTCGATCGTGCCGGAAACAGCCGTAAAGTCTATACAGACCGCGGTTAGTTTTATTCCGCCGCCGTATGGGTTGGTCTTCGGAGCGGTTTTTAAGTTCTATGATTTTGCGATCAGCTTCGGTCGACCGGATCCCATCGCCAAGGCGTTTGCACTGATTGCCAAGCAGATCCAGCAAATCGAGAAACAGCTCGGCCACGTCAACGACCGCCTCAACGATCTGAACAACCGCATCGCCAATATCGAGAACCGAGCTTCGCTTAAGCTGCTGCAGGAAATCAACAGTGAGGCGAAGCGCCTCGCCTTCGCGATTTCGCTGCGGCCTGATGACGGTTTTGCTCGCCGCCTGATCGCATTCGAAGCGCAGGCGCTCGCGGATCGATTTCTCGAAGAGCCCGAGGTCTGGCAATGGACCGACGTCGCTGTCGTGAAGGTGTTCGATGAGCAGGGCAAGCACCTTCGGACAGAAAAAACTGCCTTGCATCCGGACTTTAAGCTTGTGCTGGCCTTTCCAGCTTATCTCGATGCGATTTTCCTATGGATTGCCGCAATCGATCTCGTCGCGGCCGGCGATCCTCCGACGGTGCGGCAGCTCTTTGGCCCAGCGCTGATGCGACATGCCGATGCGAACCTGACGCGCTACGGCTGGGTAGACAATAAAGGACAACCGCCAGAGACGCTCGCCGAGCAGGTCAGAGCACGCATCGACAGCGAGGTGTCAGTCCTGCACAAATACTCTGATAAGGAGGGAAAGTGCTCCTACGGCATCGTAGCCGTGAACCGGATGGACCATACGAGCCGCATGGTTGGCGAAGTTGACATGACCAAGCCCAACGCCAAGCAGGGGTCACCGAACTTTGGAACGCTCTGCACTTGGCCATCGACTTTGGCCGTTGCGTATGAAAAAGAGGCTGAGGACGACTACGGCGTAGCTCTGATGGGTGAAATCTCCGAGGCGCTCAAGCAAGTGCATTACGGAGGCAGCCTGCGGCGGCCCTACATCGGCCGCTTTGCTATGTCGCCAGCACCCGTGGCGGCCTACTTGCTCGGTATAACCGAAGAGGGAGAGGTCGACTGGCACTTCCAGATGGTCAGCGACGGACCGGCAAATTGGCAGGGTCCGCGCCGGACCCGCAAGGGATGGCGCGACTACGTCCGCATGATCCCCGCCGGGGGCGGTTGTTTCTATGGGCTCGCGCCGAACGGAAACCTGGACTGGTTCGGTCATGCGGCGACGGATTGGCAGACCGGCGGAACGAACTGGAGCGGTCCAAAGCCGGTTGGGAAGGGATGGGGAAGTTTCGCCCATATCGTGCCCGCAGGGCACGGCGTGCTTTACGCGGTTACCACCGATGGAGCGATTATCTGGTACAAGCACGAGGGTGTCAGGACCGGTATTGATAAGTGGAGCGGCCCTGTCGAATTGAGAAAGGGGTTCGAGATCTATTTGAGGCTACTGTCCTGCGGCGCAGGGACAATCTACGGCATCGGCGGCAATGGAGATCTTGTCTGGCATCGCCACGACGGATGGCAGGACGGATCGAACGTTTGGGCCTCACGGCGGAAGGTTGGAACCGAATGGCAGAACTTTCGTGACGTATTCGGATCCATGGAGGGTGCTATCTACGCGCTGAACTCGGAGGGGCAGCTTCTACGCTACGTCCACGATGGTTGGAAGGCAGGCGACGACAAATGGACCAATCCGAACCTCGTTGCCTTCAGCGGCTATAGACAGATCGTGGCCGACATGGACGCAGCTTTTGTCGGACCCAAATGACGTCGGGCCGAGAGAAGGCTTCGCCGCAGCAGCCGTGACTGGATCGTCCATGGTGTCCGCACCGTCCGTGAGGGTCGGGCCATGATCATCAGGAACATGCAGATGCCGCAACTCGACCCTAAGACGCATCCGATCGAAATTTTTTCAGGTCCGGCCGACGGCAGGCGGCATCCGATGGTCATGGTACTGCATGGGAACTTCGGCTTGGGTCCAACCTTCGGCCCACTGATTCTCGATTTCGCTAAGCGGCTATCCGGTATCGGCTATGTCGTCGCTGCGCCGCGCTATTACCCTGACGCCGAACCGCATTTCTCCGACGATCAGCCGGAGCGGCATGTTCCGGTACTCGCCGCTGCCATTGCAGACGTCGCCGAGCGACCGGATGCAGATCCCGACCAGCTTGGCCTGGTCGGGTTCTCGCTCGGAGCCGCGATTGCAATGTCCTTCATCGGCGCCAATGCCCCGGGCCGGAGCAAGGTCCTGGTGGATTTCTTCGGACCGCTGCCGGCGAACATCAAATCCGGCAGCGGGCATTTTCCGCCGACCGCGATCTTTCACAACCGACTGGACACTGCGGTGGGTTTCGAGCACAGCCTCAATCTCTGCAGGATGTTACCCGACGCGCTGGAGGTCCGCTTCTCCGGATTCACTGAGAGCAACCCTCCCTATCACCATGTCTTCGATCCGGTCGGCTACGCGCAGAAGAGTTCGGATGACGACGCGCGTCGCTGGGTCGTTCAACATCTGCCGCCGCTGAAACAATGAGTACGCTCGCCATCTGGCTCGTCCGACTTGTTGTGGCGCTGCATGTGCTGATCGGCCTCGCCGAGATCTTCGCGGGTCGGCGGCTGATCAAGACGAAGTTCGGGTTCCCCGCCTCAAGCACAGTCGAGTTGGATATCACTGCGCGGATCGCCGCGAACGCCGGTCTCTACAACCTGTTCGTCGCAATAGTCGCTTTTTGGGCGCTGTCGCGCGTCGAGCGTGACATGGCGTTCATCGTCCTGATTCTCTGCTTCGTGATCGTCGCTGGCGTATTCGGGGCCGTGACTCTGAGAAAACCGGCGGTATTTGTTCTACAGTCGATCCCTGCGACGATGGCCGTGCTTGCGATCTGGACTTGGTAGGCCGCTGCTCCCTGTTCTTGTTGGACTGTCCGTCGTCAGATGAATTGGGACAGAGGTGCCTGATCGCGAGCGGAGGATCTGGCTCATCATATTTTCAGTTTAGGCTGCTCTCTACTGGTGTAGCAAGCGGCGCTGTCGAATGGTCTGATGTTTGATCTCGCTCCTTTCGCTGAGAATGGACGCGGCTTTGCCGAAGTAGACGTCGGACGGCGTGAGGTTGCCGATGTTCTTGTGGTATCGGCGGTGCTTGTAGTGCTCGACGAATGCGGCGACGACCTGCTCGACCGCGGCCTATGGTCATTTAATCGTCCGCATGCAGGTCGGCGAGGAGGGTCTTCGGGGGTGCCGACCTTCCTGGTGTCGCCCTTGCGGGCGGCCTGAATGGCCTCGATGGTCTCAGCGTTCGGGACGAGGGGGTCGAAGGGGAGCCGCCGTTTAGCCATGGTGGGGACCAGCATCATCCTGAAGGCGTCGGACATGGTCAGGCCGGTGGCGGCGAGGATGGCGGCGGCCTCGTCCCTGGTCCTGGCGTCGATGCGTGCACGCACGCCGGTGTTGGCGCTCATGGGCCCCGCTCTTGGCGAAGGGAAGTGTGCAGGTTTTTGGGCTACAGTGTAGCACGCAAACGCCAAGAGGACAGGCGTCGGGAGTCAATCCGGGGCAATAAAACCAAGTACGGTCAACACGGCACCGTCTCACACCGCGGCGAACTCGCGGACCTCGACGGTGACGCCTTGACGTGCGGCGGTTTCGACCTGGTCCAGCTCCTGCTGCGCCGCGGTCTCGTGAATATATTCCTCGCCGCAGTTGTCACAAATTTGGGCCGGGACATGGCAGAGGGCCATGGTCAGCTGACCACGTTCCAGGGTGAGGGTCGCGGTGCCCAGGCGGGTCTCGCCGTTCTTGCAGACAGGGCATTTCATCGTTGGACCCCAAACAACCGGTGGGGCGTGGGGAGACGTGTCTCCCCACATGCTTTTCTTAACCCTGTTCAGCCATAACGATAGGATGGAGTCGTCGGCAGGATACAAGCGGCCGGATCAGGAGGTCCCCCGATGTCACTCGCGCTCTACGGACATCCCTTCTCGTCCTACACGCAGAAGGTGCTGATTGCGCTCTACGAGAACGGCACGCCCTTCGCGTTTCGCTGCATCGGGCCGGAGACGCCGGCGCATGTGGCGGAGTGGCTGCGGCGCTGGCCGTTGCGGAAGTTTCCGCTGCTGGTGGATGGCGAGCGCCAGGTCGTCGAGACGAGCATCATCATCGAGTATCTGCAGCTTGCGCATCGGGGGCCGGTTAGGTTGCTGCCCGACGAGCCGCTGGCGGCACTGGACGTGCGTTTTCTCGATCGCTTCTTCGACCTGCACGTCATGAACGCGATGCAGTTGGCCGTGGACGGGGCGCTGACGGGCGACCCGGTCAGGCGCCGGGACGGCCTGGCGATGGCCGTGGAGAAGCTGGAGCGCGCCTATGGCTGGCTCGAGGGGGAGCTGGCCGGCCGGCCTTGGGCGGCGGGCGACGGTTTCACGCTGGCGGACTGTGCGGCGGCACCGGCTCTCTTCTATGCGGACTGGACGCACCCGATCGCGCCGGCGTTCCCGGTGCTGCGCGCCTACCGGGCACGGCTGCTCGGCCGGCCGTCCTTCGCCCGGGCGGTGGAGGAGGCGCGGCCTTACCGGCCGCTTTTCCCGCTCGGCGCGCCGGACCGGGACTGAGGCCCGGGCGCCGGGTGCCCCGGCCCCGGTCAGCTGGCCGGGGTCGAGCTGCCCTGCTGGCGCCGCCATTCCTCGAAGAGCCGCTGCTCCTCGATCTGCCGCCGGGTCTCCTCGGCCTGCAGCGCCTGCTGGCGCTCGAAGTCGAGCTGGCGCTGCATGGCGGCGTCCTGCTCGGCCTGGCGCTGTGCGGCGGCGTTCTGCTCGGCCTGGCGGTCGACGGTCATGTTGCCGGCGAGGCCGCCGACACCGGCGCCGATCAGCATGCCGGTGGTGCTGTTGCCGAAGAGCAGCCGGCCGGCGCCGGCGCCGATGGCCGCACCGCCGACGGTGCCGACACCGGCCGAGCTCGTGCCGCTGCCACCGCTCTCGCAGGCGGCGAGCGAGAGGGCCAGGATGCCGGCGAGGGCAGCCATGGCGAAAGGGGTTCGACGAAGGGTCATGGTCCCGCTCATTGCGCCGCTCCCAGCTGGTCCTCGGCAGCACCCACCATCTCGTCGAAGGAGAGCTGGCCGTCGCCATCCGTGTCGGCCGCTTCGAAGGCCTGCATCTTGTAGGTCATGACCTCGTTGAAGGTGAGCTCGCCATTGCCATCGCCGTCGACCGGGCCGAAGAGCGCCGGATCGTGCTCGCCGAGCTCGGCCGGCGTCAGGGTCAGGCTGCCGTCGGTGTCGAGCGAGCTGAAGCCGGCGGCGGCGTCGCGGGCGAACTCGCCCCGGCTGATCAGCAAGTCGCCGTCCGTGTCGGCGATCTCGAAGGCCAGGCGCTCCCGCTGCAGGGCGGAGGAGAGGCCGCTCTGCTGCGCCAGCGCCGCGGGGCCTGTGGCCAGCAGCAGGGCCAGGGCCATGGCCGGCAAAGCCCCACCCGCCCCGGCCCTTGGGGTCATTCTTGTCTGTTCCATGACTTCGAGGCCTTTCACTCGAGGTTCCGCTCGATGGGTCGTCTATAGGCGAGGCGGCGACAGGCGCCAAGGCCGGGGGGCTCGCCCCGGGCGGGGGCTCAGCCGCGTTTTGCCAGCGCCTGGGTCAGCATCTCGTAGTTCACCCGGACGGTGCTGGCCTGGCGGAAGAACTGGATCAGGGTGCGCCAGGGGCCGTCGATGCGCGCGAGGCCGCTCAGGCTCGCCACCACCGTGCCGACATCGCTCCGGCCCTGGAGGACCAGCCAGCCGCCGATGAAGAGGATGGCGACGGCGCCGAGCGCGGTGATCACGCTGAGCGCCAGCTTGATCGAGAGCTTGAAGGCGTAGATCCGCCGGCGGATGGTGAAGGTCAGGCGGAAGTCCTCGGCGACCGCCTCGTCCGTCGCCAGGAGATCGCTCTGCGAGATCCGGTCCGAGGCGTCCCGGAGTGCCGTGACCCGGGCCCGCACCTCGCGGTTGATGCGTTTCTGCAGCGCCACCACGATCACCGCCTGCGGGATCACCACGGCGGCGACGATGAAGCCGAGCCGCGGCTGCTGCACGAAGACGAAGGTGAGGACGCTGACCAGCGTGCCGAGTTGCAGGAGCGGGCCGGCGATGGCCGAGCCGGCGAAGCCGCCCACGACCTCCGCCTCGGCGGTCAGCATGTTGACGAGCGTGCCGCGCCGGATCGGCTCCGTCGTGCCGGCGCGCGTGTCGTGCACCGCATTGCCGTAGAGCCGCTCGCGCGCCATCAGGATGACCCGCTCGCCCAGCACCGAGATCCTGAGGCTCAGGACGAACTTGAGCCCGGCGCTGAGCAGCACGGCTGCCAGGAAGGCGGCGCAGAGCCAGACGAGCCGCTCGACCGTGCCGCCCTCGACCAGCGAGTTGATGACGAGCTGCTGGAACTTGAGCGGTGCCGCGGCCAGGGCGGCGGTCGTCACGGCCAGGGCGATCAGGAGGAGCTGCTGGCGGCCGCTCACCCGCCAGACCGCGCGGTAGAGCTCGATCATGTCGGCCTCACGGCGCCAGCGGGGCGGGGTTCGCGATCGCCTCGTCGACCCGTTCGAGCAGGTAGGGGAAGAACGGGTTGGACGCCATGCGGGCGACCGAATCGATGCTGACGATCAGGGCTCCGCGCTCGCCGCGCACTGCCGTGGCACCGAGATTGACGCCGTAATTCTCGTTGCCGGCCGGCTCGAGCCCGTAGAGCGGATCGTCGAGGGGGAAGGGCAGGGCGACGTGCGAGAGCGAGAAGACGTCGGTCGGATAGGCGATGCCGAGCGGCTGCTCCATTGCCTCGTCGGTACCCGCGGGCTCCGTGATCGCCACCATGCCGTCGCCGAGCGGGGCGGGGTCGACCACGGTGGTCAGGTCGTAGCGGCGGGGGGGCGGGGTCAAGAGCCGCTCGATCGCCGTGGCGGCGGCAGGCCGGAGCAGCGGGCCGAAGCGGGCGCTGCGGTTGAGGTCGAAGAGCACGAGCTCGCTGCCGTTGGCCGGCAGCCGGTCGTAGAGGGTGCTGACCACGGCGGGCGTGCTGACGGTGAAGTCGATCACCGACTGGAAGGTGAGGATCGGCGGCAGTTCCTCGAGGCTGCCGTCCCGGGCATGGCGGGCGAGCTCGCTCTGCAGGGCGGCCGTGACGAGGAAGGACTGGCGGGCACCGTTGACCGGGAAGGAGTTGTACTTGAACGGGTTGAACTCGGGCAGGACGGCGATCCAGGCGGCCCGGGCGAAGCGCGGGAAGTAGGCCGGCAGCCCGGCGAGCCCGGCGAAGCGGGCGAACTCGGTGATGCCGATCATGGGCGAGAGCAGGATCAGCCGGTCGGGCCGGGCGAGGGCGGGATCGTCGAGCGCTTCGAGCGCATACTTGAACGCCAGCGCGCCGCCATTGGAGAAGCCCACGATGTGCAGCGGCACCGCGTCGCCGGCGAGCCGCCTCGCCTCGCGCACCGCGAGCCGCGTCGCCGCCGACCAGTCCGGCCACTCGACGTCCTGCAGTCCCGCCGGCACGGTGCCGTGGCCCGGCATGCGGATGGCGACGGTGGCCCAGCCGAGATCCCGGTAGCGCTTGGCGATATGGCGCAGGCTGTAGGGCGAATCGGTGAGGCCGTGGAGGAAGACGGCAGCACCGACCGGCGGCCCTTCGGGCTGCAGGATGTAGGAGCGGTTCCAGTCATGGGCGAGGCTCGGCGGATAGACCGGGCTGCCGGCGAAGTAGCGGTTGGCGGGGATCCGGTCCTCGGGTTCGAGCCGGTCCGTGACCTCGCTTCGGACTTCCGCCATGACCCGCTCCTCGGCGGCGAGCCAGGTTGCCCAGTCGGCTTCGTCGATTTCCTCGGCATCGAGCTCCTCCGGCACGAAGCTGTGCCAGGCCTGGAGCGGAGCGCCGGTCTCGGCCTCCCAGATCCGCGTGCCCATGAAGACCGCGAGCACGAGCACCAGGATCAGGAACCCGCTGATCAGGAGCCAGGTGAGGATCGACCGGATGCGACGCAGCATGGCTCACTGCATAGCGTGGCCCGCGCCGTTGGCAATGGGCGGCGCGCCCGACCGGCGCGGCTGACAGGCGGCCCCGGCCGCGCTATGCCCGCTCCGGCCACAGCCTTCGGGAGCTCGATCCATGACCGACGAAGCCGCCCTGCTCGCCCCCTGGACGGCGCCCTTCGGCCTGCCGCCCTATGGCCGGTTCGAGCCCGAGGATTTCCGCCCCGCCTTCGCACAGGCGCTGGCCGGTCACCGGGCCGAGCTCGAGGCCATCGGCGGCGACCCGGCGGCACCCGATTTCACCAACACCGTCGCAGCACTCGAAGGAAGCGGGCGGGAGCTGCGCCGGGTGGCGGCTCTCTTCTTCAATCTCTGCGGCACCGACACCAACGCCACGCTCCAGGCGATCGAGCGCGAGCTGGCGCCGGTGCTGGCCCGCCACTGGAACGACCTCTACCAGGACCCCCGCCTCTTCGCCCGACTCGACGCCATCCGCACGACGGCAGCTCCGCCGCCGGGCAGCGAGGAGGCCCGCGTGCTGGAGCGCTATCACACGGCCTTCGTGCGCAGCGGCGCCCATCTGGACGAAGCGGCGCGCAAGCGGCTCGCCGCCATCGCCGAGCGGCTGGCCACGCTCGGCACCAGCTTTGCCCAGAACCTGCTCGCCGACGAGCAGGCCTACACGCTCGTCCTCGACGGCGAGGCGGACCTGGCGGGCCTTCCCGACTTCGTCCGCGCCGCCGCCGCCAGTGCTGCCGCGGCGCGCGGGCTCGAGGGCAGGCACGTCGTCACCCTGGCACGTTCGAGCATCGAGCCCTTCCTCGTCTTCTCCACCCGCCGCGACCTCCGCGAGACGGCCTTTCGCGCCTGGCTCGCGCGCGGCGAGAACGGCGGCGAGACCGACAACCGGGCAATCATCAGGGAGACCATCGCGCTTCGGGCCGAGCGTGCCCGGCTCCTGGGCTTTGCCACCTTCGCCCATTACCGCCTCGCCGACAGCATGGCGAAGACGCCGGAGGCGGCCCTCGACCTGCTCCACACCGTCTGGCCCCGGGCGCGGCGGAAGGCGGAAGCGGACGCGGCGGCCCTGCAGGCGATGATCGCCGTCGAGGGCGGCAATTTCGACCTCGCCGCCTGGGACTGGCGCCACTACGCCGAGAAGCGCCGGCAGGCCGAGTTCGCCATCCCGCCCGGTGCCGTCGAGCCCTATCTCCAGCTCGACCGGCTGATCGAGGCGGCCTTCACGACCGCCAACCGCCTCTTCGGCATCACCTTCGAGGAGCAGAAGGGGCTCCAGCTCTACCACCCGGACGTCCGCGCCTGGGACGTGCGGGACCGTGACGGCCGCCATCTCGGGCTCTTCCTCGGCGACTATTTCGCCAGACCCGCAAAGCGGAGCGGCGCCTGGATGAGCGGGTTGCGGGGGCAGGAAAAACTCGGCGGCGACATTCGCCCGATCATCGTCAACGTCATGAACTTCTCGAAGCCCGCCAAAGGCGCCCTGGCGCTTCTCGGCTTCGACGACGCCCGCACGCTCTTCCACGAGTTCGGCCACGCGCTGCACGGCCTCCTCTCCGACGTCACCTACCCGCTCCTCGCCGGCACGCATGTCGACCGCGACTTCGTCGAGTTCCCCTCGCAGCTCCTCGAGCACTGGCTGGAGGAGCCGGAAATCCTCGCCGAGTTCGCCCGCCATCACCAGACCGGCGAGCCCATGCCCGAGGAGCTGGCCGGACGCCTCGCCGCCGCGCGCAATTTCGACCAGGGCTTCGCCACGCTCGAATACGCCGCCTGCGCCATCCTCGATCTCGAGCTGCATCTGCTGCAGGAGGCAGAAGGGCTCGACATCGGCGCCTTCGAGCAGGAGCGCCTCGCTGCCCTCGGCATGCCCGCCGCCATCGCCATGCGCCACCGCCCGCCCCAGTTCGCCCACGTCTTCTCCGGCGGCGGCTACGCCGCGGGCTACTACAGCTATCTCTGGTCCGAGGTCCTCGACGCCGACGGCTTCGAAGCCTTCCGCGAGGCCGGCAACGCGTTCGATCCGGAGGTGGCACGGCGGCTCAGGGAGTTCGTGCTCGCCGCCGGCAACCGGATGGACCCGGGGGAGGCGTATCGGGCATTTCGCGGGCGCGATCCGGAGCCGCAGGCGCTGCTGGTGAAGCGGGGGCTT
>JAUIID010000181.1 GCA_030431615.1 Alphaproteobacteria bacterium
CCCCGCCGTGGTCGACGACCTGGTCGCCAACCGCAAGGGGGCTTGAGCGGCAGGGAAGACATGCGGGGAGTATGATACTCCCCGCACCCCACCGGTCATCTCGGTGAGCGAACGGGTTGTGTGTCGGCGCGCGTGCGATCGGGCCGGCCGTAGCCCGCGGCGATCGCCCCGAAGAAGTGAAACGTTCTCTACAAACCTCAAACGCTACCGAATATAACTATTGGTCTCAAAGCAAAATCGGCAATAACGACATACCACGGCGTTTTGCAAAATGAGCTCTTTGCATTTCGGGCATCGAATCCTCTCATCTTGATTGGATTCAAGAATCCGATCAGATTCAATCTGATGCATTTTCGTGCTCAGTTCATTAAATAGTTGCTCAAAATTCTCTACTTGAAACGCGTCAAGGCACGCATCGTAGTCTCGCATCAAACCGCTTGAGCGAGCTGCGTCATGAGCCTGTCGTAGCGATGTGGGTGCTAGATAAGTTGCGATTGCAGCAAGTGGTTTTGGCGCCAGTTGCTTTATCGGAAAAAGAATCCATCTCGCTAGCAAATTTATGAATGAATAATTATCTTCATTGTTGTTAAAATAGTCATAAATGACTTTATTATTAATGAATTTTATTCCAAGTGTATCAAAAAATACCAGAGATTTGTATCTTCCAACCTTTTCGACATTTGACCATCTCGTTTCGAAAGACCCAAAATTACTATCAATGCAAAGCGTCTGCGAACGAACTTCGATAATACCTCTTGTGGCAGCGAGCTTGGAGAAGAAGTTCAGCAGAAAAATTCCAGAACAAAACTGAATAATAGCGAATAGAATGAATGAAAATGTCGACAAACTTGTCGACAGCGATGCATCGTATTGAATGAATAGGAAAAAATAGTAGATCTGCACGACAAAACTGTATATTGCAAAAATAGTTAATACAAAGAATAATAGTTGACCGATTCTGACAAGAAATCTTGCCCCAAGACTTAATCGAATCTCGAACTTCGAGGTCTCATGCATTCAAATACCCGCACGCACTGACAGCTCTGGCATGTGTTCCATGGATTCTTGTTGGGATATTCTCCGGACGAGCAGGCTCGCGGCGCCATGTGACCGACGCGAAGATCCAGCCAAGCCGGTAGTCGCCGACATTTCCCGCTTTGGCGTCGGATGCAACGCTAGAATATGTTCGATGTCCTCGTGAGGGAACCCATGTCGGTTCACGGGCACCTCGAGCTGCGATGAACGACAACATCGCACCTCTGGAAGCTGAAGGGCAAAGGGGGTTCTGTGGGACATTCGGGGACACGAGACCTTCTTCAATATTCACGCGCCCGGTCATACGCATGGCCAGTGAGGATGCGTTTAGTCGACGTCGATCCTGTTGCGGACGATCACTTCGGCGGCTGTCAGCCTTCGATACGACGACTCCGGTGCGGTAAACGCGTGGCCGAGCAACGCGCGCAGTCGCTGGAACCTTTCGTGCTCGACCTGCTCTTTCGCGCGAGAATTGACCCGCCGGAATTGGTTCCCGCAAGAGCCCCTATTCCCGGCATTCGCTGTGGTGCGCTCACCGGGAGCACCACCGATCTGGACCGTCGTCGTTCGCGACAAGGGATTCTCCCTCTGGTCCTATCCATATGCAATACGACTCACATCGCCCACGCGACAACAAGCAAGCACGCACGCTCCCGTCTCGCCCCGGCTCCATCGCCAACAACTGGTGGGGCCAGGGGAGGCGTGCCTCCCCTGCACTTTCCTCGGGCCGGGAGGGAGGCAGCCATGGCCAAGTGGGCCGACGACGTCGACTTCGACGCCCACCCCGTCCTCGACGACGCCGAATGCGGCGCCGTCCTGACGAAGGTCCTCGACGGCTGACAGGATCCGAGGCCATCACGAACGCTTATGCCTGCATCGCAGCCAGCGGCCCCGAAGGTTCATCCGGCCGTCAGCGCACCGTCATCGCACCCGAACTGTCGCGGAATCTGCGACAGTTGGGCCCGGCTTGTCGCATATAGCGCGACAGTACCCACCGAACTGTCGCGCTATATGCGACATCACGATCGCTTATGTCGCGGATTCTGCGACACTTGCCGGGAAATGTCGCGTATTCCGCGACAGCTGGCGACGAACGAACCCACGAAATCGACGAGCGAACCCGGGATTCGGACGAACGAACCCACCTTTTCGACGAACGAACCCGACCCGCGACGAACGAACCCAAACGACTGCCGCCCTCGAAAAAGCCCCGGAAAACGGGCGTTCGGCCGCCACTTCCGCATGCCATGCGCCGGGCTGCGCTGGCCGCCAGGGCCAAAATCCGGTGTTTTGCCCAACGAACCGGAACGGGTCTTGACCGGCTCCCGTCTATAGGTTATTATTCCTTCATTGCTCAGGCGCCCGTGACCTCGCTCGCCAGGATCGCACCGCGCGACGCCATGAAATAGAGCCCCATGTGGTGGGTCAGGGCCTTCGGGTGGGCGGCCGTGTCGGGCAGGCCGAGCTGGCGGGCCGTTTCCAGCGGCAGGTCGTAGGTGGCGCAGGCGGGCTCCAGCACGACGATGTCCCTAAGCGTCGGCATCAGCCCGTGATTGCGCGCCGAAAGCATGGTGAGCACGAAGTCCATGACGCATATGTCGGTGCAGATGCCGGTGGTCAGGACCGCCTCCAGCCGGTGCGCGTTGACCCAGTCGACCACCTTGTTGTGGCTCGTGCCGTGGCCCTTGAAGGTCGCCTCGATGCCGCCGACGAAGCCGTTGATGCAGTCCTTGCGGATCAGGAGCGCATGGGCGTCGTCCTCGAGCCAGGCGAGCTCCGGCACGAGGTTCTCCTCGCCCGTGCCGCGCTCGCAATGCGGCGGGAAGGGCGGCTCGGGCTTGCCTGGCTCGTGGGTGTCGAGGAAAGCGAGGATCGGCCGGCGCTGCGCCGTGAAGGCCCGGGCCAGCACGTCGGTGCGCTCGACCATGGCACTCACCTGCGCATCCGGCGCCGGCGGCGCCAGGTTGCCGGCGCCCACCGTGCAGAAGCCGTTGACCTCGTCGACGATGACGAGCCCCGTCGGCTGGGCGTCCACGGCGAAGCTGCCGAGCTCGAGCGGCAGCGCCTCGCCCAGTGCCTCTATCAGATTGGCTGTCGACATGGCGGGGCCTCCTCCGCAGCTTGATCGCCTGGCTTGACCGGGGGACTAAACAGTGCTGACGACGCTCGTGCAACTTCGGAGGGGAGAGAGCGCGTGCGGATCGGCGTGATCGGCTGTGCCGGGCGGATGGGCCGCGCCAACCTGGCCCAGCTTCTGGCAACCGACGGCGTCGAGCTCGCCGGCGGCACCGAGCGGCCGGGCCACGAGGCCATCGGCACCGACCTCGGCACGCTCATTGGCCGGGACCCGGTCGGCATCCTCTGCACCGACGACCCGGCCGGGCTGATGACCCGAGCACATGCGGTGATCGAGTTCTCGACGCCGGCCGCCACCACCGCCAATGCCGCCCTCGCCGCCACCCATGGCTGCGCCCACGTGATCGGCACGACCGCCCTCGAGCCGGCCGACCGCGCCGCTCTCGCCGAGGCCGCCAGGCGCACCGCCATCGTCTGGGCGCCCAACATGAGCCTCGGTACCAACCTCCTGATCGGCCTCGCCGAGAAGGTGGCGGCCACGCTCGGCCCCGAGTTCGACATCGAGATCGTCGAGATGCATCACCGCCACAAGGTCGACGCCCCCTCCGGCACCGCCCTGGCCATCGCCGAGGCCGCCGCCAAAGGCCGCGGCCGGCCGCTGGACGAGCTCGTCCAGCGCGGCCGCGACGGCCTCACCGGCCCGCGCCCCGCCGGTGCGATCGGCCTCGCCGCGCTCCGCGGTGGCGACGTCGTCGGCGACCACACCATCATCTTCGCCGCCGACGGCGAGCGCCTCGAGCTTAGCCACAAGGCGTCGAGCCGCGCCATCTACAGCGCCGGCGCCGTCCGCGCGGCCCTCTGGGCCGGCCAGCAACCGCCCGGCCTCTACGCCATGAAGGACGTGCTCGGGCTCTGACGCCTCAGGCCTTGGCCGCGAGCCACGCCCGGGTCGCCGCCGCCTGGGCCTCCAGCACCGGGGCGAAGGTGGGGTGGGCGAGCGCCCGATCGTGCCAGGCGACGAGCCCGGGCGGCAGGTCGAGCCTTCGCCCGAGATGCTCCAGCATCAGCCCGGCCATGAGCAGGGTCGGCGGGTAGGGCAGGTCCGCCATGGTCAGGCTCGGCCCGGCGAGCCAGGGCTGCGGCGTCGTCATGGCCGCGAGGTCGGCGAGCCTAGTCGCAAAGAGGGCGCACTGGCGCTCGACCAGCGCCGCATCGCGGCCGGCCGGCGCCATTTGCGGAAAGAGGGCGCGGATCACGGGCTCGAGCCGGCTGTCGTGGAACCGCGCGAGCTGGCGCGTCCGAGCCCTGGCGCGCGGCCCGCCCGGCAGGAGCGGCGGGTCGGGCCAGGCCTCGTCCAGGTATTCGTTGATCACCTCGCTCTCGGTCAGCACGAGCTCGCCCGCCTCGAGCCCGGTGACGACGATGGCCGGGATGGTGCCGGCCGGCACGATCGCCTTGTAGGCCTCGGAGCCATAGCCGTCGGGGGGCGGCAGCGCCTCGTAGGGCAGGCCCTTGAGCCGGAGCGCCAGCTCCACCTTGGCGGCGTAGTTGCTGATTGGCAGGGTGTAGAAGGTCAGTCGCATGGCCTCGTACCTATGCTGGAAATGGCCAGGGCTGGGCGAGCCAGGCGGCGAGCGGGCGGAGGTTCATCGGTGCCCTGAAGATCTCGTCCTCGAGGTCGATCGCCGCCGGCAGGCGATAGAGCAGGCCGCGCCGCTCGACCACCTCGGCGAAGAGTGCATGCCGCACTTCCGCCGCCTCGGCGACGAGGCCGAAGGCCTGAAGCTCGGCGGCAAAAGCGAGGTTGATGCCGACCAGGGCCTCGCTGGTCTGGAAGGACGCATCGACATCGCCCGGCGCATGCGCCACGGGCCCGCCATCGGCCCTGACGATCAGCCGGGCAGCGCGACCGGCCCCGGCCTGCCGGAAATTGATCTCGAACAGCATCGCCAGCGTGGCCCTGACCATGGCGGGATCCACCGCATCGCCGAAGCCGTAGCGCCGGGCGAGGCAGGGGCCGAAGACGCAGCCGAGCAGGAGCGCATCCTTGAGCGGCCCGTCGCGGTCGAGCCTGAGCCGGCTTCCGTCCCAGAGTGCTGCCTCGAAGGCCTGCCGGCCTCGCGCCGCCGTCGCCCGCCACGCCGCCGCCAGGTCCGCCCGATCGGCCGCCTCGGCAACCGCCGCCCCGCCCAGGAGGGCAGCCAGCCAGAGCCCGCCGCAATAGGCGGACGGGCCCAGCATCGGGATATTGTCGAAGGTCTGGTCGGGCAGGCCGTCGTTCTCGATCAGCCCGTCGCCGTCGCGATCGAAGCGGGCGAGCGTGTCGAGCGCCAGCCCGACCGTCGGCAGCATGCGCCGCTGCCAGCCTGCGCCCAGCACCTGCCCGGCCCGGGCGATGGCGATCACCAGCTGCGCATTCAGGTCCTTCCAGCCGGTGGCATCCCGCCACGTATAGCCGCTGGCGAGGTGAAACGGGTCCTCCTCGGGGGCACCCAGGTCGTGCGGCGCCATGCCGGCCAGCTTGACCGGCATGGGCTCGCCCGAGAGCGCATGGCGCCGCAGCCGGCCATCGGCGCGCGGCAGCTGGCGCGCATAGTCTTCCAGCACTAGCGCCTCGAGCTCGGGAAACGTCCGGAGCACCGCCTCGGAGGCGTAGATCCACAAGTCCATGGTCGCATAGAGCGCGTAGTCCGGGCATTCGATCAGGGCGAAATGTGCCGGCTCGCCCGTCTCCGCCTCGGGCGCCGTCGCGACCGTGCAGCCGTCGACCAGGAAAGACAGCATCTGCAGGGCGAGCCCGCCGGCCTCCGGCGCATCGCCCAGGCTCCTCGCCACCTCCCGCTGCCAGCCGGCCACGCGCCCGGCCCAGGCCGGTGCCGCATCGAGCGCCCGCTCGGCGATCGCCAGGGCATTGCGCCCGGTCCGGCCCCATTCGGCCGTGTAGCGCCGCCAGTGCCGTCGGCCGAGGCCGAAGCGGACAAGCGGGAAGTCCCAGACGACAGCCGCCGCGATCTGCCGCTCTTCGCCCGGCTGGAGCGTGCAAGAGGCGGCGATGGCGGCCGTCGGGATGGCCGTGTCGCGGTCGTCGAAAGGTGCCTCGACCAGCCAGGGCGCACCCGACGGCAGGCGCCCCTCGCCCGCGAACGCTGCCCAGAGAGCGGCCCCGTCACCGCCGCCGTCGAAGGCGGCAAGGCTCTCGACCTTGAGGCCCGGCTGCCGCCGCAGCGCCAGCACCATCTCGCCGACGCCCTCCTCCTCGACGACCGGGTCGATGGCTTCGCCGGTACCGATCCGGCCCATGCGCACCGCCGCCATGTCGGGATGGTCGACGATCTCGTTGCTGTTGCCGACCCCGCAGCGGTGCGGCCGGCCGCGGCCGAACCGGCTGAACCAGCCGTTCATGTTCGGCCAGTGCGCCAGGAGGGTCACCGCCAGCGGCGCCGGCCCCGGATTGACGAGGGTCCAGGTGAAGAGCGCCAGCGGCAGGCTGCTCGCCTCGAGGTCGCCCGGCACGAAGGGGCCGCTTGCGTCGAGCACCGCCCGGATGCCGCCGGTCGCTACCTCCGGCCAGGTCAGCCGGGCCCAGGGAAAGAGGAATTCCGCCGCGGCCGGCGCCTCGGCGAACGACCAGCCAGCGAGCCTGCCGTCCGCCGGCCGCCTTTGCAGGGCCGTGCAATGCGTGCCCAAGGGCCCCGCCACTCGCAACGCGAAACCGGCAGCCGGCTCGTGGAAGAGGCGGACAGCCCCCGTCTTCAGGGTGAAGCGGGTGAAGGACCCGGTGCGGTCGAGGCTGACCGCCCCGGTGCCGATGCCGCCAAGCGGCAGGGCCGGCTCGTCGGGCCCGCCGAGATGGCCCGCCGTCTTCTGCCGCTGTGGCACGAACCGGTGCGCCGGATCGACCTGCCAGACGGCCCGCATGAGCGTCGGCTCAGTCGCTCAGTTGGCGAGGTTCCACTTCTGCTGCTGGGCCGCGAACCAGCCGCTCGTGTGATTCAGGTTGATCCAGTGGTTGACGTAGTTGATCCAGACCTGGTCGTCCTGCGGCAAGAGGAAGGCGCCGGGCCGACGCGAGCGCGCCTCCTCGACCTTCACCACGGCCAGCTCCGGATAGTTGGTGACGAGCTGCGCCGCGTCGACATTGCTGGTGACGCTCGCCGTCGCCCGGCCGGAGATCACCTCCTGCCACTCGCGCGCCGGGGCCTCGACCGTCTTGATCTGGGCGTTCTGGAAGTAGCTGCGGGCCTGCTGCTCGAAGACCGTGCCGAGGGTCACCGCGATGGTCACGTCGGCGTTGTCGAGATCGGCCCAGCTCGCATAGTTCTCGACATTCGTGGCCAGCGTCATCGGCACGGTCGAGAACTCGACGTAAGGATCGCTGAACCCGGCGACGGCCGCCCGGTCCATGCTGAGCGAGGCGCTCGTCGTGATGTCGTACTTGTCGGCGACGATGCCGGCGACCAGCGTCTTCCAGTCGGTCGGCACGTACTCGATCGTCACGCCCATGTCGGCGGCGAGCTTCTCGACTGCCTCGATGTCGTAGCCCTTGAGGTCGTTCGAGCCCGGGTCGCGAAAGCTCATCGGGTTGAAGTCGCCGGTCGTGCCGACCCGCAGCACGCCGCTCTCGAGGATCTTCGGCAGGCGCGACTGCTCCTGCGCCACAGCACTTCCGGCAGCGACCATGAGGCCGAGAACGAGCACGGCAACGCCGCGCAGATTGAGCTGACTGGGCATTCCGTTTCTCCCGTGAGGCGGGGATCTCCGCTGGCCCCCGGATATGCAGCGGCCCTCCCCCCTTGTCCACAGCCGAGGCCCGCCCGACGCTGCCGCGCCCCGTCACGATACCGTCACGAGCCTCGGGCAGAGCACGCCGAGCCCCAAAGAACGAGGATCACGACCATGCGGCGATTCGGCCGGAACCTGCTCCTATCGACCAGTGCCCTTGCCGGCACGGCGTTCCTGACCACGGCCCTGCCGGCCGCCGCCGATACCCTCTATTTCGAGCGGATGGCCACCTGGCCGGTCTTCCAGAACCTGCCTGAGGGCACCGACCCCACGACCGAGACCGTGGCCGAGATCGTCGGCGCCACGCCGGACGGCATGACCCTGCTCTACACCGACAGCCCGGGCGAGCGGCTCGGCCTCGTCGACATCACCGATCACGAGGCACCCGCCCCCCTGGGCGACGTGGCGCTCGGCGGCGAGCCGACCTCCGTGGTCGGCCTCGCCGGCGTGGCCCTGGTCGGGGTGAACACCTCGACAAGCTACGTCGAGCCCACCGGCCATCTGGCGGTGGTCGACATCGCCGGTGCCACGGTCACCGCCACCTGCGACGTCGGCGGCCAGCCCGATTCGGTGGCCGTCAGCCCCGATGGCCGCTTCGCTGCCGTGGCGGTCGAGAACGAGCGCGACGAGGACCTGAACGACGGCGTCATCCCGCAGCTGCCGGCCGGGCATCTCGCGATCTTCGACCTCGATGCCGATGGCCAACCGACCAATTGCGACGCCGCCCGGCTGGTGGACCTCACCGGCCTCGCCCTCGTCGCACCCGAGGATCCCGAGCCCGAGTTCGTCACGATCAACGGCGCCAACCTCGCCGCCGTGACGCTCCAGGAGAACAACCACATCGCCATCGTCGATCTCGGCCAGGGCAGGGTGGCCGCCCACTTTCCGGCCGGTGCCGTCGACCTCGAGGCGATCGACACCGAGGAGGACGGCGTCATCGCCCCGACCGGCAGCCTCTCGGCCGTGCCGCGCGAGCCCGATGCGATCGTCTGGCTCGACGACGGGCGGCTCCTGACCGCCGACGAGGGCGACTACCAGGGCGGCTCGCGCGGCTTTACCATCTTCTCGGCCGAGGGCGACGTGCTGCATGCCAGCGGCAACCTGATGGAGCACCTGGCGATCAGCCACGGCCACTACCCGGAGGATCGCTCGGAGAACAAGGGCAGCGAGCCCGAGGGCGTCGCCCGCGGCAGCTTCCAGGGCGAGGACCTCTTCTTCGTCAATTCCGAGCGCGGCAATTTCGTCGCGGTCTTCCGCGACCAGGCGGACGGCGAGCCCGAATTCGTCCAGTTCCTGCCGACCGCCCCCGGCCCGGAAGGCCTGCTCGCGCTGCCCGGACGCGACCTCTTCGTCGTGGCGACGGAGGCGGATTCGGAGGAGGACGGCTACCGGGCAACGATCGGCCTCTACCGCTACTGTGCGGCGACCCCGTTCTATCCGACCATCGTCTCCGCCACCGACCCAGCGACTGGCGCGCCGATCGGCTGGGGTGCCCTCTCCGCCCTCGCCGCCGACCCGGCCGACGCGAACCTGCTCCATGCGGTGAGCGACAGCTATTACGGCGTCAGCCGCATCTTCACCATCGACGTCGCGGAGCAGCCGGCGCGCATCATCGCGGCTGTCGATCTCACCAAGGAGGGCGAGCCCGCCGGCTACGACCTCGAAGGCATCGCACCCCGCGCAGGCGGCGGCTTCTGGCTGGCGTCGGAAGGCCGGGGCGACCACGAGAGCCCGCTCAGGCAGAAGAACTTCCTCCTGGCGGTGGCCGCCGACGGCACGGTCGAGCAGGAGATCGCCCTGCCCGACGAGCTGAACGCCAACGCCACCAATTCCGGCTTCGAGGGCGTCGCCGCCTGGGGCGAGGGCGACGCCGAGCGCGTCATCCTGCCGGTCCAGCGGCCCTGGAAGGACGATGCCGAGAACACCACGAAGCTCGCCATCTACGCTCCGGCAGCGGCAAGCTGGAGCTTTGTCGGCTACCCGCTGGAAGCACCCAAGTCGCCGCGCGGCGGCTGGGTCGGCCTCTCGGAGATCACCTGGCTCGGCGACGAGCAGTTCGCCGTGCTGGAGCGCGACAGCGAGCAGGGCGCCTACGCCGCGATCAAGACCATGACGGTGATCGACCTCGCCGGGATCGAGCCCGTGGCGCATGGCGAGGCGCTGCCGATGGTCGAGAAGGCCCTCGCCATCGATCTCCTGCCGCTGCTCGAGGCGAGCAATGGCTGGATCTCCGACAAGTCCGAAGGCTTCGCCGTGACCGCGGGCGGCCGGGTCTTCCTCGTTACCGACAATGACGGCGTCGAGGATGCGACAGGCGAGACCCAGCTCCTCGACCTCGGCAAGGTCGAAGAGCACTTCTGAGCGGCCGGCCCTGCCCCGGGCGCCTCTCGGGCGCGCCCGGGGCTTGCCGTGTGGCCCGAGACCGCTAGCTTGCCGAAACCGTCAATCTGACGAAGCGGCAGCGAGCGGGCAGGACATGGCCGAGACGATCATCAGCCTCGAGGGCGTGACCAAGCGCTTCGGCACGTTCGAGGCGCTCAGGAAGGTCGATCTGACCGTCGCCCTCGGCGAGCGCATGGTGATCTGCGGGCCTTCCGGCTCCGGCAAGTCCACGCTCATCCGCTGCATCAACCGGCTCGAGGAGCACGACGCGGGCCGCATCGTCGTCGACGGCCGCGAACTCGACCAGGACACGCGGAACGTCGCCGCCATCCGCCGCGAGGTCGGCATGGTGTTCCAGCAGTTCAACCTCTTCCCGCACCTCACCGTGCTCGACAACCTGACCCTGGCACCGATGCGCGCCCGCGGCATGAGCCGCAAGGACGCGGAGGAGGTGGCGCGGCTCTATCTCGGCCGCGTGCACATCCCCGAGCAGGCCGACAAGTACCCGGCCCAGCTCTCCGGCGGGCAGCAGCAGCGCGTCGCCATCGCCCGCTCGCTCTGCATGCGGCCCCGCATCATGCTCTTCGACGAGCCGACCTCGGCACTCGATCCCGAGATGATCAGCGAGGTGCTCGACGTCATGGTCGAGCTCGCCCGCGACGGCATGACCATGATCGTCGTCACCCACGAGATGGGTTTCGCCCGCGAGGTCGCCGACACCATGGTCTTCATGGATGGCGGCGAGATCGTCGAGAAGGCGCCGCCGGCCGAGTTCTTCGTCCAGCCGAAGAGCGAGCGCACCAGCCTCTTCCTGAGCCGCATCCTTGCCCACTGACCGGGCCGCCCGGGCGGTCGCTCCGGCGCTCCTGGCCGCGCTCCTGCTCGCCGGCTGCAGTGGGGGCAACTACACGTGGGGCTGGTATGTCGTCTCGCCGCTCAACCCCCAGGGCCAGGGCAACATCGCCTTCCTCCTCGGCGGCATGTGGCAGACGATCAGCGTCTCCCTCCTCGCCATCGCGGTCTCGATCCCGCTCGGCCTCCTCGTCGCCCTGCCGGGCTTCGGCCGCAACCGGCTCGGTCAGGGCTTCAACCGTGCCTATGTCGAGTTCATCCGCTCGATCCCGATCCTGCCCCTGATGCTCTGGGTCTATTACGGCCTGCCGGTGCTCACCGGGATCAACTTCGACCCGTTCACCGCCGGCGTCATCACGCTGGTCATCTCCGACAGCGCCTTCGAGGCCGAGATCTTCCGCGGCGGCCTGCAGTCGATCGAGCGCGGTCAGCACGAGGCCGCCGATTCGCTCGGTCTCTCGCCCCTCGACAAGCTGCGCTTCGTCATCCTGCCGCAGGCAGTGCGCCGCATCCTGCCGCCGCTCGGCAACCAG
>JAUIID010000182.1 GCA_030431615.1 Alphaproteobacteria bacterium
GTGGTCTCGGAGGTCGGCACGACTTCGGTGCTGACGAAGCGGATCTCGGGCGCGCTCTCGACGGCGAAGAAGTCGTCGCTCTTCAGGTGGCCGTCGAGGGCCTCGACGCCGGTGTGCAGGCTCGCCGCATCGATCACCACCTCGACCCGGCTTTGGGCCGGATCCTCGGTATCCAGCGCCAGCTCGCCGGTGAAGCCCTCGAAGGCACCGAAGGCGCGGCTGTTGCCGAGATGGCTGTAGGCGAACTGGATCTCGGTATGGCCGGGGTCGAAGGTGAAGACCTCCTCGGCCGCGACCGGGCCCGCCGCCAGCAGGAGGGCAGCGAGCGAAAGGGCGTTGCGCGAGGGGGTAAGGCCGAGCTGCATGTCTGTGACTCCGAATGGGGAAGGGGCTTGGCTCAAGCCTCATCTGGTTCACCGGCCGGCGCAGCGACAGCCCGTCTCCGCAAACGCTTTGTTTCCGCTCCGTCGACAGTCGCGCCCGTGGCGGCCCTGCGCCGCAGGCGCGATACGGGGATGCACATGGACAGCCCATGGCCGCGCCGTTAAGAGGACGTGGCTGCAATGCCCCAGGCGTTGCCGGACGTGACGACCAATGCCCGATCGACGGATCGGGCGATTTTGTCTGGGCATGCTCGATCGACGGACCGGGCGATAGGTGCGGGGACGGCGACATATGTCGGGTTTCGAGTGGTTCTTGCTGATCCTGATCATCGGCTGCGGGGCGGCCGGTGTCGCATACGGGATTCTCACACGACAGATCATTCTGGCCTTGCCGACCGGCACGCCGCGGATGCAGGAGATCGCCGCCGCCGTGCAGGAAGGGGCCCGGGCCTACCTGAACCGCCAGTACCGGACGATCGCCATGGTCGGCGTCGTCGTCTTCATCCTGCTCACCGTCTTCCTCGGCTTCGCCGTCGGCATCGGCTACCTGATCGGCGCCGTGCTCTCGGGCCTGACCGGCTATATCGGCATGAACGTGTCGGTCCAGGCCAATGTCCGCACCGCCCAGGCGGCCTCGGGCCCGAACGGCCTCGCCGCCGGCCTCGACGTCGCCTTCAAGGCGGGCGCCGTGACCGGCATGCTGGTGGTCGCACTCGGCCTGCTCGCGGTTGCCGTCTACTACGGCATCCTGATGATCATCGGCGTCGAGACCCGCACCATCCTCGAGGCCCTGGTCGGCCTCAGCTTCGGCGCCTCGCTCATCTCGATCTTCGCCCGGCTCGGCGGCGGCATCTTCACCAAGGGTGCCGATGTCGGCGCCGACCTCGTCGGCAAGGTCGAGGCCGGCATTCCCGAGGATGACCCCAGGAACCCGGCCGTCATCGCCGACAACGTGGGCGACAATGTCGGCGACTGCGCCGGCATGGCCGCCGACCTCTTCGAGACCTATGCGGTCACCGTCGTCGCCACCATGCTGCTCGGTGCCATCTTCTTCTCGGGCGAGGCTACCGCGACCCTGATGATCTACCCGCTCGCGGTCGGCGGCGTCTGCCTGCTCGCTTCGATCGCCGGCACCTACCTCGTCAAGCTCGGCCCCAAGAAGAACATCATGGGCGCCCTCTACAAGGGCTTCTGGGGTGCCGCCGGTATCTCGCTGGTCGCCCTCCTGCCGCTCACCGCCCTGGTGCTCGGCTTCGGCACGACCGGCTACGAGGCCAAGGTCGGGGACGTCGTCGTCGCGACCTTCGGCGGCCGGCAGGTCTATTACTGCACCCTGGTCGGCCTCGCCGTCACCGGTGCGCTCATGTGGATCACCGAGTACTACACCGGCACCAACTACCGCCCGGTGAAGAGCATCGCCAAGTCGTCGACCACCGGCCACGGCACCAACGTCATCCAGGGCCTCGCCGTGTCGATGGAATCGACGGCCATGCCGGTCATCGTGATCTGCGCCGGCATTCTCGTCGCCTATCTCAATGCCGGCCTCTACGGCATCGCCGTCGCCGCCACCACGATGCTGGCGCTGACCGGCCTCGTCGTCTCGCTCGATGCCTATGGCCCGGTCACCGACAATGCCGGCGGCATTGCCGAGATGGCTGACCTGCCGGCCAATGTCCGCGAGACCACGGACGCACTCGACGCCGTCGGCAACACCACCAAGGCGGTGACCAAGGGCTACGCCATCGGCTCGGCGGCGCTCGCGGCCCTCGTCCTCTTCGCCGCCTATGTCCAGGACCTGAAGTACTACTTCCCCGAACTCGACGTCACCTTCGTCCTCTCCGACCCGTTCGTCGTCGTCGGCCTCTTCCTCGGTGGCATGCTGCCGTTCCTCTTCGGCTCGATGGGCATGCAGGCGGTTGGCCGGGCGGCGGGTGCGATCGTCGAGGAGGTGCGGCGCCAGTTCCGCGAGAACAGCGGCATCATGGCCGGCACCTCGAAGCCCGACTACGGCCGGGCGGTCGACCTGCTGACCAAGGCGGCGATCCGCGAGATGATCATCCCGTCGCTGCTGCCGGTGCTCGCCCCGATCGTCGTCTACTTCGTGATCTCGTGGATCGGCGGCCAGGCCGCGGCCTTCACCACCCTCGGTGCCATGCTGCTCGGCACCATCGTCACCGGCATCTTCGTCGCCATCTCGATGACCTCGGGCGGCGGCGCCTGGGACAACGCCAAGAAGTACATCGAGGAGGGCAATTACGGCGGCAAGGGTTCCGACGCCCACAAGGCGGCGGTCACCGGCGACACCGTGGGTGACCCCTACAAGGACACGGCCGGTCCGGCGGTGAACCCGATGATCAAGATCATCAACATCGTGGCGCTGCTGATCATCGCCGTCCTCGCCGCGCACTGAGCCGGCAACCGGGACGCGGCCGTCCGGGGCGCGCGAGCGCACCGGATGGCCGCGTCCCGGTTCTGCCCCGGCGGTCGAAAGCCTAGCTGCCGCCGCCGCCGAGCTGACCGGCCACCGGGTCGCCGAACCGCCCGACATTGCCGATGAGCTGCTCGATGACGGTCAGCTCGTTGCCGAGCGTCGGCGTGACGTTGGCATTCGGGTCGATCTTCATCGCCTGGTCCATCGTCACCTGGCTGACGTCCTGGACGATGCCCCGGTCGTCGAAGGCGATCGTCAGCACGCTCTGCTCGGTGATCTCGCTCTGGTAGAACGAGAGCCGCTCCTGCTTCTGGGTCACGTAGTACCAGCGATTGTCCTCGAAGGTGGCGAGGGTCGAGGGGCTGCCGAGCAGTCGCGCCACCTCCTCGCGCGGCGTGACGCCGGGGACGATGCGCTGCACCGCCGCCTCGTCGACCGTATAGCCGTGCTGGGAGACCTGCGGGCTGCAGGCGGCGAGCCCGCCGGCGAGCCCAAGGGCGAGAAGGAGAACGGTTGCGCTCGAATGCGATGGCATGGTCTCTGGCTCTCTCCATCGGACGGCGGGTGACCGTCCGGTGCCGGTGCGCGGCGAACGACCGCGCGCGGGTTGAACTGGAAGCGTATCAAGTAAAGTCATGACCTCGCGCGAACAAGAGATTTGGCCGGTCAGCCGGGGGCTGTTCGGTCGTTTCAGCGGCTGGCTCGGCGGCCGCCGGGCCGACCGGCGACGCCTCGCGAAGGCGTTCGCCCTCTACCATGGCATCGTCGCCCGCGCCCGCGAGCCGCGTTTCTACGCCGAGTGGGGCGTGCCGGACACGCCGGACGGCCGGCTCGAGCTCATCTTCGCTAACGCCGCGCTGATGATGCGGCGGTTGCGGGCCGAGGGCGAGGCGGGCCGGATCCTGGCCCAGGACCTGTTCGACGTGCTCTTTGCCGATGTCGACCGCAACATCCGCGAGCAGGGTGTCGGCGACCTCTCGGTCGGCAAGCACGTCAAGCGCTCGGCGCAGACCTTCCTCGCCCGGGCGCAGGCGCTCGATGCCGGGCTCGACGCGGGCGACGTGGCGGGCATCGCCCGCACGCTCGACCGCAACATCCATAACCGGGGCGAGGCCGGGGCGGCGGGCGACGCACCGGTGGTGGCACCGCCGGACGGCATGCTGCAGCTCGCCAACCATCTCCGGGACGAGGCGGCCCGGCTGGACCGGCTCGATGGCCCGGCATTGCTCGACGGCCGGTGCGAGCCGGCGGCCGGCTGAGCATGGCTGCCGTGAACGAGGCGCTGCTTGACCCGGAACGGGCTTCTGCCTAGCCTTGCTGGCCTTCCCGCTCCGCCACCGGTGCCCGCTGCCGGGTCCGGCCAGAGTGGAGTGGTGGCCGCCGCCGCAGGCGGCGTGAAGCTGAGGTGGGCGCGGCACCGGCCGGTCCGGCACCGCGGCCGGAAAGTTCACCATCCTGGCGGGGAGGGTACTGTCTTGGCGCAAGGCCCTGAGTTCTCGCGCTTGATGATGCTTGGCGAGCTGTCCGAGCGGGACGGCCGCGCTTTTGCCATCGCCGCGGATGCCGAGGAGTGCCGCCTGGTGGCCGCACGGCTCGAGCTCGTGGCGCTGGACAAGCTGGCCTTCGGCGGCCGCCTCGAGCACGGCCCCCGGGCCGGCGTGCTGATCCTGCGTGGCCGGCTGGAAGCCGACGCGACGCAGCGCTGCGTCGTCACCCTGGAGCCGGTGGCGGCCCATCTCGATGTCGAGATCGAGCGCTATTTCGTGCTCGGCCCGGAAACCGAGGTCGAGGAGATCCTGATTTCCCCCGACGACGAGGAGCCGGAGCCGCTCGAGAGCGGCTGGCTGGACCTCGGCGAGATCGCGGTCGAGGAGCTGGCGCTTGCCCTCGACCCCTATCCGCGCGCTGCCGACGCCGATGCCGAGCTCGAGGCGCAGCGTGACGCCCTGCAGGGGGAGGCCGGGGCCGAGGCCACCCGGTCGGCCTTCGCCGCCCTGGCGGCGTTGCGCGACCAGGACAAGGGAAGCTGAGGGGCGTGGCCAAGGCCTGCTCCATGACCGGTGGCACAGGTCGGTGCCGACCGCTGCCGAGCGACAAGTCCGGCCGATGAGTGTCGTCATCGCACTCGACGTGATGGGTGGCGACCGCGCGCCCGAAATCGTCATCGAAGGGGCCGACCTCGCCCTCGGGCGCAACCCTGAATTGCGGTTCATCCTGTTTGGAGACGAAGCCAGGGTTGGGCCGCTGCTCGCCGGCCATCCGGCGCTGCGGCAGGCGGCCGAGCTGCATCACACGCCGGACGCCGTGGCTGCCGACGCCAAACCCTCGGCGGCGCTGCGCCAGGGCCGCAACAGCTCGATGCGCCTCGCCATCGACGCCGTCCAGGACGGTCGCGCCGGGGCCGCGGTCTCCGCCGGCAATACCGGTGCCTTGATGGCCATGGCGATGATCGTCCTCAAGACCCTGCCGGGGATCGACCGCCCCGCCATCGCCAGCGTCCTGCCGACCAAGCGCAGCCCCGTCGTCTTCCTCGATCTCGGTGCGAATGCGGTCTGCAGCGCCGAGATGCTCTTCCAGTTCGCCGTCATGGGCGAGGTCTATGCCCGGGCCGTGCTCGGCGTCGCCAAGCCGCGCGTCGGCCTGCTCAACATCGGCACCGAGGAGGTCAAGGGCGATGGCGTCGTCCGCAGTGCCGCCGCCCTGGTGCGCGACAGCGGGCTGCCCATCGACTATGTCGGCTTCGTCGAGGGCACCGGCGTCACCGCCGGCACGGTCGACGTGGTGGTGACCGACGGCTTCACCGGCAATGTCGCGCTGAAGATCGCCGAAGGCACGGCGTCGATGTTCACCCATTCGCTGCGTCAGGTCTTCGAGAGCAGCCTGCGCGCCAAGCTCGGCTACCTGCTCGCCCGGCCGGCGCTGCGCGGCCTGCGCGACCGCTTCGACCCGCGGCTCTACAACGGTGCGATGTTCCTCGGCGTCAACGGCGTCGTCGTGAAGAGCCATGGCGGGACGGATTCGGTGGGCTTCGCCGCCGCCATCCGCGCCGCCCTCGACCTCATCAGCCGCGGCACCAACGAGCGGATCATCGAGGAGATGGGCCGGGTCGCCATCCCCGACGAGGCCGACGGCGATGCAGCCAAGCCGCAAGCGGCCACCGGATAGGCAAAGGACTCCATGCGGCGATCGATCCTGCGGGCCGTCGGCGGCTACCTCCCCGACCGCATCGTCACCAATGACGACCTGGCAAAAACCCTCGACACGTCCGACCAGTGGATCCGGGAGCGCACGGGCATCTGCCGCCGGCACATCGCGGCCCCGGGCGAGCTGACCTCGGACCTCGCCGTGGCGGCCGCGCTGCAGGCGCTGGCCCGCACCGACCTGGATCCCGGCCGGATCGACCTGATCATCGTCGCCACCTCGACCCCCGACCACACCTTCCCGGCGACCGCGACGGCGGTGCAGCGCAAGCTCGGCATCGGCCCCGGCATCGCCTTCGACCTCCAGGCGGTCTGCGCCGGCTTCGCCTACGCGCTCGCCACCGCCGACAACTTCATCAAGGCCGGCCAGGCGAACGCCGCTCTCGTGATCGGTGCGGAGACCTTCTCGCGCCTGCTCGACTGGACGGATCGCGGCACCGCCGTGCTCTTCGGCGACGGGGCCGGGGCGGTTCTTCTGACCGCGGAAGAGCAGCCCGGCACGGCGCTCGACCAGGGCATCCTCGCCACCATGGTGGCCGCCGACGGCCGCCACTACGCCCATCTGCAGGTCGATGGCGGGCCATCCTCGACCGGCACGGTCGGTCATCTCAGGATGAACGGCCGCGAGGTCTTCCGCCATGCGGTGGGCGAGCTGACGGGTGCCGCGCGCGCCGTGCTCGACGCCACCGGCCTCGGCATCGACGACGTCGACTGGCTGATCCCGCACCAGGCGAACAAGAGAATCATCGACGCCGTGGGCAAGAAGCTCGGCATCGCCGAGGAGAAGGTGGTGGTCACGGTGGGCGAGCACGCCAACACCTCGGCCGCATCGATTCCCCTGGCTCTCGACCACCTCCACGCGTCCGGCCGGCTCGCCCGCGGCGACCTCCTGCTCTGCAACGCCATGGGCGGGGGCTTCGCCTGGGGTGCGGCGCTGCTCCGCTGGTGAGCCCCGTCTCTCCGGCCACTGCCGGGGTGTCGGCCCGGTTGACGGAAACCGTTGTATCATTTAGCGTTTTATCCATCGGAGGCACACGCGAGGGGAACGCGGGCGATGACGGGCAGAACGGTGACTCGCGCCCAGCTCGCCGAGGCGGTCTACCAGGAGGTCGGGCTGTCGCGCAGCGAGTCCGCCGGTCTGGTGGATGCGATCCTCGAGGAGATCGCGCATTCGCTGGTGATGAACGGCACGGTCAAGATCTCGTCGTTCGGCACCTTCGCCGTGCGCGAGAAGGGCGAACGGGTCGGCCGCAACCCCAAGACCGGCGAGGAGGTCCCCATTCTGCCGCGCCGCGTGCTCGTGTTCCGCGCCTCCCAGGTGTTGAAGAACCGCATCAACCCAGAACCCCCGGCGGCCTGAGATGGTGGTGACGGCCGACCAGGCGGCGATCCCGGCGCAGACCCGCGGCAAGTCCCAGGCCGCGTTCCGGACGATCAGCGAGGTCGCCGACGAGCTCGACGTCGCCCAGCACGTGCTGCGTTTCTGGGAGAGCAAGTTCCCGCAGGTGCGGCCGCTCAAGCGCGGCGGCGGGCGGCGCTACTACCGCCCCGAGGACATCGATCTGCTGCGCGAGATCCGCACCCTCCTCTATGACGAGGGCTACACCATCAAGGGGGCGCAGAAGCTGCTTCGCCAGCGTCGCGCCCGACCGCCGGCGGTCGCCCGCACGGCCGAGAAGCCGAGCACCCCGGCGCCGACCCAGGGCACGACCGACGCCGCGCCCGAGTCTGCCCCGCCCGAGCCCGCTTCGGCCGAGCTTGCGGGCGCAGCACCGGCAGCGCCTGCAAAACCGGTTGCCGAGGCGCCCGACCGCGCCCGCCTCCACCACCTCCGCCAGAGCCTCGTCGACCTCCGTGCCGACCTCGACAGGGCGCTCGCCGAAGCGGACGCCTGAACCGCCCCAGCTTGCCCGGCCGACGCCCCTTGGCTATAGTCCGCCCGTCGGAGCGTAGCGCAGCCTGGTAGCGCATCAGTCTGGGGGACTGGGGGTCCCGAGTTCAAATCTCGGCGCTCCGACCATTGCCATTGGCGCCCCGAGCTGCGGGCCGGCCGGCATGGCACGCCAGATTGTCGAAGAGCATTGGTGCTGGCGCTCGTTGGCGCTATGCAGGGAGCAATTTCCGCAGCGCCGGACACGACGCCAGCCTGGAGCCATCGGTCCGGGGTGCGTGCCGTGACCTGCACGGCTCTTTCATCCCAGGCATTCGGCTCCATCGTGTCCGCCAGCGATCTCATCATCACCCGCAGAACGGCACCGGCCAAGGTCACGGTCGGCCTGTCCGATCTCGGCATCCTGCGCCGCGTGCTCGGGCTGGCGATGCGCTACCGGTGGGGGATGGCGATCGCCTTCGTCACCACCGTCATCGCCGCCATCTTCCAGCTGCTGATCCCGCAATATCTGGGCGAGGCGGTCGATTCGGCGCGTGGCCTGCTTGCCGGCGGGGATGCGGAGGCGGCGCGCGCGGCGCTCTGGTCGACCGCCTTCCTGCTGCTCGGCGCCAGCGTGCTGCGCGGCCTCTTCACCATGTGGCACAACTACCAGGGCGAGGCGATCGGCCAGCGCATCGCCTACGACCTCCGGCTGGCCTACTACGCCCAGCTGCAGCGGCTGAGCTTCGACTTCCACGACCGCACCCACAGCGGCGAGCTGATCACCCGCGGCATGCTCGACATCGAGGGCATCCGCATGGTGATCAATGCGGGCTTTTTGCGCCTCGTCCTGATCGCCCTGCTGGTCGGCTTCGGTGCCACCTTGCTGCTGAGCCAGGACCTCTGGCTCGGGCTGATCGCGCTCAGCTTCGTGCCGTTCGCCGCCTGGCGCTCGGTCGTGGCGCGCCTGCGGCTGCGCGCCGGCTGGCTGGCGCTGCAGGAGAAGCTCGGCATCCTGACCCGGGTCATGGAGGAGAACCTCCAGGGCATTCGCGTGGTCCGCGCCTTCGCCGCCCAGCCCTACGAGCTCCGCAAGTTCGACGTGGTGTCCGACGAGACGCTGGCGCTCGCCGACCAGCGGATCGACATCCGGGTGCGCAACACGACGGCCATGTCCTATGCCTTCTTCCTCGCCATGGGGCTCCTGCTCTGGGTCGGCGGCAGAAAGGTCCTCGCGGGCGAGATCAGTGTCGGCACGCTGGCCGAGTTCCTCGCCTTCATGGCGATCCTGCAGATGCCGATCCGCCAGCTCGGCATGATGGTGAACGCCTTCGCCCGCGCCTCTATGTCGGGTGGCCGGCTCTTCGAGGTGCTCGATCGCGAGCCGGTGATCCAGGACGCTCCGGGTGCCTTGGAGCTCAAGGTGACGGACGCGGCACTGCGCTTCGAGAACGTGTCCTTCACCTATGCCGGTGCCCGCGCGCGTGGCGGGGCCAGCCCGACGCTCGCCACGCTGCACGACATCAGCTTCGAGGTCCGGGCCGGCCGCACGCTCGGCATCGTCGGCCCGCCCGGCAGCGGCAAGTCGACCATCGCGCACCTGATCCCGCGCTACTACGACGTCGACGGTGGCCGGATCACCATCGACGGCCAGGACGTGCGGGACGTGACGCTGGGCTCGCTGCGCCGGGCGGTGAGCCTCGTCCAGCAGGACACCTTCCTCTTCACGGCCTCGATCGAGAACAATGTCGCCTACGGCAATCCCTGGGCCGAGCGCGACCGCATCGCCCATTCGAGCGAGATGGCGCGGCTGCACGACTACATCGCCGGGCTGCCGAAGGACTACGAGACGCTGGTCGGCGAGCGCGGCGTGTCGCTCTCGGGCGGCCAGCGCCAGCGCCTCTCGATCGCCCGCTCCATCCTCGTGGATGCCCCCATCCTGATCTTCGACGACAGCACCGCCGCCGTCGACGCGGCGACCGAGCAGGGCATCCGCGAGGCCCTGCGCAGCCAGAGCACGAGGCGCGCCACGATCATCATCGCGCATCGGCTGGGCTCGCTCATGGATGCCGACGAGATCATCTTCCTCGAGGGTGGCCGCATCGTCGAGCGCGGCTCGCATCAGGAGCTGCTCGCCCTGGGCGGGCGCTATGCCAGCCTCTACGCGCTCCAGAGCCTGGGCAACGAGCCGGCGGCGGATGCGCCGGCCGGGGAGGCGGGGCGATGAGGGTATCGCCTGCCGCGGTTCGCATGGCGCCCCCGCAGGGCGAGGCGCGGCCGCCACATGCCGTGGTCGGCTCGCAGATCGACAACGAGGAGGAGATCTTCGCGGCCTTCGACGGCCGGATCCTCCGGCGCTTCTGGGAATTCGTCAGCCCCTACCGGCGCCGGCTCATCCTGGCGCTGGCCATCGTGCTCGTCTTCGCGCTGACCCAGGTCGCCATTCCGCTGATCCTGCGCGCCGTGGTGGATTCCGCCCTCGCCGGCGGCAGTGCCGAAGCCAACATGGCAGCCGAGCGCCTGCTGCTCTTCGGCGTCGCCGCCTTCTTCGCCGTCGTGACGGTCAATTTCGTCGCCAATCTCGTCCAGGAGACGCTGGTCGCGCGCATCGCCGAGCGGCTGCTCGTCGATCTGCGCCGGGCGATGTTCGCGCATCTGCAGCGCGTCTCGCTCTCCTTCATGGACAAGACCGAGGTCGGCCGGCTGATGTCCCGGCTGCAGGGCGACGTCCACGCCCTGCAGGAGTTCCTCGAGACCTCCGTCTTCACCGTGGGCGACCTCGTCCTTTTGATCGGCATCACCGCCGTCCTCCTGGTGCTCGACTGGCGGCTCGGCCTCTTGACCCTCTCGGTCATGCCCATCCTCGTCATCGTCCGGCTCATCTGGCTGCCCCGGGCGCGGCGCGCCTTCCTGCGCTCGCGGGTGACCAGCTCGACCCTGAACGGTGCCTTGGCCGAGGGCATTCATGGCGTGCGCACGGTCCAGGGCATGGGCCGCGAAGCGGTCAATCTCCGCCTCTTCGAGGAGAAGGCGGCCGACAATCTCGACGCCCAGCTGCACGGCACGCGGCTCGCCCAGCTCATGGTGCCGATCGTCGACACGCTGACCGGCGGGGCGATGGGCATCGTCGTGGTCTTCGGCGGCATCGCCGTGCTCGATGGCGACCTCGACCTCGGCGTGATGGTCGCCTTCCTCTTCTACGTGCAGCGCTTCTTCGACCCGATCCGCTCGCTCTCCATGCAGTACAGCGTCATGCAGCGCGCCATGGCGTCGGGCCAGCGGATCTTCGAGGTCCTCGACGTGCCGATCGCCGTGGTCGACCGGCCGGATGCGCTGGATCCCAGGGAGATCGACGGCTCGGTCGTCTTCGAGGACGTCACCTTCGGCTACGTGAAGGGCATCCCCGTCCTCAAGAACGTCAGCTTCGCCGCCCGGCCCGGCGAGACGGTGGCCCTGGTCGGGCCCACGGGCTCCGGCAAGAGCAGCACCATGGCGCTGGTCCATCGCTTCTACGATGTCGGCAGCGGTCGGGTGCTGGTCGGTGGCCACGACGTGCGCGACCTCACCCAGGCCTCGCTCGGCCGCCACGTCGCCATGGTCCTGCAGGAGCCCTTCCTCTTCACCGGCACGGTGCTCGAGAACATCGCCTATGCGACGCCGGGGGCGACCCGGGATTCGGTCGAGGCGGCGGCCCGG
>JAUIID010000183.1 GCA_030431615.1 Alphaproteobacteria bacterium
CGGCGTCCTTGCCGCCGTTCACCACCTGGAGGATGCCGGCGGGTGCCCCCGCCTCGTGCATCAGCTCGGCCAGCAGCATCGGGCAGGACGGGTCCTTCTCCGACGGCTTGAGGATGAAGGCGTTGCCGCAGGCGATGGCGAGCGGCGCCATCCAAAGCGGGATCATGGCCGGGAAGTTGAAGGGTGTGATGCCGGCGGCGATGCCGACCGGGTGACGGACCGAGAGGAGGTCCACCCCGGTGCCGACATTGTGGCTGAACTCGCCCTTGAGAAGCTGCGGGATGCCGCAGGCGAACTCGACCACCTCGAGCCCCCGGGTGATCGAGCCCTTGGCGTCGTCGATCGTCTTGCCATGCTCGGAAGTGACGAGCTTCGCCAGCTCGTCCATGTTCTTCTCGATCAGCTCCTTGAAGCGGAACATGACCCGGGCGCGGCGGATGATCGAGGTGTCGGCCCAGGCCCGCTGCGCCGCCTTTGCCGCCTCGACGGCGGCCGCCACCTCGTCCGGCCCGCCCATCGCCACCCGACCGCTCTCCTCGCCCGTCGCCGGGTCGAAGATCGGCCCGAAGGCGCCGCTGGTGCCCGCCGCCCGCTTGCCACCTATCAGGTGCCCGATGTCCTTCGCCATGTCTCTCTCCCCTGCTGTCGCCGCCCGAAGACGGCACGTCCCGTGGCATGGGCAAGTAGCGCTTCAGAGCCGCGGCGTACAGCCGGGAGCGTGCTGCAGGGCCTCAGACCGGCCCGGTATACTCGCCGCGGGCCGGGTACTCGGCCTTGATGACGAAATCGAGTGCGCCCAGCATCTCGCTGAAGCTCGGCCGGGCGAAGGGCATGGTCTGCACTGCCGACCAGTAGAGGCTCCTGTCCGGCCGCACGAGGAAGACGCCGGGCTCGGAGAAGAGGGCGGGCTCCTCGACCCCTGCCGAGGTCTTGCCGCGGCTGGTCGAGATGAAGAGCCCCCAGGCCCGGGCCGTGGCGAGCGGCAGGCCGTAGGCGAAGCGGAGCTTGTCGGCCCCGACCTTGTCGGCCATCGCTTCCGTGCGCTCGCGATCGTCCGAGCTGATCGCCAGGGTCTCCACGCCGCGCTCGGCGAAGTCCGGCGTCAGCCGCTCGAGCTCGGCCAGGTACTTGGCGCAGAGCGGGCAGTGCAGGCCCCGATAGAAGCAGAGGAGCGCCCCGCGCTCGCCGGCGATGGCCGCGATGTCGAAGCGGCCGTGGGCGAGCGTGTCGAGGGCGAGGTCGGGAACTTTCTGGCGGGGGATCAGCACGTATCAGGCCTCGGCGTGGTTGAAGTGATGCAACCTATCTAGGGCGCGCCCGCAGCGCGTGGAGTCACAGTTGCATGAGCCCCATGTCGCCGGGGTGGTTGACGGATCGGTGGCGACGGCCATCCTGCGCTTCGACCCTTGGCACCCTCCGCAATCCTGGACGAACAGCCCATGCACGATCTGGCCGAGCGCTTCGCCGCCGACGGCTACCGCTTTCCGCTAGCCGTCCTGTCGCCCGCCGAGGCGGCAGCGGCGGCGGAGCAGTATCCCCTCTTCCAGGCGAGGGCGCGGGAGGTCTTCGGCAGCGAGCAGCGCTTCAAGGCCCATCTCCTGGTCGGCTGGCTCGACGCGCTGGTCCACGACCCGCGCGTGCTGGATCCGGTAAGCCGGATCCTCGGGCCCGACCTCCTGCTCTGGTCCTCCGATTTCTTCGTCAAGCCGCCGCGCGATCCCGGCTACGTTTCGTTCCACCAGGACACGACCTATGCCGGGCTCGAGCCCTTCGACGGCATCGTCAACGCCTGGATCGCCCTGACGCCGAGCCGCAAGGCCAATGGCTGCCTCAAGGTGGTGGCCGGTAGTCACCGGTTCGGCCAGCTTCCGCACACCAACACACACGCCGCCGGCAACATGCTCTTCTACGGCCAGGAAGCGGCGCTCGAGATCGACCCGGCCAAGGTCGTCGACATGGAGCTCGACCCCGGCGAGATGTCGCTGCACCACATGGCGATCGTCCACGGCTCGCAGGCCAACACCAGCGACACGCCGCGCATGGGCGTGGTGCTCCGCTTCATCCGGCCGTCCGTGCGCCAGACCAAGGGGCCGGATTCGGCGACGCTGGTGCGCGGCACCGATCGCTTCGGCCATTTCGAACACGAGCCCCGCCCCGACCACGACTGGTCACCGGCCGCCATCGCCGCCTTTCGGGCGGCGATCGACCGCCCCAGTGCCCTCGGCTGAGGCGGGTCCGGGCGCGTGGAGCTGCTGGCGGGGCTGACCGCCCAGATTACCTATATCCTCCCCTACCTGCCGGGCTTCCTCAGGTCGGCCCTCATCGCCTTCCAGATCGCCATGGCGGCCATCGTCGTGAGCTGGGCCTGCGGCCTCGTCGTCGCCATGGCGCGCCAGTCGCAGCAGCGACCGCTGCGCTGGTCCGCGCAGTTCTACATCTGGTTCATCCGCGGCACGCCGACGCTCATCCAGATCTTCATCGTCTATTTCGGCCTGCCGTCGTTCGGGCTGCGCCTCTCGCCCTTCACCGCGGGCGTGCTGGCGCTGGGTGCGGCGAGCGGCGCCTATGTCGCCGAGGTCATCCGCTCGGGCCTCAACGCCATCCCGAAGGGCCAGTACGATGCCGCCGACGCGCTCGGCCTCGGCCGCATCGACAAGCTGCGCTTCGTCATCCTGCCGCAGGTGGTGCGCATCATCGTCCCGGCCCTGACCAACGAGGCGATCAACACGCTGAAGAACACCTCGCTGCTCTCCACCATCACCGTGGTCGAGCTGACCCTGCACACGCAGTCGATGATCGCCGCGACCTTCCGCCCCTTCGAGTTCTACATCGTGGCGGCGATCCTCTATCTCCTGATGACCTCGATCCTCGCCTGGTTCGCCCGCTGGTACGAGCAGCGCACCGCCCTCGTGCTCTGACAACCGACGAAAGGAAACCCTCATGCACCGTCGCCACCTCCTGCAGGCCGGCCTCGCCCTCGGCACCCTGCCGCTGGCCCACCGCACCGCGAGCGCCCAGGAGCTCGAGCTGATCGAGCCCGGGGTGCTCCAGACCGCGACGGAAGGCGGCTTCGCGCCCTTCAGCATGCGCGACGCCTCGGGCGAGCTCCAGGGCTTCGAGCTCGCCGTGATCCGCGAGATCTCAGCGAGGCTCGGCCTCGAGCACCGGCCCGTCGTCATCGCCTGGGATTCCATCCTGGTCGGCCTGATGGGCGATCGCTACGACATGATCAGCAACCCCATGGGCATCACCGAGGAGCGCCAGAAGTCGGTCACCTTCTGCGACGCCTGGGTCGAATCCGGGGCGAAGCTGGTGGTGGCGAACGACTCGCCGATCCAGGGCCTCGCCGACGCCGAGGGCAAGACCGTCGGCGTCATCACCGCCTCCACCTTCGTACCGATGGCCGAATCGCTCGGTGCCGAGGTGCGCAACTATCGCGCCGACCCGGACGCGCTGCAGGACGTCGCCAACGGCAATATCGACGCCGCCATCACCGATGCGGTGGCCGGCGCCTACGCCATCAAGACCGGCGGCCTGCCGCTCCGCTTCGTCGACGAGTTCATCGAGAGCTATCAGATGGGCTGGGCCGTCAAGCAGGGCAAGCCGAACCTGGTCATGGCCATCAACGGCGCCCTCGCCGAGATGGTCGCCGACGGCACCTTCCGCGAGATCGCCATTGCCGAGATCGGCCTCGACCCGACCCCGCGCGAGCCGATCCGCAGCATCCTCTGAAGAACGGGCCCGGCGCCTATCTCGGCGCCGGCAGCTCCCCCTTCGCCGCCGCCTCGTAGATCGCGAGCGCCCCCTCGACGTCGAGCGGCACCGGATTGCCGCCGGCCGTGGGATCGACCACGGCCATCTCGGCCATTTCCCGGAAGCGGGCGCCGTCCACGTCCAGTCCCGCCAGGGTGTGCGGCACGCCGATGGTGTCGCGCAGCTCCAGGACCCAGTCGATCAGCCCGTCGAGGTCCTGCCGGGCGAGGCCCAGCCAGGCGGCAAGGCGGGCTGCCTTGCTCGCGATGGCGTGGCGGTTGAACGCCAGCACGTAGGGCATGAAGACGGCGTTGGTGAGGCCGTGATGGGTGTCGTAGATCGCACCCACCGGGTGCGAGACGGCATGGATGGCACCCAGCCCCTTCTGGAAGGCGACCGCCCCCATCGAGGCCGCCGCGAGCAGCCAGGCGCGCGCCTCGAGGTCCCGGCCATCGGCCACCGCGCGCGGCAGCGCCTCCTTGACCAGCCGCGCCCCCTCGACCGCGATGCCTTCCGACATCGGGTGGAACATGGGCGCGCAATAGGCCTCGAGGCAGTGCGCCAGGGCGTCCATGCCGGTGCCGGCGGTGATCTTCGGCGGCACGCCCAGCGTCAGCTCGGGATCGCTGATCACCACGGCAGGCAGCATCTTCGGGTGGAAGATCACCTTCTTGGTGTGGGTCGCCGAGTTGGTGATGACCCCGGCGCGGCCGACCTCGGAGCCGGTGCCGGCCGTGGTCGGCACGGCGACGACCGGGGCGATGCCGTCAGGATCCGCCCGCTTCCACCAGTCGCCGACATCCTCGAAGTCCCAGATCGGCCGGGTCTGGCCGGCCATGAAGGCGATGCACTTGCCGACATCGAGCGCGCTGCCGCCACCGAAGGCGACGACCCCGTCATGGCCGCCGTCGCGGAAGACCCGGACCCCGGCCTCGACATTGGTGTCCACCGGGTTCGCCTTGACCTCGGCGAAGAAGCCGGCGCCATCGAGCAGGCCGCGCGCCGCCGTGGTGATCGGCAGGTCCTTGAGGCCCGCGTCGGTGACGAAGAGCGGGCGGGTAATGCCGGCCGACGCGCAGGCGCGCGGCAGCTCGGCGATGCGCCCGGCGCCGAAGCGGACGGTGGTCGGATAGCCCCAGTTGACGGATGGCGAGGCGGTCAATTCACGCTCCTGAGATGATAGGATTTCGGCCGGGTCAGCGCCTGGTAGCCGAGGACCGAGAGCGACTGGCCGCGGCCGGTGTCCTTGACGCCGGTCCAGACCAGCGCCGGGTCGAGATAGTCGCAGCGGTTCATGAAGACCGTGCCGGTCCGCAGCCGCGCACCGAGTGCCCGGGCGGCGTCGCGGTCGCCGGTCCAGAGCGAGGCGGTGAGGCCGTAGGCGCTGTCGTTCATGAGCTCGATGGCTGCGTCGTCGTCGGCAACGGCCATGATGCCGACCACCGGGCCGAAGCTCTCCTCGCGCATGACCGCCATCTGGTGATCGACGGATGTGAGCACCTGCGGCGCCAGCCAGGTCGAGCCGGCACCGCCGTTCCGGGGGAAGCGCGCCGGATCGACGTGGGCCCTGGCCCCGGCGCGAACGGCCGCTGCCGTCTGCTCGCGTACGAGGTCGGCACCTCTCGCCTGCGCCATCGGCCCGAGCGTCGTCGCCTCGGCGAGCGGGTCGTCCAGCACATAGGCTTCGGTCGTGGCGACGAAGCCCTCGACGAAACGGTCGTGCAGGCTCTCCGCCACATAGATGCGCTCGATGCCGCAGCAGCTCTGGCCGGAATTGAAGAAGGCGCCGTCGACCAGGTTCTCGATGGCATGGTCGAGATCGGCGTCGGCCCTGACATAGGCCGGGTCCTTGCCGCCGAGCTCCAGGCCGACGCCGATGAAGCTGCCGGCCGCCGCCTTCTCGATCGCCCGGCCACCGGCAACAGAGCCCGTGAAGGTGACATGGTCGACCGCGCGCGTCTGGAGCAGCCGCTCGGTCTGGGCGTGGCTCAGCACCAGGTTCTGGAAGACGCCCTCCGGCAGCCCGGCAGCGGCGAAAGCCGAGGCGAAGCGCTCGCCGGCGAGCAGGGTCTGCGAGGCCGCCTTGAGGATGACCGCGTTGCCGGCGATCAGGGCCGGCACGACCGTGTTGACGGCGGTGAGGTAGGGGTAGTTCCAGGGGGCCACGGTCAGCACGACGCCGAGCGGCTCGCGGGCGATCAGCCGCCGGCTCTCCGGGCTGTACTCGACCTCGAGGGCGGCGAGCGCCGTGGGCGCGATGGTCGCCATGTGCCGGGTGCGCTCGGCGAAGCCGCCCATCTCGCCGCCATAGCGGACGGGCCGGCCCATCATTCGCGCCAGCTCGACCGTGAGCTCGTCCTTCTGAGCCAGCATGGCGTCCAGCATGGCGAGGCAAAGAGCGACCCGCTCGGCCACCGGCACGGCGGCCCAAAGGGTCTGCGCCGCCCGTGCCCGGCCGAGCGCCGCGTCGAGCTCTGCATCGGTCACCAAAGGCCGCTCGGCGACGATGCTGCCGTCGATCGGCGAGACGATCCGGATCTTCTCCATGGTCTCCCTCAATACCGTTCGAAGCCGCGCGAAAGATCGAAGTCGGTCACCCGCCGGTCGTATTCGGCCTGCTCCCAGCGGGCGGTGTGGACGTAGTGGTCGATCACGGCGTCGCCGAAGGCCTTGCGCAGCATGGCGGAGCCGTCGAGCGCCTCGGCGGCGGCGCGCAGCGTCTTCGGCACCTCGGGCAGGTCGTCGTCGCCGTAAGCGTCGCCCGCATAAGGCTCGCCGCAATCGAGCCCCTCGTCGATGCCGGCGAGACCGGCGGCGATCAGCGCGGCGAAGGCGAGATAGGGGTTGAGGTCGGCGCCACCGATCCGGCACTCGATCCGCTGCGCCTTGGTCCGCTCGCCGACCAGCCTGAAGCCAGCCGTCCGGTTGTCGCCCGAGAGCACCATCCGAGTCGGGGCGAAGGTGCCGGCCTGGAAGCGCTTGTAGGAGTTGATGTAGGGGGCGAGGAACCAGGTGTATTCCGGCGCGTAGCGCAGCATCCCGCCGACAAACTGGCGCATCAGCGGCGACATGCCGCCCTCGGCCGCCTCGTCGAGGAAGAGGGGCCTCGCACCCTCGGCGTCCCAGAGCGAGGCGTGGACGTGGCAGGACGAGCCGGCGAGCGCATTGTCGTACTTGGCCATGAAGCTGACCGCGGCATCGAGCCCGTGCGCGATCTCCTTGACGCCGTTCTTGATGACCACGTGCCGGTCGGCCATGGTCAGCGCGTCGGCGTAGCGGACGTTCAGCTCCTCCTGCCCCGGCCCCCACTCGCCCTTGCTGTTCTCGATCGGGATGCCGGCGTCGTGCAGGTGGTTGCGGATCGCCCGCATCACCCGCTCCTCCTTGCTGGTGGCGCTGATCACGTAGTCCTGGATGTACTCGCTCGCCGTGGCGAGCCCGCGCCAGCCCTTGGCCCGGGCACTCTTGTAAGTCTCCTCGAAGAGGTAGAACTCGAGCTCCGAAGCGAGATAGGCCCGCATGCCGCGCTCCTCGAGCCGCGCCACCTGGCCCTTGAGGATCGCCCGCGGGCTGTGCGCCAGGGGTGCATGGTCGTGGTGGTCGAGCACGTCGCAGAGCACGAGGGCGGTGCCGTCGAGCCACGGCACCTCGATCAGGGTCGAGAGGTCCGGCGCCATGACGAAGTCGCCATAGCCGCGCTGCCAGCTCGCCGCCGCATAGCCAGGCACCGGCTCCATCTCGATGTCGTTGGCGAGCAGGTAGTCGCAGCCATGCGTCTCGGCATGGCCGGACGCGACGAAGTGCTGGGCATGGAAGCGCTTGCCGATCAGCCGGCCCTGCAGGTCGGTGAAGCAGACGAGCACGGTGTCGATCAGCCCCAGGCTGACCCGCTCGGCGAGACCTTCGAGATCGAGCTTGCCCGGCATGTTACGTCCTCGATGCTGACTTGAAGCCGGCCCTGGCGACCGGCCGTTCGTGCCTCTGGTCGTTACCGCAAGCGACGCGCCAGCGCCAGTGCGAGCGCTTTGACCGGGTGCCGCGGCGCGTGCTAATCGCCATCCGGAATTGTCCCGCAATGGACGGGCAGTCAGATAAACCGGGGAGGAAGAAGATGAGCCTGCGCCTGCTGCTCGCCACGGCCGCCGTAGTCGGTTTCGCCGCATCCGCGTCGGCCCAGACCGTGATCGAGGTCGGCCACGCCACCACGCTGGATTCCCATTACGGCATGGGCATGACCCGCTTCGGCGAGGTGCTCGAGGAGCTGTCGGGCGGCCAGATGAGCCTGGTCCAGCACCCGGCGGCAGCGCTCGGCGGCGAGCGCGAGATGATCGAGGCGGTGCAGATCGGCACGCTCGACATGGTGATCAGCTCGACCGGCCCGCTGCCCAACTTCGTCCCCGAGACCCAGGTGCTCGACCTGCCCTTCCTCTTCCGCGACTACGACCACGCGCGGGGCGTGCTCGACGGCGAGATCGGCCAGGAGCTGCTCGCCAAGGTCGACGAGGCCGGCTTCAAGGCCCTGGCCTGGACCGAGAACGGCTTTCGCCACATCACCAACTCCCGCCAGCCGGTGCAGACGCCAGCCGACCTCGCCGGGCTGAAGATCCGCACCATGGAGAACCCGATCCACCTCAAGGCGTTCGAGGCGCTCGGTGCGGCACCCACGCCGATGAGCTTTGCCGAGCTCTTCACCGCCCTGCAGCAGGGTGTGGTCGACGCCCAGGAGAACCCGATCGTCGTCATCTCGGTGAGCAATTTCGCCGAGGTGCAGGACTACCTCACCCTCTCCGGCCACCTCTACTCGCCGGCCATTATCATCATGTCCGACGCCCTCTGGTCGGGCCTCTCCGAAGAGGAGCAGGGATGGGTCATGGAAGCCGCCGCGGCCTCGGTCGGGGTGACCCGCGGCCGGGTCAGCGAACTCGAGGAGAACGGCGTCCAGGGCCTGATCGACAAGGGCATGGAGGTCGTGACCGAGATCGACCGGCCGGCGTTCGAGGCGGCGGTGGAGCCGGCCTACACGGCCTATACCGACCAGTACGGTGACGAGCTGATCGAGCGCATCCGGGCGCAGTAGCACCGGGGCCGGTGTCTTGGTGACGGCAGCGCCACCGGCCGGCGGGACGCCCTGGCGGCGTCCCGCGTGGCTCCGCGCGATCCGCAGCGTCGAGCGCGGGCTGACCGAAGCTGCCCTCGCCCTCGCCATGGTGGGCGTGGCGCTGATGGCCACGTTCACCTGCTACCAGGTCTTCATGCGCTTCGTCCTGGGCCAGCCCTCGACCTGGTCCGAGGTGCTGGTCCGCTCGATCATGATCTGGACGGTCTACCTCGCCGCCGCCGCCGCGTTCCGCGAGGGGGCGATGATCGCGGCCGAGGTCCTGGTGCGCGCCGTGCCGCGCCAGCTCGGCCGGGCCTTGCAGATCTTCTCGGGTGCCCTGGCCCTGCTCTTCCTCGTCATCCTCGTCTGGACCGGCATCGACATGGTGATGCGCACCCAGAGCCAGACGCTCGCCGGGCTCGAGATTCCGATCTTCTGGATCTACCTGGCGCTGCCGGTCGGCGGCTGCCTCGCCGCGCTTGCGGTCGTGGTCCGCACCGGCGAGCTGCTCGAGCCGGGTGCCACCATCCACGAGGCGCATCTGGACACGATCGCATGAGGCCGGTTGGAGCGAACCGCCCGTGAACGCCGCCATCATGCTGACGCTGATCGTCCTGATCGCCCTCGGCGTGCCGGTGGCGATCAGCCTCGCGCTTGCCTCGATCATCGGCATCGAGGCTTTCACCCGCCTGCCGCTGATCCTCGTGGCGCAGCGCATGCTCACGGGGATCGACAGCTTCCCCCTGATGGCCGTGCCGCTCTTCATCCTGGCCGGCAACCTCATGGCGGCGGGCGGCATCTCCAGGCGGCTCGTCGGCTTCGCCCGCGCCCTGGTCGGCGGCGTCCAGGGCGGCCTCGCCGCCTCCTGCGTCGTCACCTGCATGATCTTCGCCGCCGTCTCGGGCTCGTCGGTCGCCACCACCTTCGCCATCGGCGCCATCCTGATCCCGGCCATGGTGCAGCACGGCTACCCGGCGCCGACCGCTGCCGCGGTCCAGGCGGCCAGCGCCGAGCTCGGCGTGCTGATCCCGCCCTCGATCCCGCTCATCCTCTATGGCGTGGCGACGGACACCTCGATCGGCCAGCTCTTCATCGCCGGCTTCGGCCCGGGCATCCTCGTTGCCGGCAGCCTGATCCTCTTCCTCCTCGTCTATTGCCGCCTCAAGGGCTACGGCAACGAGGACGGTGCCGAGCGCGAGGCCCTGGGCCCCGCCGCGGCCGGCGCCTCGGCGGCGCTGATCATGCCGGTCATCGTCGTCGGCGGCATCTATGCCGGCGTCTTCACGCCGACCGAGGCCTCGGGCATCGCCGTCTTCTACTCCCTCGTGGTCGGCGCCTTCGTCTATCGCGAGCTGACCTGGCCGAAGCTCCGGGACGTGCTGCGCGAGACCGCCATCGCCACCGCGGTCGTCATGCTGATCATCGCCGCCGCCTCGCTCTTCTCGTTCCTCCTGTCGCGCACCGGCCTGCCGGCCATGGCGACGACCTGGGTCCAGGACACCTTCACCTCGCGCTTCTCCTTCCTGCTCGCGGTGAACGCCTTCCTCTTCCTCGTCGGCATGTTCATCGAGACCGCCGCCGCCATCCTCGTCCTCGCCCCGATCCTCGTCCCGATCGCCATCGGCTTCGGCGTCGATCCCGTGCATTTCGGGCTCATCATGGTGATCAACCTCGCCATGGGCATGATCACCCCGCCAGTGGGGGTCAATCTCTTCGCCGCCTGTGCCGTGGCCCGCCTGCCGATCGAACGCATCGTGCCGGCCCTCCTGCCGTTCTTCCTCGTCATCGTCGCCTGCGTCATGGCCGTGACCTACCTGCCCTGGATCTCGCTCGGCCTGCGCGACCTGCTCTACTGACCCGGATCGACCGAAAGGAAGTACCGCGCATGCGGAGCCCGCTCGTCACCCGGCGCCGCCTGCTCGAGCGCTCCACGCTGGCCGCCGCCGCAACGCTCCTGCCGGCCCGCGGCTTCGCGCAGGCCACCATCACCAGCGACAAGGCGCGGATCGCCGCCCCCTGCGGCGCCCAAATCGGCGACTTCCAGCCGGGCAGCGCCATCCTCTGGTCGAAGGCCGACCGGCCGGGCCGCATGCTGGTCCGCTGGTCGACCCGCGAGGACATGGCCGAGGCCGTGACCGCACCACCGGCCCACGCCCTCGTCGACAGCGACTTCACGGCAAAGCTCGACCTCGGGGGCCTGCCCGCCGGCCAGCGCATCTTCTACGAAATTCGCTTCCTCGACCTCGCCGACCTCCGGACCCTGAGCCTGCCGGTCACCGGCAGCTTCGCCACGCCGCCGGCCACCAGGCGCGCCATCCGCTTCCTCTGGTCGGCCGACACGGCCGGCCAGGGCTGGGGCATCAATCCCGATTTCGACGGCATGCGCATCTACGAGACCATGCGGCGAACCGAGCCCGACTTCTTCATCCATTCCGGCGACACGATCTATGCCGACAACCCGATCCAGCCCGAGCAGGCCCTGCCGGATGGCGGCATCTGGCGGAACGTGACCACCGAGGCGAAGAGCAAGGTCGCCGAGACGCTCGCCGAGTTCCGCGGCAACCATGCCTACAACTTCCAGGACGAGAACCTCCGCCGCTTCAACGCCGCCGTGCCCATGCTCGCCCAGTGGGACGATCACGAGGTCACGGACAACTGGTACTGGGAGCTCAGGAAGGACCGGGACGAGCGCTACCGCGAAGGCTCGGTGGCGCT
>JAUIID010000184.1 GCA_030431615.1 Alphaproteobacteria bacterium
CGCCGCCGACATCCTGACCGACATCCTCCGCCACTCGACCTTCGACCCCGAGGAGTTCGAGAAGGAGCGTCACGTCATCCTGCAGGAGATCGGCGAGACCCTCGACACCCCCTCCGATCTCGTCTTCGACCAGTTCCAGGAGGCGGCCTTTCCGAACCAGCCGATCGGCCGCTCGATCCTGGGCTCCGAGGCGATCATCGAGTCCCTGCCGCGGGATGCCCTGCAGCGCTTCATCGACAGCCACTACGGCCCCGAGGCGCTGATCGTCGCCGCCTCCGGCAAGGTCGAGCACGAGGCCATCGTCGCCCTCGCCGGCGAGAAGTTCGGCGACCTGCCGAAGAGCCCGAAGCCGGTCCCCGAGCCCGCCAGCTACGCCGGCAGCGAGTGGCTCTCCGGCCGCGACCTCGAGCAGGTCCACATCTGCCTCGGCCTCGAGGCCTTCGCCTATACCGACCCGGACTTCATCCCGCTCCAGGTCTTCTCGACGGCCCTCGGCGGCGGCATGTCCTCGCGCCTCTTCCAGGAGGTCCGCGAGAACCGGGGGCTTTGCTACTCCGTCTTCACCTTCTCCGGCCTGCACAAGGATTCCGGCGTCTTCGGCATCTATGCCGGCACCGGCGAGAAGGACGTGCCCGAGCTCATCCGCGTGATTGCCGGCGAGCTCAGGGACCTCGCCTCCAGCATCGGCGAGGCCGAGCTCCGCCGTGCCAAGGCCCAGCTCAAGGCGAGCCTGCTCATGGGCCAGGAAGGCTGCTTCTCCGTCTGCGAGGACATTGCCCGCCAGTTCCTCTGCTTCGGCGACTACCTCACCCCGGCCGAGCTCACCACCCGCTACGAAGCCGTCGACAAAGCCGCCATCGCCCGCGTCGCCACCCGCATCCTCACCAACCCCAAACCCACCGTCGCCGCGATCGGTCCCGCCAAGGGCCTGCCGGATGCGGGGACGTGGCTCGGCAGGCTGACCCACTGATGCGCATCACGTCCATTCGCGAGACCGCGGCCCCGATCAGCTCGCAGATCGCCAACGCCTATATCGACTTCTCGAAGATGACCTGCTCGCTGGTCGCGGTCACCACCGACGTGATCCGCGACGGCAGGCCGGTAACCGGCTTCGGCTTCAGCTCCAACGGCCGCTACGCCGCCGGGGCCATCATGCGCGACCGCATGATCCCGCGCCTGCTCGAGGCCGCGCCCGAGAGCCTCCTCGATCCGGAGAGCGGCCTGATCGATCCCTTCCGCTGCTGGGATCGCATGATGGTCAACGAGAAGCCCGGTGGACACGGCGAACGCTCGGTCGCCGTCGGCACCCTCGACATGGCCGTCTGGGATGCCCTCGCCAAGATCGAGGGCGTCCCCCTCTGGCGCCTGCTCGCCGACCGCTACAAGGGGGGCGTCGCCGACGACAGTGTCTGGGTCTACGCCGCCGGCGGCTACTACCACCCGGGCAAGGGCATCGACGGCCTCGTCGACGAGGTGAAGTCCTACCAGGACATGGGCTATGTCGACTTCAAGCTGAAGATCGGCGGTGCGCCCTTGCCTGAGGACATGCAGCGCATCGAGGCCGTGATCGGCGTCGCCGGCAGCGGCGCCCATGTCGCCGTCGACGCCAATGGCCGCTTCGACCGCGCGACCGCCATCGCCTATGCCAGCGCCCTCGAGTCCCTGGGGCTCCTCTGGTACGAGGAGGCCGGCGACCCGCTCGACTACGCGCTCCAGGCCGAGCTCGCCCCTCATTATCGGCATGCGATGGCCACCGGCGAGAACCTCTTCTCGACCATCGATGCCACCAACCTCATCCGCTATGGCGGCATGCGCCCCGATCGCGACTGGCTGCAGTTCGACTGCGCCCTCTCTTATGGCCTCTGCGAGTACACCCGCACGCTTGCCATGCTCGACGCCCATGGCTGGTCCAGCCGCCGCGTCGTCCCGCATGGCGGCCACCAAATGAGCCTCAACATCGCCGCCGGCCTGCATCTCGGCGGCAACGAGAGCTACCCCGGCATCTTCCAGCCCTTCGGCGGTTTCGCCGACGGCATCAGGGTCGAGGCGGGCAGGGTGAAGCTGCCGGAAACCCCCGGCATCGGTATCGAGACCAAGGCGGGGCTGTATGCCCTCTGCAGGGAGCTCGCTGCCGGCTGAGGCGCCGGCGGCCTCGCCGAGCCAGCCTCCTCGGCCACCGCTGTTCGAGGTGTCGTGCGGACGTTCAGGATGCCTTGCGCGATCCATCCTGGTCGCCGCGCTGCGGCAGCTCGACGACGCGCCCGGCGCGCTCGACGGCGTAGTGCAGCCGCCAGGTGGCGATGTTCGTGACCGCGCCGATCTCGAGCCGGCAGTGCAGGACATCGCCGATCGTCAGCCTCTCGACCGGCACCCTGATCATGGTGATCTTCCAGCTCGTCGAACGGCCGAGCGGCGAGGTCGACAGCACGTTGTCCGCATCGAACAGCACGTCGAAATAAAGGCAGAACCCGTCCAGCTCTCCCGCCGCCGTCACCTCCTTGCGGAACTCCAGCGCCTTCGGGAGATGGGAGGGATCGATGGTCTCGAGGTCGACCGTCATGATCGGTTCGGGCGTGGCGAGCAGGTGGGACACCTCGCGATTGAGGACAACGCGCTGCACGCTGGCATCGAAGGTAATCGCGTCGGTGCCGCCGCCGGCCGGCGCGAGGCAGCTGAAATCGAGGCCGTGCACGTCCGTGTTCTGATGCAACGACGGAACCCGATACTCCTCGTGCAGCGAGATCGGCTCGAGGAAGAGCGCAAAGCGGCTCGGCAGGATCCTGCCACCGGGCCGCAGGATGCGATCGCGCAGATCCGTCAGGTTGGCGATCATGTGCTCGTCGAACAGGTGGCTGCCGATCTGCTCGTGCAGCACCACGTCCACGTTCTCGGGCGGCGTGAACTTGCTGCTGTGCATGCGCAGGAACTCGATCTGTCCGATGCCGTTGGCGGCGGCCAGCCGCCTTGCGGTTTCGATCATCTCGCCATGGTCGATGGCAAAGACCCTGGCAGCACCCCGCCTCGCCGCGAGCATCGCGAGGATGCCCGTCCCGGTGCCGAGGTCGACGACGATGTCGCCTTTCTCGATGTGGTCCGAAATGGCCCTCTGATAGGCGTCGACCCGCGCCTTGTCGGCGATCATCTGCTCGTGAATCCACATGCCCGAGAACATCGTGCGGTTCCAGGCATCGTAGAGCAGCGAGCGGATGGCGGGGCGGCGGATCAATGCCCGGATGGCCACGACCGAATGATAGATCGCCGCGTTGAATGCGCCCTTGAGCATCTGGCTGAAATCTTCATGCAATGATGGCCAATTGTCATTATCTTGTAAAAGGTGCGAAAGTCTATCGGCAACGCCGCAAGTTGCTCTGACCGTCGACCCTAATCGCGGTCACGCATAATCCAGTACTGCGAGGCAGGCGCGGTACGGCCGTGAGTCGCTGCCAGCTTCGGCGCAAGGATCATGACGGCGGCCAGGGCCAGGACGGCGGCGATTTGCGAGACGCGGCCGGTGGGCCAGATGAGGAAGACGCCGATGGCGAAGATGACCGGGCGGAAATGGTGCGGGATGGGATGCTCGCCGTGCCCCTCGAAGCCGACGGCGAGGGCGTAGATGCCCAAGGCGGTGAGGCAGACCCAGCCGCATTGTGTGAGAGCGATGAGGAATTGCTGGGAACGGCGGATGCGGTTCGCGACGCTGCATGACCGGGCATCTGACAAAATTGCTCAGCCACGCCCCAGGCGGTCGAGAACTGCGTCGACCCAGGTCTTGACACGCCGCGCAATGGTCATTGCTTCAACTGCATTCTTTCCCTTGGCGGCGACTTGCTCAGGCTGCTCCGCGATACGTCTCGCCGCCGCACGACATAGCATCGCTGCGAGCGCGGGTGTGTCGGCAAATGGTGCCAGATCAGGCGTCGGGGCGAACCACCCTTGATCGACTAGAACGACCGCCTCGGCAAATGCTGCGGGGCGCCACTAGAGGGTGGGGTCGATTATCCCGGGAGCAACTCCCGGCGCGAAGACGACGTTTCCCGTCAGGTCGCCATGGACGCGTTGCGTTGGGAGCGCAGGCAGCCGTTCGGCGAGTAGTGGCGCCAGCATGACGAGGTAGTCAGTAGGGTAATCAGCTTGCGCTTCTCCCCATGCGACACGATCCGCTCGCGCCCAAGGCCCCGTTCACGCCAGGAGCGCAGGATCACAGGGCAGGGTCGCAATGAGCTCATGATAGGCGCGTGCTGCGAGCACGATCTCACGCCCGCGATCAGGAGCCGTCTCTCCCTCGATCTAGCGCCAAGCGACCCACCCGTCGATTTCCCATCCGCCAGGCGGATCCGGCACCGATATGGGGCGCTGGAAACGGCAGTCGGATACCTCGACCATCCCCTCTTGCGTTTTGGCGTGGCATCGCGCCTCGGCGGCCCCGGGGCTGGGCTTCAGAACCACATCTCCCGCGCGCCACGCGACGCCCATGCCTCCCGCTAGCGGATAGGCGGGCTGACCGTTCGCAAAGCCGGCGAATGCTCGACGCGTAGGGGGCTGGCGTCGGCATTCTTCGCTCGTCATCTTGATCCTCACCATCGGGAGGAAAGGTTCAAATCGTCACGCCAATACGTTCGAACTGGATCTGTTCGGTTGGCTGAACCGCACCTCTCGATTGAGACAGGGAACTGGTGACAGACCTCCCCGAGGAGGTTTCGCCCCCTACTCCGCCTCGACCGGCGACGCATACTCGCGCTTCGGGGCCAGCTTCGCCGCGAGGATCATGACGGCGACCAGGGCCAGAACGGCGACGACTTGGGAGAGGCGGCCGGTTGGCCAGATGAGGAAGACGCCGATGGCGAAGATGACGGGGCGGAGCCAGTGCGGGATCGGGTGCTCGCCGTGGCCCTCGAAGCCGACGGCGAGGGCATAGATGCCGAAGGCGGCGAAGAAGGTGATCTCGAGGCCGGTGAGCCAGTCGCCATTGAGGTAGGGGGTGTAGGCGAAGAGGATGGGGACGATGTAGAGGCCCTTGGCGATCCGCCAGGCGGTGAGGCCGGTGGCCATGGGCGGCGTCTTGGCGATGGCGGCGGCGGCGAAGGCGGTCAGGCAGACCGGTGGCGTCACGTTGCTGTCCTGGCTCAGCCAGAAGATGATCATGTGCGCCGAAAGCAGCGTCGTGGCGAGGAGCGCCGGGTCCAGCGCCTGCTGGTAGAGGGTGCGCGAGAAATCGCTGGGTACCAGGGCATAAAGGGCGGCCGCCTCCTCCTGGGGCAGCGGCCCCTGGAGCTTCGTCATCGCTTCGGGGTCGGCCAGCATGAAGACCGCCTGGGCGGCCTGGGGGAGGGTGCCCTGGGTAATCATGTCGACGATGGCGGCGTCGTTCATCATCTGGAAGAGGGCCGGGGCGGAGAGCGTGGCGAGCACAATGTAGGCTGCCGTCACCGGCAGGCCCATGCCGAGCACGAGGGAGGCGAGGGCGACCAGCACGAGGGCGATCATGAGGTTGCCGTCGGCCCAGCTCGCCAGCATCAGCGAGAGCGTGTTGCCGATGCCGGTGGTCTCGACGACCATGACGATGAGGCCGACCGAGACGAGCAGCATGGCGGTCATCACCATGTTGCGGGCGCCGAGGGCGAGTGCGTCGACGATGGCGAGGAGGCCCATGGGCGTCCTCGTCAGCCAGGACGAGCCGATCACCGCGATGATGGCGAAGGCGGCGGCGTAGGTGGGCGTGAAGCCCTTGAGCAGCATGACGATGAGCACGCCCATCGGGATCAGGAAGCTGATGCCGCCGCGCCGGAGGATCTCCAGGACCCCCGGGGAGTCCTCGTCGATGCCGGTGATGTCGTGCTTCTTCGCCTCGATCCTGACCCAGACCGCGACCGAGAAGAAATAGAGGATGGCCGGCAGGATCGAGACGGCGACAATCGTCAGGTAGGAGATCTGGGTGTAGGTCGCCATGACGAAGGCGCCGGCCCCCATGATCGGCGGCATGAGCTGGCCGCCGGTCGAGGCGGCGGCCTCGACGCCGGCCGCGAACTTCGCCGGGAAGCCGGCCTTCTTCATAAGCGGGATGGTGATGACGCCGGTCGAGACGGTATTGGCGACGGCGGAGCCCGTGACCGTGCCGGTCAGGGCCGAGCCCAGCACGGCGACGAAGCCGGGCCCGCCGACCACCCGGCCGGCGACGGCGCGTGCGAGGTCGATGACGAAGGCGCCGGCCCCCGAGCGGACGAGGAAGGCGCCGAACAGCACGAACATGAAGACGAAGGTGGCGCTGATCCGGGCGATCGGGCCGAACATGCCGACCAGCTCGACATAGGCCCGAAAGAGCGTCGTCTCGAGCGTCAGGCCCGGAAAACGGAACATGCCCGGAACGTAGGCGCCGCCGCCGGCGAGGTAGACGAGGGCGACGATGGCGAGGCAGGGGATGAAGAGGCCGGCAGTGCGCCGGGCCATCTCCAGCGCCAGGAGGATGGCGAGGCAGGCCATCACCCAGTCGGACCAGATGAAGCGCACGCCCCGGTCGTAAATGGCGTCGAAGGCCCAGTTGACGTAGACGGCGGCGGCGACGGCGAGGAGCCCGAGCGACACGTCGATCCAGAAGACGACGCGGCTGCCGCCCGGCCGGAGCGGATAGAGCAGGACGCAGAGGAGCGCGAAGCCGCCCCAGTGCAGGGACGTCAGGAGGAGGTCGTCGAGCCGGCCGATGCTGTTGGCGTAGATGTGGAAGAGCGAGATCAGCACCGACAGCGCCAGCACGGCGCGGGCGTAGACGGGGCCTGTGCCCTCACGTGTCGGCGTGGTCAGCTCGCCGGCTTCGTCCAGCTTCTCGGCCATGCGGGCGGATCAGGCGGTGACGACGGGGCGGGACCCCGTCGTCACGGCTCGGACCAACGGCCTCAGTTCGGCAACAGGCGGGCCGGAATCTCGACACCGACCTCCTCGTAGAAGCGGACCGCCCCCGGATGCAGCGGTGCCGGCAGGCCGGCGAGCGCCGCCTCCAGCGACATGGCCTGCGTCGCGGGGTGGATGTTCTGCAGGAAGCCCAGGTTCTCGAACATGGTCTTGGTGATCTTGTAGACGGCCTCCTCGTCGATATCGGCGTGCACGCCGAGGAAGTTCGGCTGGGCGATGGTGGCGACATCCCCGTCCTGCCCGGGATAGCTGCCGCCCGGAATGACGTAGGCGGTCCAGAGCTCGTCGCCGCCGTTCGCCCGCTCGATCTGCTCGGGCGTGAACTCGAGGATGACGAGGTCGTCGCGCGAGGCATAGGCCTGGGTGATCGCCGAGACCGGCACGCCGCCCGGGATGTTGGCGCCGACGATGGTGCCGTTCTGCAGGCCCTCGGCCGTGGGCCCGTAGCCCTGGTAGACGAGCTCCATGCTCTCGGGATCGATGCCGAGGCCGTTCAGGATCTCCCGGCCGGAGCCCTCGGTGCCCGAGTTCTTGGCACCGATCGAGAAGGGCTTGCCGGCGAAGTCCTTGAGGTCGTCGATGGTGCCGGTCGGGGCCAGTTCCTCCGTGGTGATGAAGTGCTCGACGTTCTGCCAGAGCATCGAGACGGAGCGCAGCCACTCCTGCTTGCCCTCGCCCTCGAGCGGGCCGGAGCCCTGCGCAGCGTAGCGGCCGAAGAGGCCCTGGAGGATGCCGAACTGGGCCTGGCCCTCGCGCATCAGCTTGATGTTCTCGCCGGAACCGGCCGAGCTGATCGCCGACATGTCGATGCCATCGGAGGCCTGCAGCTTCACCTTGACGAGCGTGGCGAGGGCCACGCCCACCGGGTAGTAGGTGCCACCGGTCGTCGCCGTGGTCAGGATGAAGGACTGATCCTGGGCCATGGCCGGTGTGGCACAGGCGGTGGCCAGGGCAATGGCGGCAGCGCCGAGGAGCGCCGTACGTCGGTTGCTGGTCATCTCGTATCTCCCTGAGACATTGTGCTGCCGAGGTTAACCTGTGGCGCGGGCTTGACAACCCTGTCGTCCGGGGTAGCCGGCGGGGTGTCGGGAAAGGGGGCAGGGAACAGCGCGCTGGTCCGCCCCATGAGCCAGTAGGCGAGAAGGCCGAGCCATTCCTTTACCGCCACGTCGAGCTCGTCGAGCCGCGCCGCCGGCGAGTAGTGGCGGGGCCAGGCGAGGCCGCCCGGCGTCTGGTAGTCGACCGGCCAGGGCACGGGCTCCCAGCCGATCCGGCGGAAGATGCCCATCGAGCGCGGCATGTGGGCCGCGGAGGTGACGAGCAGCCAGACCTCGTCCGGCCCGGGCTCCACGATCTCCCGCGTGCGGAGCGCGTTCTCCCAGGTGTTGCGCGAGCGGTCCTCGTAGACGACTCGCTGCTGGTCGAAGCCGACGAGATCGACATAGAGTTCGTTGACCACCTGCTCGCTCTCGCCGCCTCCTCCAAGTGCGCCGCTGCGGCCGGTGAAGACGAGGCGGGCCGCCGGGTAGCGTTCGGCCAGCGCCACGCCTTCGATCAGCCGTTCGCCGTGGTGGTCGAGCGCCAGGACGCCTCGCTCGGACGTGATCTCCTGCTCCTGGGCACCGCCAAGGACGACGATCCCGTCGACCCGCGCCGGCGGTGTTGCCGGGCGGGGGAAACGGTTCTCCAGCGGCAAATGCAGCCAGAACCCGACCGGCAGGGCGACCAGCAGGAAGAGCACGGCGACCACGCTCCTGACCAGCCACCAGCGGCGCAGGAGGACGCCGAGCAGGAGCAGGCAGCTCAGCAGGCTGCTCGGCATCAGCACGATCCAGGCGAGCTTCGAGATAATGAAGCTCAAGGTTCGCGGCCCAGGCGCTCAGCGGCGCTGCTCAGGGAAGCTGGCAGCCGTTGACGTGGGTGTAGATGGCGTAGAGCGAGGTGGTGCCGCAGATGTAGAGCCGGTTCCGCTTGGCACCGCCGAAGCAGACATTGGCCACGACCTCGGGCACGTGGATCTTGCCGAGCAGCGTGCCGCCGGTGTCGAAGCAGTGCACGCCGTCCGCGGCGCTGGACCAGATGCGCCCGGCGGTGTCGCAGCGGAAGCCGTCGAAGAGCCCGGCATCGCACGTGGCGAAGACCTCGCCGCCGGCCAGGGTATTGTCGGCGCGCACCTCGAACTTGCGGATGTGCCGCGGGCCGTTCGGGTCGTGGCTGGCGCCGGTGTCGGCGATGTAGAGCAGCTTCTCGTCCGGCGAGAAGGCGAGGCCGTTGGGCTTGACGAAGTCGGTGCAGACGGCGGTGAGGCTGCCGTCCTTCGGGTCGAGGCGGAAGACGTGGCAGCCGCCATATTCCGGCTCGCTCTTGTGCCCCTCGAGGTCGCTGAGAATGCCGTAGGACGGGTCGGTGAACCAGATCGTGCCGTCGGATTTCACCACCACGTCGTTGGGCGAGTTCAGGCGCTTGCCCTCGAAGCTGTCGACCAGCGTGGTCACCGTGCCGTCGAGCTCGGTGCGGAAGACGCAGCGGGCACCGTGGCTGCAGGAGATCAGCCGGCCCTCGCGGTCGCGGGTGTGGCCGTTGGTGTTGTGCGCCGGCTGGCGATAGACGCTCATCGTGCCCTCGAGCCCCGTGTGATCCGGGACGAAGCGCATGATGCGGTTGTTGGGGATGTCCGAGAAGAGGAGGAAGTCGCCGTCGCGGAAATAGACCGGCCCCTCGGCCCAGGCCGCTCCGGTCCAGAGCTGGCGGAGCCGCATGTTGCCGCCGATCAGGTTGCCGAAGGCCCGTTCGATGATCTCGTACTCGTTCCTGCGTTCCGCCATGGCGTCCTCCCCGTTCTGGTTGCCGAGCCCGCTTTAGCCGCTGGGCGCCGCGTCGGGAAGGCCTGCCAGGCGAAAGTCGGGGGCGAAGGGCGTCAGGACCGGATGCTGCCGCCCGATGCGGAAGCCCGGTGCGATCGCCCTGAAGCGGGCCGCCGCCGCGCGCGCCTCGTCGAGCCGGCCCAGTCGGACGAGCCCGGCGATCGTAATGAGGTGCGAGGGGACGTGCGCCGGGTCGATCTGCACGGCCTTGCGGGCCAGGTCATGCGCGGCTTCATACTCGCCGAGCCGCAGCCGGGCGCCGGCCATGCCGGCCCAGGCCATGACGCTGAAGGGATCGAACGGCGAGAGCGCCACGGCCCGTTCACCAAGCTCGATCGACCGGGCATAGTTGCCGGCCCAGGTGTTGATCACCGAACCGTGGCCGTGGGCGTGCACCGAGCTCGGATTGAGCAGGATAGCGCGCTCGATCATCTCCAGCGCTGCCGGATGGTCACCCGTGGCGAACGCATAGGCGATGGCGCCGTGGGCGAGCGTCGTCGCATCTTCGGTACGGGATGCCCGCACGGCCCTGGCATGGTGCAGGGCTGCCTCCGGATCGTGCCGGTCGACGGCGGTCTCCCAGAGCCCGCGAGCGAAATGGCACCAGGCGGCGACCCCGTGCGCCTCGGCATAACCGGGGTCGATGGCCAGCGCCCGGGCCACCTGTTCCAGCGCGGCGCCGCGTCCCTCGGGCGTGTTCTCGTACATGCAGGCGACGGCGCGCAGATAGTGGTCCCAGGCGCCCAGATCTTCTGGGCGCTTGCGCCGCGCCCGCTCGATCTCCGCTTCCTTCACCCTGGGCTCGATGGCACCGATGACGCCTTCGGTGATGCGATCCTGCAGCTCGAAGACGTCGGCGACGCTGCCTTCGAAACGCTCGGCCCAGAGCGTCCTGCCCGTGGCGGCATCGAGGAGCTGGACATTGAGCCGCACGCGATCGGCGGCCCGTCGCACACTGCCTTCGAGCACGTAGCGCACGCCGAGCGCGGCGGCGGCCTCGCCGGCGCCGCCGGTGCGGCCGTGCACGGCGAAGGCGGAGTTGCGGCCGATCACGGTGAGCCAGCGAATGCGCGCGAGGCCGGTGATCAGCTCCTCGACCATGCCGTCGGCGAAGTAGCCGTCGGTTTCGGCACCGCCGAGATTGCGCAGTGGCATGACGACGAGTGAGGGACGGGCGTCCCCGGGCGGCGGTCCGGCCGCCGGGCGAACCGGTGCGGCGGCGCCGAGCAGGCGGTAGGCGTGGACCGGCTGAACGAGGCCCTTGACGGGCTGGGGGCCGAGATCGGTGAACGAAAGGCCCGGTGCATGGCGGACATGCTCGTGCACCGCGGCCGAGACGCAGATGCCGCCGGGCTCGGCCAGCTTCTCCATGCGGGCGGCGATGTTGACGGCATTGCCGAAGAGATCGTCGCCCGCGACGATGACGTCACCGAGGCTGACGCCGATCCGGAAGACGAGCTTGCGGGACGACGCTTCCGTACTGGCGGCCACGGCCGCCTGCAGGTGACGGGCGTGCTCGACGGCGCCGAGGGCGCTCTTGAACTCGGCGAGAAAGCCGTCGCCCATGGTCTTGAACAGGCGGCCGTCGAACGCGGCGACGCTCGGCGCCACCGTCTCGTCGAAGAGAGCGCGAAGCTGGTCCAGCGTGCCCGCTTCATCGGCCTCCATGCGCCCGGAATAGCCGACGATGTCGGCGGCGGTGATGGCAGCCAGGCGACGCCGGTTGGCGGGCACGGTCATGGCTCGTTGCTCGATGCGGGCAGGGTTCGCCCGGGCA
>JAUIID010000185.1 GCA_030431615.1 Alphaproteobacteria bacterium
AGGGCAGGGGCGCGCCGTAGATGCCACCGCCCTGCATGGCCTGGCAGGCTGCCCTGAGCTCGTCCCAGGTGATCGGAATGTCGGCGATGCCGGCCTTCTCCATCAGGTCCTTGCGCACCCAGAGCATGTTGGCGGCGCTGTTGCCGATGCCGGTGCCGGCATATTGGCCGGGATCGACCTCGTAGATGCGGTTGGCGTCGGGATAGAACTTGTCGGTCCCGATTGCCTCGATGACCTCGTTGAAGGGCTCGAGCAGGCCATTGACCCAGTAGTTGGAAACGGCGAATGACGGCAGGTGAGTGACGACGTTGGGGACCTCGCCGCTGGCGAAGGCGGCCGCGAGCTGCGGTGCATAGCCCTCGTCGGAAGTTTTCTCGAAGACGACCTTGACGCCGGGATGGAGGGCCTCGAAGGCGGCGATCTGGAATTCGTAGGCGGCGAGCTGCTCGGGGGAGGCCTGCGGCGACCACCAGCGGATCGTCACGTCCTGGGCGCGCGCCGGGCGCAGCGGCAGGGCAGCGGCAAGGCCCATGGCCGACGTGCCGGCGAGCATGCGGCGGCGACTGAACGGCGTTCCGACGATGGTCATCCTGTGGCTCCTCCCGGGATTAGCGCTCGCAGCGATTTGCAATGCGAACAAGCGTTCGCAATTATCGGGGGGAGGATGGCCGTGCGCAACGGCAAAGAAGTGCGGGGTTCGGTCAAGGTCATGGCGGAGAACGGCGACGATCGGGACTTCGTCAACTCGCTGGCGCGCGGGCTCGAGGTGATCCGCTCCTTCACCCGCGCCAGACCCCGGATGACGCTGAGCGAGGTGGCGGCGGAGACCGATCTGCCGCGCGCCGCCGTGCGGCGGTTCCTCTTGACCCTGGTGCGCGAGGGCTATGCGTCGACCGACGGCAAGCTCTTCCAGCTCCGGCCAAAAGTGCTCGAGCTCGGTTATTCGGTGATCGCATCCCTCAGCATCGTCGAGGTGGCGCAACCGGTAATGGCGGACGTCTCCGCCAGGCTCAACGAGAGCTGCTCGGTGGCGGTGCTCGACGGCGACGAGATCGTCTACGTGGCGCGCAGCAACGCCAAGCGCGTGGTGAACATCGCCGCCACCATCGGCGGCCGCCTGCCGGCCTATGTCACCTCGATGGGGCGGGTGCTGCTGGCTGCCCAGGACGATGCGGCGCTGGACGCTTATCTTGCCCGGATCTCGCCCGAAAAGCTGAATGCGCGGACGGTGACGAGCCGGGTGAAGCTGCGCGACGCCATCCTCGAGGCCCGACAGAAGGGCTGGTCGCTCGTCGACCAGGAGCTGGAGCCCGGGCTTTGCTCCATCGCCGTGCCGCTCAGGGACCGTGCCGGGCGGGCGGTCGCGGCACTTGCCATCGGTGCGCCCTCCGGCCGGGTGGACGCCGCGACCATGCGCGAGCGCTTTCTCCCCGTCCTGCAGGAGGCGGCCCAGCAGATGGCCCTGGCCATGCCCGATTAGCAGGGTCCATGCCCGATTGGCGGCGGGTCAAGCGGCCGGAGCGGCAGCGCGGAAGCGGTCGGCGGTGTAGGCGTCGAGGTCGAGCTCCGGCCGGCGGCCGAGCATGTGGTCCGCGACGAGGCGGGCGACGAGCGGGCCGAGCGTGTAGCCGGCATCGCCCGGCAGCGCCATGAAGATGCCCGGCCGCTCGGGCACCGGGCCGAGCACCGAGCGGCCATCGGTCGTCGTGTTGATTCCGGCCCAGGAGCGGAGCAGCCGGGCACGCGCCACCTCGGGAACGATATGTACCGCGAGGCCGAGATTGCCGGCGAGGCTGGTGCGCAGTACTTCGGGCGGGCGGTAAGCGCTGCCGGCCCGCGCCGGCCAGCCGCCGCCGATGACGAGCTGGCCCGTGGCGAGCTGCTTCATCGTGATCATCCGCTCGGCGTGCTGGACCAGGTGGCCGATCAGGGGCGCCGCGGGTTCGGTTACGTTCATGTGCAGGGGCTCGGCCGCCGTCGGCACATGTACGCCAAGCGGTGCCAGGAGGGCTCCCGTGCCGGCACCGGCGGCGATCACGAGGCGCCTAGCCTGGACCATGCCGGCCGCGGTTTGCAGGGCGTACCCGGCGCCGTCCGGCGTAATGGCGAGGACGCGGGTGCCGCGATGAAGGACAACGCCAGCGGCCCGGGTCGCGGCCGCGATGGCGGTGTTGGCGGCGAGCGGATCGACCTTGCCCTCGCTGGCGCAGCGCTCGGCACCCACCACGGCCGGGCCGAGATAGGGGGCGATCCGGTCGAGGGCGCGGCGGTCGAGGATCTCGACCTCGAGGCCAAGCGTCCGCTCGCGCGCCGCCTTGGTCCGCAGGAAATCGAGCTGCTCCTCGTCCTCGGCCACCATGAGGCCGCCGGTGAGTCGAAGATCGATGTCAGTGGGGAGCAGCTTGGTCAGGCGTTGCCAGTGGCGAACAGCCAGGGGGTACATCGGCAGGGCTGCCTCGACGCCCGGCAGGAGCTCGGGGAAGCGGCGGATGAGCCGGCTCTGGATTTGCACGTGCAGGCTGCCGGCATTGGCCGTGGTGCCGGCGTCGGTGCCGTCGTCGAGTACCGCCACCTCGACCCCCTCCTCGGCGAGGAACCAGGCGAGACAGAGCCCGACGATGCCGCCGCCGATAATGACGGTCGGGCAGTCGAGGATGGGCGGCTTGGCCACGCCCCTGTTCAGTCGGGCTCGAACAGGTCGGGTTGCGCCCGGCGGCAACGCTCGAGCGCCATCAGCGCCCGGTCGCGCCAGGCAGTGCGCGCCTCCCAGGCGTCGAGCGGCAGGCGGGCCCGGCGCTCGGCCGCAACCCTGGCCACGAGCTCGGGCGTCCAGGGATCGTTCTGGCCACGCTCGGCCCCCATGCGGGCATAGGCGGGGCCCATGCGCCGGTTGTGCGCCTCGATGCCACCCCGGATGTTGAGGTCAGCCGTCTCGAACGGGCCAATCACCGCCCAGCGGCGGCCGAGCCCGGCGCGCATCACGGCATCGACGGCCTCGACCGAGGCGACGCCATCGCGCACGAGGCAATAGGCCTCGCGCAGCACGGCGCCCTGGAGCCGGTTGAAGACGAAGCCCTCGGCCTCCTTCTCCAGCCGTACCGGCACCATCCCGGCCGCTTCGAGGAGGGCGGCGGCGGCTTCCACGGTGGCACCGGCGGTGAAGGGGCCCGGGACGAGCTCGGCCACGGGCAGGAGGTAGGGCGGGTTACCCGGGTGCACGACGAGGCAGCGCGCCCGGCCGGCGAGATCGGCGGCGATGGCCGAGATCGGAATGGCGGAGGAGGCGCTGGCGAGCACGGCATCGGGCGATGCGAGCCGGTCGAGTTCGGCGAAGAGGCCGCACTTGAGGGCGACGTCCTCGGGCGCGCATTCTTGAACATAGGCGGCACCGGCCAGTGCTTCGGCGAGGTCGGCCGTGCCGCTGATCCGGCCGCCTATGACAGACGTCGGCTCGTCCAGCAGGTCGAAGGCGGCGAGGTCGCCGAGCCGGGCCTCGATCAGGCGGGCGGCAGGATCGAGGCGGGCAGGATCCGCATCGAACAACCGCACGGCGTGCCCAGCCCGGGCGAAGACGATGGCGAAAGCGGTGCCGATGCTGCCGGCACCGATCACCGCGATCGGTTGTGGCGCGATCTTTTCCAAGTGGCTGGCCTCGTCTAGCTTGGTGTTCGCAGAGCGCACGTTTGTGCTCTTCTGCGGAGGCGGGGTGGTAGCTGTCAAGCGGCGGTCTGCCGGGCAAGGGGATGCGGGAATGGGGCACGACTTCACCGGCCAGACAGCGCTGGTCACCGGTGCCGCCACAGGCTTCGGCCGGCGGATCACGGAGCTGCTGGCAGCGGCCGGGGCCAGGGGCGTCGCCTTCGACCGGGTGGCGCACGAGCCGCCGGCGGGCTTCCTCGCGGTCACCGGCGACGTCACCCTGGAGGCCAATCTCACCCGTGGAGTGGCGGCGGCGGTCGAGCGCTTCGGCGGGCTCGAACTCGTCGTCGCCAATGCCGGCATCGTGCCGCCCTGGCGGGAAACGGAGGCGCTCGACTTCGACGAGTGGGACCGGGTCTTCGCCATCAATGTCAGAGGCGTGGCGGCCACACTCAAGCATGCGGTGCCGGCTCTCCGAGCCGCTGGCGGCGGGGCGATCGTTGCAATGGCGTCGATGAATGCGGCGCGCGCGCACCCCCGGCAATGCGCCTACACCGCGAGCAAGCATGCAGTGCTCGGCATCGTTCGCGCTACCGCCCTCGACCTCGGCCGGCACGGCATTCGGGTCAATGCGGTAGCCCCGGGTCCGGTGGCGACCGCGGCCCTGGTGGAGCGGATGACCAGCCGGGCGGCCGCGGGTGGTACCGCAGTCGAAGAGGCCTTGCGCCGGCATGCCGAGGAGACGGCGCTCGGCCGCATGGTGACGGAAAAGGATGTGGCCGAGACCGTGCTCTATCTCCTCGGGCCGCAATCGGGCGGATTGACCGGGCAGATGCTGACCGTCGATGGGGGGCTGGCTTGAGCGGTCGGCGGGTCGAAACCCCTGGCATTGCCCGCGCCGGCGAGCCTGTACCTTTCACCTTCGAAGGCCGGAGTGTCGAGGGGCTCGCGGGCGAGAGTCTCGCCGCGGCACTTACGGCTGCCGGCATCGCCGACTGGCGCGGCACAAAGGCCGGTGAGCGGCGCAGCCAGTTTTGCGGCATGGGGGTCTGCCAGGAATGCCTGGTCCGGGTGGACGGAAGACCGGGCAAGCGCGCCTGCCTCACATCGGTGACGGCCGGTGTCGACGTGCGACGTCAGGGTTACGCCGTCGACCTGGCGGCGGCCGCCGAGCCGGAGGTCAGGGTGCGGGCCGAGCTGGCGTCGGACATCCTGGTCATCGGCGGCGGGCCCGCCGGGCTTGCCGCAGCCGAGGCTGCCGCTTCCGCCGGGGCCGAGGTCGTGTTGGTCGACGAACGGGCGAGCCTGGGCGGCCAGTACTTCAAGCCTCTGGCCGGGAGCCATCGCTTCACCGGAGGTGCCACGGACGCACAGTTCCGAGCCGGCCTCGAACTGGTGCGACGGGTCGAGGCGCTGCCGGTCCGGATCATCCGGGAAGCGCTGGTCTGGGGTACCTTCGGCGCCGACGTGATCGGCGTCGTGGCCAGAGGCATGAGCTGGCTCATCCGGCCACGGCGGCTGGTGCTCGCCACCGGTGCCTACGAGAGGGGCGTCCCGCTGCCCGGCTGGACCCTGCCCGGGGCAATGACCACCGGCGCCTGCCAGACGCTGCTGCGGGCCTATCGGGTGGCCCCCGGCAGCCGCGTCCTGGTCGCCGGCAACGGACCCCTCAACCTGCAGGTCGCTGCGGAGTTGCTGCGGGCCGGGGTCGAGGTAGTGGCCCTGGTCGAGACGGCGCCGGCGCCATGGCGACGCCTGGCCGCTATGCTCGCCATGGCGCGTACCGCACCCGATCTGGTGCGCAACGGCTTGGGCGATCTCTGGCTCCTGCGCCGGAGCAGCGTGCCTTTACTCCACGCTCACCAGCTCGTGCGGATCGAGGGCGCCGGCCGCGTCGAAGCTGCGGTGGTCGCCCGGATCGACGAGGCGGGGCGGCCGATGCCGGGCAGCGAGCGGCGCTACGCTGTCGATACCGTCGCCAGCGGCTACGGCTTCCTGCCGCAATGCGAGTTGTCGCGCGCGCTCGGATGCGACCACGACCACGATCCGGGTTTCGACCAGCTCCGCGTGGTGCGCGACGCCGATTGCCGAAGCTCGGTGCCGGAGGTCTTCGTCGCCGGCGACGCAGGTGGCCTCGGCGGTGCGCGGGTGGCGCAGGCCCAGGGGACGATCGCCGGGGCACGGTCCGCGGCCGATCTGGGCCTGGCTCCTGACGCTGCGGCAATTGCGGCGGCGAGGGCGGCACTGGCGCGGGGCCGGCGTTTTCAGGAGGCGCTCTGGAGCCTGTACGCGGCCCCCTCGCCGGGCCACAGCCTGGCCACGCCCGAGACGTTGGTCTGCCGCTGCGAGGAGGTCAGCCTCGCCGCGCTGCAGGCGGCGATCGCAGGCGGTGCCGCCTCGATCGGGGCACTGAAGCGGCGCACGCGGGCCGGAATGGGGCGCTGCCAGGGGCGCTACTGCGCGCCGGTCATGGCGGCCATGGTCGCCGAGGCCACCGGCCGGCCCGTGGACGAGCTCGCCCTCATGGCGCCCAGGCCACCCATCCGGCCCGTGCCGATCTCGGCGATCGCAAACATCGAAGAGGGCGCGGGATAGATGTGCCGCCGAAAGTTGCGCACGACTGTGCGGCTCGCGAACTTTTCCGTTGACGCTGGGCGACACGCTTGATGTTGTCCGGCGAGTGGACTTTCCGACAACCCGCCGCCGGCCGAAGTGCCGGGGCTCTGGGAGGATAAAGAGCCATGCTTTCGCAAGTCAGGACGTGCTTCGTCGCGGTCGCGGCGCTGGCCCTGCTGCCGCTGGTGGCGGCCGATGCCAGGAGCCTGGACGACATCATCTCGTCCGGCACCATCAAGATCGGCGTCAACCCGAACTTCCCGCCCATGAGCGCCTACGGCGCCACCAACGAGTTCGAGGGCTTCGACATCGACATCGGCAACCGAATCGCCGAGGCGCTCGGCGTCGAGGCCGAGTTCGTGCCGACCGAGACGCCGCAGCGGGTACCCTTTATTACGGCCGGCACCATTGACATCTCTTTGGGCGCCCTGACCCGGACGGCCGAGCGCGCCAAGCTGATCGACTACACCGTGCCGCTGCACACCGAGGCGATGGCGGCGCTGACCACCGAGGCGGTCACGGCCGAGAGCTGGAAGGACCTGAATTCCAGCGACATCACCCTGGTCAATATCCGCGGCACCTGGCCGGTCGACTTCAACAAGGAGAACCTGCCCGACGCGGAGATGCTGCTCGTCGACAGCATCGCCGACACCGTCCGCTCGCTGGCCCAGGGTCGGGCTGACGCGCTGGTCGAGAACATCGACTTCTTCATGGCGCAGACCGAGAACTATCCGGACGTGCAGTGGCGGGTGCTGCCCGACACGATCTTCGTCGGCTATTGCGGCATCGGTGTCGAGAAGGGCAATACGAGCCTCGTCAACTTCCTGAACATCCTGCTCTACGACATGCATTCGAGCGATTTCATCAACGAGACGTGGCGCCAGTGGTACGGCGCCGACATGCTCGTCAAGGTCGAGCCGAACCCGTTCTTCTGATCGTGCGTGGCCGGCGGTCGATACCGCCGGCCACTGGCGGGTTTCGATGACCTACACCTTCCAATGGGGCGAGGCGCTCAAGCACCTGCCTTATCTGCTCGAAGGGGCCTGGCTCAGCCTGATTCTGGCTTTCCTGGGATTCTGGGGCGGGGCGCTGATCGGCCTCTTCGGTGCCGTCGGCAAGGTCTATGGCGGCCGGCTCATCTATCGGATTGTCGATCTCTACGTCGTCTTCTTCACCAACACGCCGGCCTTGGTGCAGATCTTCTTTCTCTTCTACGCCCTGCCCGAAGTCGGCATCCTGCTGCCGCCGTTTACCGCCGTGCTCATCGGCCTGATTCTGAATTCGGGCGCCTATCTCACCGAAATCCAGCGAGCCGGCTTCATCTCGGTCCGGCAGACCGAGATCGAGGCTGCCGAAGTGCTCGGCATGTCGCTAGCCCAGATCGTCCGCTACGTCATCGTCCCGCATATCGCGAAGACGCTCTTCGCGCCGCTTTCGAGTTTCTACATCTGGCTCGTGCTCGGTACATCGATGGCGTCGATCTTCGGCGTCGAGGAGCTGACCGGGCGGGCCATCAACATCAGCACGACCAATTTCCGCACTATCGAGATCTTCTCGGTCACCGCCCTCATCTACATCGCCATCACCATCCTCGCCTCGGCGGTGCTGGCGCTGATCGGCCGCTATGCGTTCCGCGTGAGAGCGAAGATCTTCTGATGCTGGACCGCATCATCAGCGAGGTGCCGCGCTTCTTCACCTACTACAACATGGTCTTCCTGCTCGAGGCCATGGGCCGCACGCTGCTGATGACGTTGGTTGGCGTCAGCCTCGGCTTCGCGCTGGGCTTCCTGCTCGATTTCGCGCGGCGCACGCCGGGCCGCGCCTGGCTGCCGCTGCGGCTCGCCGCCACGCTATATGTCGAAACCTTCCGGCGGATACCCTTCCTCGTCATCCTCTTCATCGTGCTCTTCGCCATCCAGGGCTTTCGCTTCTCCGTCTCGCTTTTCGGCGTGGCGATGATCGGCATCTGCGTCATCTCCTCGGCCTTCTGCGCCGAGATCATCCGTGCCGGTTTCGATTCGATCCACCAGACCCAGTGGGACACGGCCGCAGTGATGAATTTTGGCAGGCTGCAGACGCTCCGCCACGTCGTCCTGCCACAGGCCTGGCGGGTAATCCTGCCGCCCGCCTTCGCCTTCATGGTCATGTTCATCAAGGATACGGCGCTGGCATCGCAGCTCGGCGTGGTCGAGCTGACTTTCGCCGGCAAGGTGCTCTCGACCCGGGGTTTCTCGGCCATCCTGGTGTTCGGCACCGTGCTGGTGCTGTACTTCGTCCTTTCGTACCCGCTGAGCCGCCTCGGCGCCTGGCTGGAGAGACGCCTTGCCCCATCTCGCGGTCGCTGACCTCACCGCCACCTATCCGGGCACCGACAAGCCGGTGCTCAGGGACGTCTCGCTCCAGGTGGAGAAGGGCGAGATCGTGAGCCTCATCGGTCCCTCGGGCTCCGGCAAGAGCACGCTGCTGCGGGTCCTGGTCGGCCTCCTGCCCCCCAACAGCGGCAGTGTGCGGATCGACGGCGAGGCGGTGGACTACACGAGCCGGCGCAGCCTGAAGAATGCTCGCGACCGGCTCGCCATCGTCTTCCAGCAATACAACCTCTTCCAGAACATGACGGCGATGGGCAATGTCACCATTGCCCCGATCAGGATCAAGGGCTGGCGGCGCCCGGAGGTCGAAGCCGATGCTGCCCGTCTGCTCGCCAAGGTGGGCCTAGCCGACAAGCACGCGAGCTATCCGGACCAGCTTTCGGGTGGCCAGCAGCAGCGCGTCGCGATCGCTCGCGCCCTGGCGCTGAAGCCGGAAATCCTGTTGCTCGACGAGGTCACCTCGGCCCTTGACCCGGAGCTGGTCGGCGAGGTCCTGGACACCATCCGCGTGCTCGCCGCCGACGGCATGACCATGCTCATCGTCAGCCACGAGATGGGTTTCGTGCGCGAGGTCTCCTCCCGGGTCGTGATGATGGACCAGGGCAGCATCGTCGAGACCGGCCCGCCCGCTCAGGTCTTCGATGCCCCGGAGACCCTGCGAGCCCGAGAGTTCGTCTCGCGTATCCTGCGGCACTGAGGATGACGCAGCGCGTAATTCCGGCTCGGTTTTTACAAAAGACGCTGGATCGCACCCTGCAAATTCCATACTGCAGACGTGCGTACGGTCGACGTTCGCGAATCAATGACAGGGGAAGGAGGCAACCATGAGAATCAGGACGACGATTGCGGTAGCGGCAATCGGGCTGGCCTTGTCGGCGCCCGCCGCATTTGCCGACAAGCTTGACGACATCATCGCCTCGGGGGTGCTGCGTTGCGCCGTGGTGCTGGATTTCCCGCCCATGGGCTCGCGCGATGCCAATAACGAGCCGATCGGCTTCGACGTCGACACCTGCAACGACCTGGCGGCAGCGCTCGGCGTCGAGCCGGAATATGTCGAGACGCCGTTCCCCGACCGCATCCCCGCACTGGTTTCCGGCCGCGCCGATGTCGGGGTAGCATCGACCTCCGACACGCTCGAGCGGGCGAAGACGATCGGCTTCTCGATCCCCTATTTCGCCTTCGAGATGGTGGTCCTCACCAAGGAAGGTGCTGACATCGACAGCTACGAAAGCCTGAAGGGCCACAAGATGGGCTCGGTCTCCGGTACGTTCGAGGCGATCCGGCTCGAGGGCGATGTCGACGGCTGGGCGGACGCGAACGGCTCGTTCACGCCTTACCAGACGCAGGCCGACGTTTTCCTCGCCCTGTCGCAGGGCCAGATCGACGCCACAGTGGTCACCTCAACCGTGGCCAACGCGGCCGCCAACTCCGGCGACTTCGAGGGTTTCGTGGTCGGCGGCAAGGCGCCCTACGACATCGACTATGTCGGACTCATCGCCCTGCGCGAGGAATACGGGCTGCTCAACTATCTTGACCTTTTCGTCAACCAGCAGATCCGGACCGGCCGCTATGCCGAGCTCTACGCCAAGTGGATCGGCTCCGACGAGCCACCGGACCTGACGATCCCCGGCGTCTATCGCTGATCGGCAGGCATGGGGCGGGGGCGCGCCGCCGGCGCGTCCCCGCCAAGACCGGGCGCGTCGCCGCAAGGCCGCAATCGTGCCGGAGGTCGCCTAGATGAATTATACGTTCCACTGGCGGCCGGCGTTCAGAGCCCTGCCGGAGATGCTTGCGGGCTCGCTGGTCACGCTCCAGATCGCGGTGCTCTCGATGGTGATCGGCATCGCGATCGCCGTGCTCCTCGCGGTGATGACCGGGTCGAAGAGCAGCTGGCTGCGCGGCATTGCGGCCACCTGGATTGAGGTTGCGAGGAACACGCCCGCTTTGTTCCAGATCTACATCGCCTATTTCGGGCTGGGGCAGATCGGCATCCACCTAGACAGCTACCTGGCGCTACTCGCGGGTATCACCTTCAACAATGCAGGCTATCTGGCCGAAACGTTCCGGGGAGGCCTTCGGGCCGTGCCGCAGACCCAGGTGCGCGCCGCGCGCTCGCTCGGCTTCGGCCCGGTCGCCGCGTTCCGGCTGATCGTGCTGCCGCAACTCTTTCGCGCCGTCTTCCACCCGATGACCAACCAGATGGTCTGGGCGATCCTGATGACGTCGCTCGGCGTCGTGGTCGGCGTCAGCACGGACCTGACCGGCGTCACTCAGGAACTCAATGTCCGCACCTTCCGCACGTTCGAGTATTTCGCCATCGCGGCGGTGCTCTATTACCTGATCGCCAAGGTCGTCACCTTGGGTGCCCGGCTGATCGCCTGGCGGCTGTTCAGGTACTAGGATGTTCGATACCGCGCTCTCCCTGAACGATCTGCGCTTCCTGATGCTGGGGGCCGGCTGGACGCTCCTGATCACCGCCATTTCGGTCACCGCCGGGACCCTGCTCGGTGTGCTCTTCGGCGTGGCGAGGGCGCAGACGCCGCTTTGGGTCAGCCTGCCGATCGGCTTCGTGCTCGACATCTTCCGCTCGGTGCCGCTTTTGATCCAGCTCGTCCTCTTCAATTCCTTCATCCCGATCCTGGGATTGCGCGCGACGCCCTTCTTCGTGAGTTGCCTCGTGCTGGCGCTGTACACCTCGGCCTATTGCTCGGAGATCGTGCGTGGCGGTGTCGCGGCAGTTCCCCAGACGACGCGCCGGGCGGCGCGCTCGCTCGGCATGACCTGGGGGCAGGACATGGTCGAGATCGTCTTTCCCTTGGCCCTTCGGGTGATGTTTCCGAGCTGGATCGGGCTGACGCTCGGCGTCATGAAGG
>JAUIID010000186.1 GCA_030431615.1 Alphaproteobacteria bacterium
CCTACGAGGAAGGGCTCGCGATCCGCCGCGATCTGGCGGCGCGCGATCCGGGCAATGCCGGCTGGGCGCGCGACGTCTCGGTGAGCCTCAACAAGGTGGGCGACGTTCGGGTGGCGCAGGGCGAGCTGCCGGCGGCGCTGCAGGCCTACGAGGAAGGGCTCGCGATCCGCCGCGATCTGGCGGCGCGCGATCCGGGCAATGCCGGCTGGGCGCGCGACGTCTCGGTGAGCCTCAACAAGGTGGGCGACGTTCGGGTGGCGCAGGGCGAGTTGCCGGAGGCGCTGCAGGCCTACGAGGAGAGCTTGGCCATCATCCGCGATCTGGCGGCGCGCGATCCGGGCAATGCCGGCTGGGCGCGCGACGTCTCGGTCAGCCTCAACAAGGTGGGCGACGTCCGGCGGGCGCAGGGCGAGCTGCCGGCGGCGCTGCAGGCCTACGAGGAGAGCCTGGACATTTTCCGCGATCTGGCGGCGCGCGATCCGGGCAATGCCGAGTGGCAGCGCGACCTCTCGGTGAGCATCTTGAAGGTGGGCAACGTTCGGGTGGCGCGGGGCGAGCTGCCGGCGGCCCTTCAGGCCTACGAGGAGAGCTTGGCCATCATCCGCGATTTGGCGGCGCGCGATCCGGGCAATGCCGAGTGGCAGCGCGACCTGATCGTCAGCTACGTCAAGCTCGGCAGCGTGGCGTCGTCGACGGAGGGTTCCCGGCAGCATCTGACAACGGCGCTCGAGATGGCACGCGCGCTCGAAGCAACGGGTCGGCTGGCGCCGCGGGATGCATGGATGCCCGGCGCACTGGAGGCACGCCTCGCCGATCTGAAGTAATGGGCCAAGGGGGCACGTCCATTTTTTTTCCGTTGCCACCGTCGCAAACGTCCCGTGCTGTCGGCCGCCGCGCCACGCCCGTCGCATATTCCGCGACACCAACCCTCGGGATGTCGCGTATAGCGCGACAGTTCGCGACGAACGAACCCGCGGAATCGACGAAGGAACCCACCGATTCGACGATCGAACCCGGGATTTCGACGATCGAACCCGAGGGCTGACCAACGAACCCGACATCTCGCAACCGATTGATAATGAACGGTTTTAAGGCGATTTCAGCGGCCCCGCCGGCCGGCGGGCGAACCCGGGAAGGTGATATTGCCGAACGGACCCGCGCGGCCTTGCGCCGGCCGCCGGAATCTGATAGGATAAAAATCCATCAACCTGCATGACGGGCTGCCGCTGATGACCATCTTTCGCCCATGACCACCTTCCGCAAAGTGGCCTCCGATTTCTACGTCGCCCCGCAGCTCGAGTCGGCGGACTTCGCCGAGGCGGCCGAGCTCGGCATCAGGACGGTCATCAACAACCGCCCCGACGGCGAGGCCCCGGACCAGCTCGCCGCCGCCGAGGCGGAGGCCCTGGCCGAGGCGCAGGGCCTCGCCTATGCCCACGTGCCGGTCGTCTCCGGTGGCATCTTCCCCGATCACCTGGCGGCGATGCAGGCAGCGCTCGACGCCCACGAGGGCCCCTTCGTCGCCTATTGCCGCTCGGGCACCCGCTCCTGCCATCTCTGGGCGCTGGTCAAGGCGCGGGACGAGGACCCGGACGCGCTGATCGCCGCCGCCGCCACGGCTGGCTACGACCTCGGCGCCATCCGTCCGCTCCTGAAGGAGATCAACAGGAAGGCGGGCGCCTAGCTTAGAATCCGGCGAGCTGCCGGAGCAGCAGCAGCCAGCAGGCCAGCGCCAGGAACGGGCCGAAGGCGATGGCGTCGCCACCCCGCCGGCGCCCGGACAGCCATGCCGCCGCCAGGCCCGTGATCGCCGCGACGAGGATGGTGGGAGCAAGGCCCATCGGCCCGAGCCAGGCGCCGGCAGCGGCGAGCAGCTTGGCATCGCCGAGCCCGAGCCCCTCGACCCCGCGCCAGGTCGCATAGAGCCGGCCGATCGCCCAGAAGAGCGCGAAGCCGAGCAAGGCGCCCACCAGCCCCTCGAGCGGCGTGACCAGCCCCGGCAGCGGCAGGAAGGCGGCAACGAGCGGCGCCGCCACGGCGAGCGGCAGGGTCAACACATCCGGCAGCCGGCCGTGCGCCGTGTCGATCAGCGCCAGCAGCAGGAGGCACCAGCCGACGCCGGTGAGCAGCAAAGCCGGTGCCACGGGCAGGGTCGCGAAGGACGTTGCGGCAATGGCGGCACCGGCGAACTCGGCGACGAGCGGCTGCCAGCCGATGGCGCCGCCGCAATGCCGGCAACGCCCGCCCTGGGCGAGCCAGCTCAAGAGCGGCAGTGTCTCCCGCCAGCCGAGCCCGGCGCCGCAGGCAGCGCAGCGCGACCGGCCGAGGAGAAAGCGCCGGTCGAGCGCCGGCCAGCGCGACGCCAGGGCTCCGAGGAAGCTGCCGACCGCGAGGCCGACGAGGGCGGCGGCCAGAGCCAGGATGGCGGCGGCCAGGCGGGGCTCCTAGAGGGCGATGCCCGCCTCGCCCGGGCGTGCCGCCGGCAGGACGACGTCGCCCGGAATGGGCCGCGCCAGCGGCAGGTTGGCCGGTGGTGCGTCGGCCGCGGCCGGGTCGACCGACGGGCGGCGGCGCGGCGGCACGCCGTCCGGCGGCCCGACGGAGGGCGGCTCGACCACGGGCAGGTTGACCGGCGGCACGACGGCCGCGGGCTCGATCCAGGCGACCGGCACGATGCCGGGCACCGGTCCCTCGCCGGGCGCCTCTGCCGGATCGCCGGCCGGAGCACTGGCCGGCTCGGGCTCGACCAGCCCGGGATCGGCCGGCTCGGCTTCGGCCAGCGCCGGATCGCCCGGTGCCGGGTCGGTCAGGGTCGGGTCGGCCGGGGCCGGATCGGTCAGCGTCGGGTCGGTCAGCCCGCTCGACGTCAGGGGCCGCGGCGGGACCGTCTCCGCCGGCGGTGCCGGCGGCGGGGTCGGCTCCGGCACCGGCGGCGGGGTCGTCGTCGGCACGGGCGGCGGGGCGCCGGCCGGCGTCAGCGGCTCGCCCGCCTCGTCCCTGGGCAGCTGGGCGGCCCGCATCCGGTCGCGCAGCTCCTCGCTGATGACCCGCGCGTCGTCGGCATTGCGGATCACCCGGGGCGTGATGAAGACGATGAGCTCGGTGCGCTGCGACACGTCGTTGGTGCTGCCGAAGAGCTTGCCCAGGATCGGCAGGTCGCCGAGGCCCGGCACGCTGCTGTTGTTGCGGATCGTGTCGTCCTGGATCAGCCCGCCGAGCACCACGGTCTGGCCGCTGGTGACGTTGACGCTGCTGGTGATCCGCCGCTGGGCGATCGTCGGGTTGCCGAACTGGTCCTCGCCGACCGCCTGCACCCGGCTGACCTCCTGCGAGATCTGCAGCGACACGACGTTGTTCGTGTTGATGCGCGGCTTGACCTCGAGGATGACGCCGGTCTCGCGATACTCGATATTGGCGACGATCGGCGAATCCGGGTTCTCCACGCCCTGCGAGGTGCGCGTGACCAGCGGCACCTCGTCGCCGACGGTGAGCACCGCCTCGCTGTTGTCCTGGACGACGAGCGAGGGCGAGGAGAGCACCTGCACGTCGGTGACCCGGGAGAGCGCGTCGATCGTGATGTTCGAGCTGGCGCCCGAATAGACGAAGTTGAAGCCCGGCACGAGGGCCAGCGGATCGAGCAGGTTGGGGTTCACGGCACCCGTGGTGCCACCGTCGGTCGTCGTGTTGAAGCCGGCCTTGAAGCTGCCGGCCTGGAAGAAGTACTGCACGCCGTAGCGCAGCTGGTCGTTGAGCACGACCTCGGCGATGGTCGCCTCGATCAGCACCTGCAGGGGTGCGGTGTCGAGCCGCCGGATGGTCTGCTCGATCAGCGCATAGGCCTGCGGCGTGGCGCGCACGACGAGCGAGTTGTTGAGCTCGTTGGCCACGACCTTGACCGATGACAGGATGTTGCGCCGTTCGCTCTGCGGCAGGTCGGAGAACGGCGCGTCGAAGGGCAAGGGCGCCGTGTCGCCGAGGAAGTCGCCGGTCTCGAGCCCGGCCTGCGACGGCACCGCGCCGAACTCGCCGGAAAGGCCGGCCGAAGCCGGCACGAGGTCACCGGCCGCCGCGTCGGCGAAGGTGGCGTTCAGGAGCTCGGCCATCGACGTGGCCGGCGTGTTCTGCAGCTGGTAGACGAAGAACTGCACGCTCGAGCCGCTGCCCCGGTCGAGGCGCTGCACCCAGCGCTCGATGTCGACGAGCTGCTCGGGCTGGCTGGCGATGGCGAGCACCGCATTCATCCGGTCCATCGGCAGGAAGCGCACGCCCGACGAGCTGATGTCGAAGCCGCCGAAGGGCGTGAACAGGCCGTCGAGCTCGGCGATCACGGCTTCCGGCGTCGCCGTGCTCAGGGGGAAGATGCCGACCGACCGGCCGGCCATCCAGTCCACGTCGATCTCGCCGAGCGTGCGGACCACGTTCTGCCGCTCCGCCGCGTTGCCGACGAAAAGCAGGAGGTTGCGCGCGTCGTCGATGCGGATCTGCTCGGGCAGCGACAGCAAAGGCTGAATGAACTGCGACGCCGCCGCAGCGCTCACGTAGCGCAGCGGCACGACGGTGACGCCGGTGCCGACGATGAGCGGCGGCGCCTGCTCGCCACCGACGGTCGTGAACTGCGCGGCACCGACCGTGGGTGCACCCGCCATCACCGCATAGGTGCCGCCGAGGTCGACCAGCGTCGCCCCGTGCATCTGCAGGATGGTCTCCAGCACGGTCAGCATGTCCGCCTGCGAGAGCGGTGCCGTCGACGACAGGATGACGTCGCCGTTCACCGAGGGGTCGATCGTGTAGCTGGCGCCCAGGATCTCGCCGAGCACCACGTCCACCACCTCGCGCAGGCTGGCGCCATCGAAGTTCAGCCGGACGCCGCCCGTGGTGTCCGCAGCCGCCCCGCTCGTCGCCCCCGGCGCCGGGTTCTGGCCGAAGAAGAGCTGCGACTGCGGCTGGGTGCTCGTCGCCGTGCCGCCGGTCGTCGGCGTCGGTCTCGTGGTCGCGGTCGTTTCGCTCGCCGGCGGATCGAAGTCGACAGTCCTCAGGCTGTTGCCGACTGCGCCGTATCCCTCGACCGGTGTCTCGCAGGCCGCGAGCCCCAGTACCGAAAGCGAAATGCCTATGGCGGCGAGTCGCCGCAACATAGTGGGAGGTCTCATTGGACGCCCCTTCCCGGATGATTGTGAGATTCGCCGTGCCCGCGGCGTGTCAACCGCTCTTACAAGGGACAACGTCTCGTCACAACCTCCACGTCCTCGAAACACCGGGCAAGCGAAAAATCAGCACCATTGCGCGCGTTGGTTGATAAACATCGAAGAAACAAAACTCCAGCATCTGAACAGTATCATGATACTGATTAAGTCACGTTTACGGAATTTTTCTTAACCAAAACTTTTCTCGATTGAGTTCTAGATACCGCTCTTCAGTTTTGCTACCCGGGCTGCACCGAATGCCTCGAATGTCTCCATCGAAGGCCCACCACCTGCCCGGAAGCAGCTCCGGAGTGATCGGATGGGCACGAATGCAGGCAGCAGGGACGACCCCAGCACGGACAACCAAGGAGAAGGTGCGATGACCCTGGACCCGAGCCGCGGACCTGACGCGGTGACCATGCCTGCCGCTCTCAGCCGGACCCCTTGCGCCCGCTGCCCGGCGACGCGAACCCCGGTGCCGCCCTTGGTGCGAGCCCTGACGTTCGGCGCGGTCGTCGCTGCCGTTGCCGCTCTGCCGCCGGCCGGCGCCCACGCCGCCGAGCCGTTCAGCTTCGGCAATGCGTTCCGGTTCACCTTGCCCGGCATGCAGGACACCGCCGAGGAGACGACCTCGCAACCGAGGTTCAGCCTGCAGGACCTGCTGCAGCGCAGGACGTTCGGGTCATCGACTTCCGGCGGCTCGACCTCTGGTAGTTCGACTTCCGGCGGTTCGACTGGCGGAAGCTCGACTACCGGCACCACTTCCGGGGGCTCGACTTCCGGCGGCACCACTTCCGGGGGCTCCACCTCCGGCACTTCGACGACCGGCAGCTCATCCGGCAGCGGCTCGGGCTCGGGCAGCCTCACCGACGTGCCGGCCATCCCCTCGCCTGCCGCCAGCCTGGTCATCCACTATCTCCAGCCATCCGGTTTCCAGAAGGTTACCGGCCGGGCCGACCAGGATCTCCTGCTGGTCAGCCCCAGCCAGTCGATCAACGGCAAGTTCCAGATCGACGTCGACGGGTTCCGCGGCGTCTACTGGATCGGCGCGTCGTTCGACCCGCAGCCGGCCGGCTGGCTGACCTCGCCCAACAACCGGCGCACCGAAGGCGTCGGCACCCTCATCCGCATCAAGACCCACAAGGACGCGGTGCGGCCGTTCATCGTCCTCGGCCGGATGCACCTGAAGACGTCGAACATCGACTTCGGCGACTTCGCCCAGCTCGGCGGCAACACCACGGCCGGCAAGTGGCAGTCCTGGCCGGATGTCTGGCGCTGCCGGATGATTGCCGAGCCGCTCTACGGCTGGCGCGACTACAAGGGCGGATCGTTCAGCCAGTACGTCTCGCACAGCGACTTCACCAAGTTCGAGACCGGCGGTGTCAGGCACTCCTACGCCGCCAGGATCGATGCGAGCTGGGGCTACCAGGGCGAGTACGTGCTGCCGTCCTATGCCAGCAACAAGAAGCCCTATCGCGGGCCGGACGGCCGTGGCACCGCGCAATACTGGGACTACGTGGCCCGGGCGGTGACCAATGGCGGCATCGGCAGCGAGCCGAAGCCCAAGGCCTTCTTCCTCGCCCGCAGCTCCGACGAGGTGGCCGCCGGCGACTACATCACCTACCGCTTCAACACGAACGGCCGGGGCGTGTGGGTCGTGCCCGCCAGTGGCCGGCCGGTGGGCGAGCAGATCCACCCGGGCGGCGGCAACTATGCCCCGCAGATCAGCGGCAGCACGCTCACCTGGCGCAATCCGTCGGGCGATCCCTTCGTCGTCGGCCGGATCAATGACGGCAGCAAGGCGACGCCGCCGAGCGTCGTCAGTGCCGGCGAGATCGGCCATGCCCAGCGGGTGACCGACCGGACCGCCCTGGAACGCGCGATCGCCAACCTCTGCCGCTAGCCGTCGACCGGGGGCGGTGCCGGCCCGGGCCGCCCCCGGAAGCCTTGCACGGGCCGAGCTTTACAGGCTTGGCGGCCCGTGGAAGAAGGCGGCGCATGAGGGTCCATCGGGGTTGCGCAGCATTGCCGCCCGAGGCGGTCGGCTGTGCGGTCGCCATCGGCAATTTCGACGGGGTGCACCAGGGGCATCGCGCCGTGATCGAGGCGGCGCGCCGCCAGGTTGCCGGGCCCGCCGGCCTCGGCGTCGTCACCTTCGAGCCGCATCCCCGCGAGGTGCTGAGCCCGGCGACGGCACCCCTGCGCCTCGCCCCGCTCCGCCGCAAGATAGCGCTCCTGCGCGACCTCGGCGTCGAGCACCTCTTCCTCCTGCGCTTCGACCGGCCGCTCATGGCGATGCCGGCGGGCGAGTTCATCGAGCGTATCCTGGTCGACCGGCTCGGCATCAGGGGCCTCGCGGCGGGCGAGACCTTCCGCTTCGGCCACCGGCGGCAGGGCGACGCCGTGCTCCTCGAGAAGGCGGCCGCCGACCACGGCTTCACCTTCGCAGCCGTGCCGCCGGTCCTCGAGGATGGCCTGCCCTGCTCCTCGACCCGGATCCGCGCCGCCCTGGCCGAGGGCGAACTGGCGCTCGCCAACCGCCTTCTGGGCTATCCCTTCGAGCTTACCGGCATCGTCCGCGAGGGCCATCAGCGCGGCCGGACCATCGGCTTCCCCACCGCCAACATCGCCCCGGCCGCCCGGCGCTACGCCCTGCCGGCCAGCGGCGTCTACGCCGTGCGCGCCGGCCGCTGTACACCGGCGGGCAAGGTCTGGTATCCCGGCATCGCGAATCTGGGTCGCCGCCCCACATTCGACGGCGATCGGCTGCTGCTCGAGGTGCACCTCCTCGACACTCGGCTCGATCTCTACGGACAGCGGCTCGATGTGGCGTTCCTGGAGCGCCTGCGCGGCGAGATCAAGTTCCCCGGGATCGAGGCCCTCAAGGCCCAGATCGGCGAGGATTGCTCGGCGGCGCGGCGAATCCACGAGCAGCTGAGAGTGAACGCTTGACGCGGCGCGCCCTGGCCGAAGGCGCGCTCGATCGGATGACCACCGGATGACCAAGGACTACAAGGACACAGTCTTCCTGCCGCGCACGGACTTCGCCATGAAGGCGAACCTGCCGGCGCGCGAGCCGGCCCAGCTGGAACGCTGGGCGGACGAGGACCAGTATGCCCGGCTGCGTGAGGCCGCCGCCGGCCGCGAGCGCTTCATTCTCCATGACGGCCCGCCCTACGCCAACGGCCACCTGCACATGGGCCACGCGGTCAACAAGATCCTCAAGGACGTCGTCAACCGGAACCGGCAGATGCTCGGCGCGAACGCGGCCTATGTCCCCGGCTGGGACTGCCACGGCCTGCCGATCGAGTGGCAGATCGAGCAGCAGTACCGCAAGAAGGGCAAGAACAAGGACGACGTGCCGATCATCGACTTCCGCCGCGAGTGCCGCGAGTACGCGGCCCGGTGGATCGACATCCAGCGCACCGAGTTCGAGCGGCTCGGCGTCATCGGCGACTGGGACAGGCGCTACGCGACCATGGACTTCCGGTCCGAGGCCGACATCTATCGCGAGGTCGGCAGGTTCCTGCTCAACGGCTCGCTCTATCGCGGCAAACGCTCGGTGATGTGGTCGGTGGTCGAGAAGACCGCCCTCGCCGAGGCCGAGGTCGAGTATCACGACCATACCTCGACCACGATCTGGGTGGCCTTCCCCCTGGTCCGTCCGGCGGAGCCGCGCTTTGCCGATGCCGCCGTGGTCATCTGGACCACCACGCCCTGGACCATTCCGGCGAACCGGGCCGTGGCCTATGGCACCGCCATCGACTACGCGCTGGTCGAGGCCGACGGCCGCCGGCTGATCATGGCCGAGACCCTGGTCGAGGCCACCATGGCAACCGCCGGCATCACCAACTGGCGGGTGCTCGAGACCTTCAAGGGCAGTGCGCTGGCCGGCTCCATCGCCGCCCACCCGCTCGCCGGCCACGCCGGTGCCTACGGGTTCGAGGTGCCGCTCCACCCGGCCGACTTCGTCAGCGACGAGGACGGCACTGGCCTCGTCCACATCGCCCCGGGCCACGGCGCCGACGACTTCGAGCTCGGCCGGCGCTACGGGCTCGAGGTGCCGGATACCGTGGCCGAGGACGGCACCTACACGGCGGCCGTGCCGGGCTTCGAGGGCACTCACGTGTTCAAGGCGGCGGAGCCGGTGATCGAGGCCCTCGAGGCCAAGGGCAACCTCCTCGCCCGCGGCACGCTGGTCCATTCCTACCCGCATTCCTGGCGCTCCAAGGCGCCCCTGATCTTCCGCGCCACGGCCCAGTGGTTCATCCCCATGGAAGGCGAGACCGACCTCCGCCGAACGGCGCTCGCTGCCATCGACGAGACGACTTTCGTCCCGGCGCGCGGCAAGACCCGGCTGCGCTCGATGATCGAGACCCGGCCCGACTGGTGCATCAGCCGGCAGCGCGCCTGGGGCGTGCCGATCGCCGTCTTCGTCCACAAGGAGACGGGCGAGCCGCTGCGCGACCCGGCCGTGGTCGAGCGCATCGCGCTCGCCTTCGAGTCCGAGGGTGCCGATGCCTGGTGGACCAGGGATCCCCAGGACTTCCTTGGCAACGATCACAACAAGGACGACTTCGAGAAGGTCGACGACATCCTCGACGTCTGGTTCGAATCGGGCTCCACCCACGCCTTCGTGCTGGAGCAGCGGCCGGAGCTGAAATGGCCGGCCGACCTCTATCTCGAGGGCTCGGACCAGCATCGCGGCTGGTTCCACTCCTCCCTCCTGGAGAGCTGCGGCACCCGCGGTCGGGCACCCTACGACGCGGTCCTCACCCACGGCTTCGTCGTCGACGCCAAGGGCGAGAAGATGTCGAAGTCGAAGGGCAACGTCGTCTCGCCGATCGACCTGATGAAGACCCACGGCGCCGACATCCTGCGCCTGTGGACGGTCTCCGCCGACTACGCCGAGGACATCCGCATCGGCAAGGAGATCCTCGACGGCATCGGCGACAACTACCGCCGCCTGCGCAACACGCTGCGCTATGCGCTCGGCAACCTCGCCGGCTTCCGCGAGGTCGAGCGCCTGCCGCAGGACCAGATGCCGGAGCTCGAGCGCTGGGTGCTGCACCGGCTGAAGGAGCTCGACGACCTCGTCCGCTCCTGCAATGCGAGCTACGACTTCCCGCGACTCTACGGCGCCATCCACCATTTCTGCGCCATCGACCTCTCGGCCTTCTATTTCGACGTGCGCAAGGACAGCCTCTATTGCGACGCGGTCGACAGCGTGCGGCGCCGCGCCGCCCGCACCGTGCTCGACCGGCTCTTCGACTGCCTGGTGCGCTGGCTCGCCCCGGTCCTCGTCTTCACCGCCGAGGAAGCCTGGCTCGCCCGGGCGCAGGGCGAGACCGCAAGCGTCCATCTCCAGCTCTTCGAGACGCTGCCCGACGGCTGGCGTGACCCGGCCCTCGCCACCCGCTGGGAGAAGGTCCGGGCCGTGCGCCGCGTGGTCACCGGGGCGCTCGAGATCGAGCGCCGCGAGAAGCGGATCGGCTCGAGCCTGCAGGCGGCCCCGGTCGTCCACGTGACCGAGGCCCATGCCGCCGCCATCGAGGGGCTCGACCTGGCCGAGCTCTGCATCACGAGCAGCATCGAGATCGTCGTCGGAACCCCGCCCGCGGGCGCCTTCACCCTCGCCGACGTGCCGGGTGTCGGCGTCGTTCCCGCCCTGGCGGCCGGCGAGAAATGCGGCCGCTGCTGGCAGGTGCTCGAGGAGGTCGACGAGGCCGGCGGGCTCTGCCGCCGCTGCACCGGGGCGGTCGGCGCCATGGCCGCTTGACGAACGACCCGGCCCGGCGCTGGCTTGGCCCCGGCGTCTTCCTCGTGATCCTGGTCGCGGACTTCCTGACCAAGCAGTGGGCGCTGGCGAGGCTCACCGACCAGGGCTTCGTCGAGGTCACCGGCTTCTTCAACCTCGTCCTCGTCTGGAACCGCGGCGTCAGCTTCGGCATGTTCCAGGCCGGCAGTGAGGCTGGTCGCTGGCTGCTCGTCGGCGTGGCGCTCGTCGTCTCGGCCGTCCTCGTCTTCTGGCTCTGGCGCGAGCGGCGGCCGTTGCCGCGTCTCGCCATCTGGCTGATCCTCGCCGGAGCGCTGGGCAATGTCGTCGACCGGGTACGCTATGGCGCCGTGGTCGACTTCCTCGATTTCCATGCTTTCGGCTACCATTGG
>JAUIID010000187.1 GCA_030431615.1 Alphaproteobacteria bacterium
TGGATTCGTAGATCTCCAGCGGGTCCTTGAGCGAGGCGAGCAACGCCCAGACGAGCGGCACCATCGTCCAGATCACGAGGAACGCGAGCGGCAGGCCGATCAGGATCAGGCGGCCGAACCGGGTCATCAGCTCGTCGAGGAGGGTCGGCGGTCGGCCGATGTTCACCGCCTCGCGGGAGCGGCCGCCGGAGGAAGTGGAGAGCGTCGCCATGGCTCAGCTCCCTTTCTCGGTGCGCTTGTCGGCGAGGACGAAGAAGTAGATGTAGCCGAGGCTGAGCACCGTGTTGAAGGTCAGGAGCACCACCATGAGCACGGCGCCCTGGCCGAAATCGAGCTGCAGGAAGGCCAGCTGGTACATGTACATCGAGACCACCTCGGTGGCGCGCTGCGGCCCGCCGGCGGTCAGGGCGAGGATGATGTCGAAGGTGCTGAAGCTGATGTAGGAGACCCAGATTAGGCTCACGCCCATCATCGGCTTGATCATCGGCAGGGTGATCTTGAAGAAGGTCTGGAGCCCACCCGCGCCATCGATCATCGCGGCGTCGTAGATGTCGCGATCGACCGTCTGCAGCCCGCCGAGCAGGATGAGCGTGGCGAACGGCACCATGAACCAGCAATTGGCGAGCACCGCCACGATGAAGGCCAGAACCGGGTCACCCAGCCAGGAGGGCTGTCCCAGCCCGACCAGCGCCAGCATCTGGTTGACGAAGCCGCCCGAGGTCGTGAACACGAAGCGGAACATGACGGCCGCGGCGATGCCGGAGACGAAGTAGGGCACGAGGCTCATGCCGCGGAAGAAGCGCTTGCCGAAACCCACATGGTAGAGCGTCAGCGCGAACACCATCGACATGGCGATGCCGAGCGTGATGCTGGCGACGACGAAGACCAGGGTGCGGACCAGGGCCGCCTGGAACCGCGGGTCGTTGAAGACGGCGACGTAGTTGGCGAGCCCCACCCAGGTCTTGACCAGGAACATGTCGGTCTCGTGCAGCGACAGCCAGAAACCGCCGGCCACCGCATAGCCGAGCACCCCGAGCACGAAGACGAGGCCGGGAATGACCATCAGATAGGGCACGGTGCCCATGCCCAGGTCGGCGAGCCGCTCGCGCATGGTCGGCGGCGTCCCGTGCCGTACGGCCGTCGTGCTCATCGAGATTCAGCTCCGCAAGATGGCGCGCCGGAAGGGGCGGGGAGCGGGGCCATGCGCGGCCCGGCTCCCTGAGGTCGTGCCGAACGGGAAGTGCGGCTCAGAGGCCGGCGGCGGTGTTCAGCTTCTCCTGGTATTCGGCCGCCAGGGCCGCAGCGTCGGCATCCGGCTCGGCCACCATCCGATCGCGCAGCTCCTGCAGCACGTCATAGATCTGGATGGCCCGGGTCGGATGGGTCGGCAGGTTGTAGAGATTCGAGGAGAGGGGGGAGATGTCGGTCGCCCACGGCTTGGCCGCGAGATACTCCGGATCCTCCGAGACCGCCGTGTTGGTTGTCGGCTGGTAGCGGATCGCCACCTGCTTCGCGAACTCGGGCCTCGAGAGATACTCGAGGGCCAGCATCGCCGCCTCCTCGTCCTCGTTGGCCGAGGTCACGATGAAGGGGAAGGCGAAGCCCGTCTGCTTGTGCTCCTCGGTCTGGCCCGGTCGCGTGGCCAGACGCTCGAAGGCCCACTTGCCTTCCTCGTAGGGCACCTGCTTGTGCACCTCGACGTAGATGTGCTCGCCCTCGTTCATCATCCCGGCCCGCTCGCCGATGAAAGCGGCCCGCATCTGGCCGGAATCCCAGGACGGCGTGTCGGGATGCGCCGCACCGCTGCGCATCAGCTCCTGGTAGAAGTCGATCCAGGCGATGCCGACCTCGGTGTCGAGCTGCGGCACGCCGTCGACCATCTCGCCGCCCATGGCGAGGAACTGCGGCAGCTCCCAGGTCGGGCTGTTGCAGCAGCCGAGCAGGCTGAAGCCGAAGCGGTCGTCACCCATCTCCGACATCGCCTTGGCGGCTGCCAGCACCCGGTCGGTGGTTTCGAGCGGGTAGGCGATGCCGAGCTCGTCGAGCCAGTCGGTCCGGTAGGTCAGGTAGATGGACTGGGCATAGAGGGCGACGCCGTAGATGTTGCCGTCGAAGTCGGCGGCACCTTCCCAGGCGAGCGGGGCGAGCTGACCATAGGTCTCGGGAAAGCGCGTCTCCCACTCCTTGATCATGTGGCTGAAGTCCTTGACCACGCCGCCCTGGGCCAGCTGGGCCACGTCGCGCGCATGGATCTGGACGATATCCGGCGCGGTGCCGGAACGGATGGCAAGGATCAGCTGCGAATTGACGTCCTCGAGGCGGATCACCTCGAACTCGACGTCGATATCGGGATATTCTTCCTTGAAGGTGGCGAACTGGTCCTCGGGGATGAAGTTCTCCCGGCCGAACCAGACCTTGAGGCTGCGGTCCTGTGCCATCGCGGGACCCGCCGCCAGGGCGGAGACGACCATGCCACCGAGGAGTGTGGCGCCCAAGAGGCGCCGCGTCAGTCTGGACGCGTTCTGCATGTTGCTTGCTCCCTAATCGCGCTTGCCCTCGCCAGGATCACCGTTCGACAGTCGCACGCGGGGGCTGCGATCTGTCGCCGGCCTGGCATCTTGTGCAGCCAGTCTTCTCAAGGCGACTCTGCTCCATTAGAGAGAAGGAAAATTGCAATTCCGTCAATAGACGGAAGTTTTGAATCGTCGACGTTGCCGCTGCTCGAGGAGGGCCGTTCGATACCCAGTCGCAGTCGCCATCTGCGCGCCGATCCAGCCGGCTTCAACGAGCTGCGCGGCCGCATCGTCGAGCGCTATCCACGCCTCAGCCAGCAACAGCAGCAGATCGCGACGTTCGCCCTGGCGCATCCCGAGACGATGGCCATGGAAACGGTCGACCAGCTGGGCCGCCGCCTCGGCGTGCAGCCGTCTGCCCTGGTCCGTTTCGCGCACGCGCTCGACTATGCGGGCTTCCGCGAGATGAAGCAGCGCTTCAAGGCGCATCTGCTCTTCCGCAGTCAGGATGCAGGCCCCGGTCTCGCTCGGGCACCCGCCGCCGAAGACGGGCCGGCTACCGCCGACGACATCGCTGCCGAGCTGCTGGCGAACGGTGTCGCCGAGCTTGAGCGGTTGCAGCGCGAACTCGACCGCGACGCGTTCCGGGCGGCGGTCGAGCTGCTGCGCGCGTCGCCGCAGCCCTGCGTGACCGCCCAGCACCTGGCCTATCCCATGGCGGCGTTGTTCGCCTGGACCCTGATCCGACAGGGCCGGCCCTGCCTGATGCTCGACAATACGGGCGGCTACGCGCTGCCGCAGTCGACGCTGCTGCGCGCCGACGACCTCCTGGTCGCCATCAGCATCGCTCCCTACCAGCCCTCGGTGGTCCAGTCGGTGCAGGCGCATGCCGGGCGCGGTGGCCGCGTCCTTGCGATCACCGACACACCCCTGAGCCCGCTCGCCCCCCACGCGACCGTCCTGCTCGAGCTGCCCTGCCTCGCCGACGCCGGCAGGACTCCCCTGACGGGCCTGACCTGCGTCGTCCAAGCCCTGGCGATCGCAGCCGGGCCCGGCCAGGCAAAAACCTGAGGGCTGGACCCTGCTAGTTGCCGGCGGTGGCGAGCAGCCGCTGCAGGAGCGGGCTGCCTTCGGCAAAGAGGGCGTCGAGCGCCGTGAAATGGTTGGCCTGGGGGATTTCGCCGTACCGGCAATCGACACCTTGCGCTTGCCAGCGCTCATTGAAGCTCTGGCTCTGCCGGCGAAACTCGGCGCTCTCCGCGCCGCCGACGACGATCTCGAGCGGGCAGGACGAGGTCGGCTCGCGGTCGATCGGGCTCAGCGCCAGCACCTCGGCGGTGGTCAGTTGCAGGGCCGGCTGCAGATAGGTGTAGGGAAAGGGCCTGAGGTCGAAGAGGCCGGAGACGACGATGGCGCCGGCGACGAGGTCGTTCGGCAAGCCGTATTCGCCCTGCCAGTCGGTGGCGAGTGCCATGCCGACCAGATGGCCGCCGGCCGAATGGCCCGAAAGCGTGAGGCGCGCCGGGTCGCCGCCGAACCGGCCGATCTCGCGGTGGCACCAGGCGATGGCAGCACGGGTCTGGCGGACGATCTCGGTGAGCGAAACCGTAGGGCACAGGGCGTAGTTGACGAGGACGGCGGTCACGCCGGCAGCCGCCAGCGGTTCTGCCACCCAGGCGAAGTCGCGGGCCGAGAACCGCCGCCAGTAGCCGCCATGCACGAAGACATGCACCGGGCTGCCGGAGCCGGCCGGAAAGACATCGACATGCTCGGCGAGGGTGGGGCCGTAGCGGACGTCGAGCTGGTGCGGCAGCCACTCCAGTGCCTGGGCGCTGCGCACCGGCCAGTCCGCCATGCGCTCGGCGGCGTCCGGCACCGCCTGGCCCGGATTGTACTCGGCGTCGAGTGCCGCCTGGTCCTCAAAGTCGCGATAGAGCTTCATCCGGCCCCCCTACTGCCTTGCCGTTTCAGCAAAGGTGCCCGGGGCAGCGCCGTCAAGCGCCGCGGCGGCGACGGGCTCCGGCGCGTTTCTTCGCCTCCGCGGCCCGGCGCTTGTCGGCGCGGGTGGCCGAGGGCTGCCAGGGCTTGCGGCCGTCGCTCCGTTCACTCGCCCGCGCTGGTCGCGCGGCGGGGAGGCCGAGCTCGCCGTCCTCCAGCCGCTTGATCTCGTCGCGCAGCCGGGCCGCCTCCTCGAACTCCAGATCCGCCGCGGCGTCGCGCATCTTCTTCTCGAGCTCGCCGATATAGGCCTGCAGGTCCATGCCCGAGAGGGTCGCCGGCGCATCCTCGCCGAGATCGACCGTGACGTAGTCGCCCTCGGCAGCACTCGCCATGATGTCGTGGATGTTGCGCTTGATGCTCGCCGGGGTGATGCCGTTGGCCTCGTTGTAGGCGAGCTGCTTCGCCCGGCGCCGGTCGGTCTCCTCGATCGCCGCCTTGAGCGAGCGGGTCATGGTGTCGGCATAGAGGATGCAGCGCCCGTCGATATTGCGGGCGGCGCGGCCGATGGTCTGCACCAGCGACGTTTCCGAGCGCAGATAGCCTTCCTTGTCGGCATCCAGAATGGCGACGAGGCCGCATTCGGGGATGTCCAGGCCCTCGCGCAGGAGGTTGATGCCCACCAGCACGTCGAACTTGCCGAGGCGGAGATCGCGAATGATCTCGATGCGCTCGAGCGTGTCGATGTCGGAATGCATGTAGCGGACCCGCACACCCTGCTCGTGCAGGTATTCGGAAAGGTCCTCGGCCATCCGCTTGGTCAGCGTGGTGACCAGCACGCGCAGGCCGTTCTCGCGGCAGATGCGACATTCGGCGAGGAGGTCGTCGACCTGATGCTCGACGGGCCGCACGATCACCGGCGGATCGACGAGGCCGGTCGGCCGGATCACCTGCTCGACGAAGACGCCGCCGGTGCGGTCCAGCTCCCAGGGACCGGGTGTCGCCGAGACGTAGACCGTCTGCGGCCGCATCACGTCCCACTCCTCGAACTTGAGCGGCCGGTTGTCGACGCAGGAGGGCAGACGGAATCCGAACTCGGCGAGCGTCGACTTGCGCTGCCGGTCGCCCTTGTACATGCCGCCGACCTGCGGCACGGCAACGTGGCTCTCGTCGACGAACAGGATGGCGTGCTCGGGAATGTACTCGAACAGCGTCGGCGGCGGCTCGCCAGGCTTGCGGCCGGTGAGATAGCGCGAATAGTTCTCGATGCCGGGGCAGGAGCCGGTGGTCAGGATCATCTCGATGTCGGCCACGGTGCGCTGCTCGATCCGTTCGGCCTCGAGCAGCTTGCCGGTGGTGCGGAAGTCCTCGAGCGTCGCCTTGAGCTCGATCTTGATCGATTCGACCGCCTGGGCCAGCGTCGGCTTGGGCGTGACGTAGTGGCTGTTGGGGTAGAGGCGGATCTGCTGCAGCCGCTCGCCCTTCTGTCCGGTCAGGGGATCGAACGCCCAGATCGCCTCGATCTCGTCGCCGAACATCGAGACGCGCCAAGCCTGGTCGTCCAGATGGGCCGGGAAGATCTCGATCGTGTCGCCCTTGGCCCGGAACGCGCCGCGGCCGAAGTCCAGCTCGTTGCGCTTGTACTGCAGCTCGACCAGGGCGCGCAGCAGGCGCTGCCGCTCGACCCGCTGCTTCTCGCGCAGGTTCAGGGTCATCCGGGCATAGGTCTCGGGCGAGCCGATGCCGTAGATGCAGGAGACCGATGCCACGATGATGACGTCGTCGCGCTCGAAGAGGGCTCGGGTGGCGCTATGGCGCATCCGGTCGATCTGCTCGTTCACGCTCGCCGTCTTCTCGATATAGGTGTCCGAGCGGGGGACATATGCCTCGGGCTGATAATAATCGTAGTAGCTGACGAAATATTCGACCGCGTTGTTTGGAAAGAATGACTTGAACTCGCCGTAGAGCTGTGCGGCGAGAATCTTGTTGGGAGCGAGGATGATGGCGGGGCGCTGCCGGTCGGCGATGACCTGCGCCATGGTGAAGGTCTTGCCGGAGCCGGTGACGCCGAGCAGCACCTGGTCGCGCTGCTCCTCGGTCAGGCCCTGGATCAGCTCGGCGATGGCCGTCGGCTGGTCGCCCGACGGCTGGAACTCGGAGACCAGCTCGAACGGCCTGCCGGCCTCGGGCCGGGCGACCAGCAGCTCAGGGTCGGCAAGGCTCTTGAGCAGGTCGAGCGGCGACGCGCTTTCGGCTGGCTGCATGGATGCCCCGTTCGGATCGACAGGTGGGAGCGAGAGAAGGAATGAGGATGGAGCCTAGCCGGGCCGACCTCAAGGGCGCTATGGGAAAAACGTCGCCGGCGGAGATCCCGATCGGCTCGTCCAGGAGGGGAACCGCATGCGCCTGTACCACAGCAAGACCTCACCCTATGTCCGCAAGGTCATGGTGCTCGCCCACGAAGCAGGCATCCATGGGCGGATCGAGCCAGTCGCGGCTAGCGCCTCGCCGGTCGGCGAGACGGCCACGGTCGCGGGCGACAACCCGCTCGGCAAGCTGCCCTGCCTGCTGCTCGACGACGGCGGCGCGCTCTACGACAGCCGGGTGATCTGCGAGTATCTCGACAGCCTGCATGACGGGCACAAGCTCTTCCCCGTCGCCGGCCCGGCCCGCTGGGCGGCGCTGCGTCGCCAGGCGCTCGGCGACGGCATCTGCGATGCCGCCCTGCTGCGCCGCTACGAGACTTTTCAGCGGCCTCCCGAACGGCGGTGGGACGACTGGATGCTCGGCCAGAAGGGCAAGGTCGACCGCGCCCTCGATGCACTCGAAGCCGAGGTTGCGAGCTTTCCGAAATCGCCGGACATCGGCCTGATCGCCGTCGCCATCGCTCTTGCCTATCTAGATCTCCGGTTCGCGGAAGACCCCTGGCGCGACGGCCGGCCACTCCTCGCCGAATGGCAGGCCGACTTCGCCACGCGGCCGTCGATGCGTGAGACTGCGCCGCCGCAGTAGGCGCCTTCGAGCGGGTCAGGCCGCGGTAATGCCGAGGCTGGCAGGCTCCGTCGTGCGCGCCGGGCTCACCGCCTCGACGCCGGCATCTGCCAGCGCCAGGCTCTCGATCGCCGCCTCGATGCCGCCACGGCCGAACGGGATGGCCGAGCGACGCATCGCCAGCTCCACGCTGGCGAGCGTCCCGAGGATCATCGGCTCATTGAGATCGCCCAGATGGCCGATGCGAAAGGCCCGTCCTTCCAGGTCGCCGAGCCCGGCGCCGAGGGCTGTCGAGTAGGTGTCGCGGGCGCAGCGGCGCATGGCGTCCGGATCGATGCCGGGGGCGGTATGGATAGCCGTGACGCCGTTGGCGCGGCTTGCCGGATCCATGGCATGGAAGCTCAGGGCGCCCGCCTCGCTCCAGCGGGCGACACAGGCACGTACGGCATCGGCAAGCCGGCGATGCCGCTCGATGACTTCGTCCAACCCCTCCTCGAACAGCATGTCGAGCGCCTCGCGCAGGCCCCAGATCTGCTGCAACGGGGGCGTGCCGTGAAACCATTGATAGCTCATGGCGCCGCGGCGAAAGCCGATGTCGAAGTAGCGCCTGGGGTGGCGGCAGCTCTCGGCCACCTGGAGCGCCCGCTCGCCGAGTGCCACGAAGCAGAGGCCCGGGGTCGACATCAGGCCCTTCTGCGAGGCGGTGAGTGCGCAATCGATGCCCCAGTCGTCCATGGCGAACGGCTCGACCGCGAGGCTGGCAACGGCGTCGACCACGAACAATGCCGGATGGCGCGCGTCGTCGAGTGCGCGGCGAATGGCCTCGATGTCGCTGCGGATACCGGTTGCCGTCTCGGTCTGGACGATCAGCACAGCCTTGATCCGGTGCTCCTTGTCGGCGTGCAGCCGCTCGGCGATCCGGCTCACGTCGAGGGGCTGCCGGCGATCCATTTCCAGCCGTTCGGTGGCGAGGTCGAGTTTCTCCGCCATCTCGGCCCAGTAGTGCGAGAAGCGGCCGGAGACCGGCATGAGCACGGTGTCACCCAGCTCCACGAGATTGACCAGCGGCACTTCCCAGGCGGCGTGGCCGTTGCCGATGAAACTGATGACCTCGCCTGTCGTGCGGAAAACCTTCGCCAGATCGTCGAGGCAGGAGCGGGCGACGCCGCTGAAGGCGGGTGCCGCGAAATCCTCCGCGGCGCGATGCATGGCGCGCAGCACCCGATCCGGCACATTGGTGGGTCCCGGCGTCGCCAGGAAGATACGTCCGCGCAGCGACATGCGTTCCTCGAATGGTTGTCCAGGAGCAGGACTTAACGAACTGGCAGGGCAGGGGAAGCCCGTAAAGCCTAACACGAGGTCGCACTCGAAGGTCGAAGGGGCAGTCCGGCAATTGACGCAACATGGTGAACGAACGTTTAATCACGAGACCGACCCACCAGCGAGGAGACCGAGTTGCGGCGTGTGTTGCTCCTGCTGCTGGGCCTGCTTTCCTGCCAGACCGCCGCTGCCCAGGCGGCGACGCCATCGGCGCGTTGCATGGCGATGATCGCGGTGCTCGAGGCCGCCGGCGAGGGCGAGGCCGGAATGGCGGCGGTCATCGAGGTGGTGAAGAACCGGGCCGCCGATCCACGCTTTCCCGACGAGGCCTGTGCGGTGATCGCCCAGGATCGCCAGTTCCAGCCGGTCGGCGAATGGCCCGCGCTCAAGCGGGCACTGGCCCAGCCGGCAGCACTCGACCCGCACGCCATGCTCGCGGGCGGCCCGGCACGTCGCAGCCTCGATCGTGCGTTCCGTCTGGTGTCGGCCGGCTCGACGTCGCGCACCGGTGGGGCGCTCTACTTCGTCAACCCGCGCGCCATGGACCCGCGCCATTGCGACTGGTTCGCCGGCTTGAAGCGCACTGCCGAGATCGGCAACCACGTCTTCATGACCCACTACGGCAAGGGCGAGCGCCGGGCAGCTCCGGCCCTCGATTGCAATGATCCGATGATCGGCAGCCTGCTCAATGCGAAGTCGAGCCTCGCCCGGCAATACGCGCAGGGCCTCTTCCACCCTGATGGACCCCGGGTCGCGAGCCGCACGCCGACCCCGGCGGAGCTGAACGCCTGGCGCCGCACCGGCCGCCTCGACGCCCGCGCCGCCGAGCTGAAGAAGCACTTCAAGCCGGGCTGGATCTCGCTCGAGTGACGCGGGGCCGTCGTCCGATTGCCGTCAGGCGAGACCGCGCCTGGTCAGCGCCGCCGACTCGTCGGCCGGGAAGTCGACGTGGATGTGGTTGCGGTCGACGTCGTGGAAATTGACCTGGATGATCGGGAAACCCGGCGGCAGGCCCACCTCGTATGGGACGTCGTGCGCTTCCAGATGGGTGAGGAAGTCTTCGAGGCCGGTGGCGCTGACGGCGAAGTGCTCGAGCTTGGGGGCAATGGCCGCCGGCTCCTCCTTGACCTCGACGAGATGGACGATGGGAAAGCCGTCGCAGTACAACCAGGCACCGCCGAACGGGAAATCCGGCCGCGGACCGGGCTGCATGTCGAGGATCTTCCCATACCAGTCGATCATGGCCTGAAGCTGGCTGGTGCGAACATTCACATGGTCGAGCCGGGCGAGCGGCATGGCTGTTTCTCCCTGATGGCATCTGTCCCGTATCTAGCGCGATCGCTCACCGAGCGACAGCATCCCTGCGGCGGCCGGCACCGATGACACGATCCAGGCTCGGCGTGGTCGTGGCCCTCGGCACGACGCAGACCCTGGCCTTCGGCTCGACCTACTACCTGCCCGCCATCCTGGCTGCCCCGATGGCCGAGACGCTGGGTCTCGGTGTCGGCTGGGTGTTTGCGGCGTTCTCGGTGGCCCTGCTCGTGTCGGGCATTCTCGGGCCCATGGTCGGCAGCCGCATCGACCGGCTGGGAGGCCGCGATGTCCTCGCGGCCTCCAGCCTGGTCTTCGCGCTGGGTCTCGGCCTGCTGGCGGCGACATCGGGCCCGGCGCTCCTGATCTTCGCCTGGCTCGTCATCGGCGTCGGCATGGCCATGGGCCTCTACGAGGCGGGCTTCGCCACGCTCGCCGGCATTTACGGGCGCGAGGCGCGGGCCCCCATCACCGGGATCACCCTGATCGCCGGCTTCGCCAGCACCATCGCCTGGCCGCTTGCCACCCTGCTCGAGCAGGCAGTCGGCTGGCGCGGTGCCTGCGTGTTCTGGGCGCTCGTCCATCTTCTGCTCTGCCTGCCGATCAATCGGTGGCTGGTGCCGCGCGGCACCCAGAAGCTGCCGGAGGCGGTGCCGGGCGCGCCGCCGCCCACCCGGCAGGCGGGCGAGCTGCGGGCGATGATCGCCCTGAGCTTCGTCTTCGCCGTGGGTTGGTTCGTCAGCACGGCCTATGCCGCACACCTGCCCGGGCTGCTCTTGGCCACCGGCCTGACCCCGGCCATGGCCCTCTTCGCCGCGTCGCTCGTCGGCCCTGCCCAGGTGGCGGCACGGCTGGTCGAGTTCGGCCTGCTCCGCCGCTACCACCCCCTGATCTCCGCGCGGCTCGCCACCCTGGCGCATCCAATCGGGGCTGCCGCCCTGCTCGCCTTCGGCGCGCCGGCCGCGATCCTGTTCACCGTGCTGCATGGGGCGGGCAACGGCATCCTCACGATTGCCAAGGGCACCCTGCCGCTCGCGCTCTTCGGGCCGGTCGGCTACGGCCTGCGGCAGGGCCTGCTGACGGCACCCTCGCGCTTCGCCCAGGCAGCGGCGCCGTTTCTCATGGCGCTGGCCATCGAGCGCCTCGGCCTCGGCGTCCTCGCCGTGTCAGGCGGGCTCTTGCTGCTCGCCTGCCTCGCCCTCTTCGCCGTGCCGCGT
>JAUIID010000188.1 GCA_030431615.1 Alphaproteobacteria bacterium
AGCCATGATGTAGGGCGACGCGGCGAGATGCACGAGGCTGACCCCTGCCGGCTGCTTCTGCCGGGCCAGGCGGCGGGCCTGCTGGATGAGGTCGTTGATCTGCATGACCGTCCGGGCTCGGTCCGTGGGGCGCGGCCCGGCCGGGCGTCGGCGGGCGAACGGACCGAGCATCGCACGCATTGATGAATGCCGCGTTAAGCCTGCGGCGACAAAGGGAAGGGAGGACACCATGCCGGCCGAGCGCTGGACTGCCGACGCACTGATCGGTTTCGCCGAGGCCTTGTGCCGCAAGGCCGGGTTCGACGACGAGAAGGCGGCGGTGACCGCCCGCCTCCTGGTCGAGGCCGACATGCTGGGCCACACCACCCATGGCCTGCAGCTCCTCGCCCCCTACCTCGCCGCCGCCGAGGCCGGCACGATGCGCACCACCGGCGAGCCGAAGGTGCTGGCCGACCGGCCGGCGGCGCTCACCTGGGACGGCGACCGGCTGCCCGGCGTCTGGCTCACCGACAAGGCGCTCGGCGTCGCCATCGAACGGGCGCGGGAGCTCGGCACCGCCATGGTCGCCATCCGCCGCAGCCACCACATCGCCTGCCTCGCCGCCTTCCTGCAGCGCGCCACCGATGCCGGCATGATGGCGATCATCGCCTCCTCCGACCCCGCCGTCGTCTCGGTCGCCCCCTTCGGCGGCCGCCAGCCGCTCTACACCCCGGACCCGATCGCCATCGGCATCCCGACCGACGGCGACCCGGTCCTCGTCGACATCAGCGCCTCGATCACCACCAACGGCCTCTCGGGCCGCTACGCCGCCGAGGGCCGGCGCATGCCGCATAACTGGCTGCTCGACGGCGAGGGCAACCCGACCGACGACCCGAACGTGCTGACCGCCGACCCGCCCGGCAGCATCCTGCCGGTCGGCGGCCTCGACCACGGCCACAAGGGCTACGGCCTCGCGCTCATGATCGAGGCCCTGACCCAGGGCCTGCCGGGCTTCGGCCGCGCCGACCCGGGCGAGGGCTGGGGCGCCTCGGTCACCGTCCAGGTGATCGACCCCGCCTGCTTCGCCGGCAGCGACGCCTTCAACCGCCAGACCGGCTGGCTCGCCCGCGCCTGCCGCGAGAACCCGCCCCGGCCGGGCGTCGAGCGCGTCCGCCTGCCCGGCGAGAACGGCCTCGCCCGCAAGCGCAAGGCGCTGGCCGACGGCGTCGAGCTCTACCCGGGCATCATGGCGAAGCTCACCGAGGTGGCGGGCACGTATGGGGTCGAGGTGCCGAAGGCGAAGAGCTGAAGGCGAAGATCAGGAATGCGGGAAGGCGGGGGCCTTCCCGCGCCCATCCGGTCCTTGATGGTGTAGGAATATTAGCCTGAATCGGGTTGCCTGTCAAGGTGGCTCGGGGTCGTTGGGCAATATGGCCTTCTAGGGTTTCAGGCCCGGCGTCAGACTTCCGTCACCCTGGCGGGAATCGCGGGCAACATACTGAAAATCAACGATAATCCGGCATCGGTGGGCGCTCGGGTTCGTTTGCCGAAAGCTTGGGTTCGATCGTCGAAATCCCGGGTTCGCTCGTCGATTCCCTGGGTTCCTTCGTCGAATCGGTGGGTTCGTTCGTCGTCAACTGTCGCGGATTCCGCGACATCCGGGGCTTGCTGTCGCATATAACGCGACAGTTCCGGGCCGACTGTCGCATTATACGCGACACCCCAAGCCTTGCTGTCGCGTTATACGCGACATCCCGAGCGCGGCTGTCGCATATACCGCGACAGTTGGTACGATGCAGGCACCGCCGAGCCCCGCCCGTTACCTCGAGGCGGTGTCCGGGAAGCCCGATCGCATGTAGGCGACGATCGCCCAGATGTCGTCCTCGGCGAGTGCCTCCCTGTAGGCCGGCATCTCGGTCCCGAAGCCCGGGCCCGCCATGATCTGGATCAAGGGTGGCAGGCAAGGCGTCGGGAAGGGGGCGTCGGTCGGCTCAACCCCGTTCCGGCCCAGTGAGAGCCACGACGGACCGCAAGGCGGTCTCGACGCGAGCTCTATCGTTTGCCGAGAGCTCGCCGAGCGCGCCAACAACCACGGCGGTGTCGAGGGTGAACAGCTTGAAGCGCACGCGGCAGGGAACGGTCAGGCCGGCTGCCTGCCAGTCCTCGATGACCACGTCGCTGGCCCAGTGGCTGGATCGGGCTGTGGTGATCATGGCGAGGAGGATGGCAGGGTGCGATCGGTTGAACGTCTCCGTCGACAGGATCAATGCCGGCCGCCGCCGCGTCGTCGCGCGATCGACGAACGGGAAGGGCACGACCACCACGGCGAAGGGAGCGAGCGACATCAAAGGTCGCGCCAGGCCGCCTCGTCCTCAGGCGAATTCCATTCCTCCAGCGTCGCGGCAACGCTCTCGAGCCAGGCGTCATCCGGGCGCTCGACCTTGCGCAGCGTCACGCGCCCCTGGTCAATTTCGACGACGACCAGGTCGCCCTCACCGAGCCGTGCCGCGTCCCGGATCGCTTTCGGGATGGTCATCTGACCCTTTGAGGTGATCTTCGCGATCTCGACAGCCATTGTCCGCGCTCCTTTCAAGTAAGGAAGTAAGGAGTCCGGGGCTTGCAGACAAGTTGTGATGGTGCGGACCCTACTTGACGCCGCTCTGGACGATGGTGCGCACGTAGTAGCGCTGGAAGGCCAGGAACGGGATCAGGGCCATCAGGACGGCGATCGAGGAGGCGGCGAACATGCCGCCCCAGTCGGTGGTCTCGAGGTTGCTGTGGCGGGCGATCGCCACCTGCACGACGACGTAGTCGGGCGCACTGGCGGCGACCAGCGGCCAGAAGAAGGCTTCCCATTGGAGGATGAAGAGCATCAGCGCGGCGGTGGCGATGGTCGGGCCGGTGAGGGGCATGGCGATGCGCCAATAGGCTTGCCACCAGGTGGCGCCGTCGATGCGGGCGGCCTCGAACAGTTCCCTCGGGATGCCGACGAAGAACTGGCGGAAGAGGAAGATGATGAAGCCGCTCGCGACCTCGGGCATGATCAGCGCCTTGTAGCTGTCGGTCCAGCCGAGAAAGCGCACGAGATGGTAGAGCGGCAGCACCATCGCCTCGAACGGCATCATGAAGGAGGCGAGGACGCAGACGAAGAGCACGGTGCGGCCGGGGAAATCGAACACGGCGAAGGCGAAGCCGGCGAGCGAGTTGACCAGGATGCCGAGGACGACGGTCGAGAAGGCGACGAAGAGCGAGTTGCCGATGGCGCGCAGATAGCCGGCATCCAGGGCGCCGATCCAGTGCTCGAGAGTCAGATCCTCGGGGAAGAAGGTGCGCCAGCCGAAGTCGGTGGCATAGCGGAAGATCTCGTCCGACGGCCGGAGCGAGGAGATGAGCATCCAGTAGAGCGGCAGGAGCAGGGCGAGCGCGATCAGCGCCATGGTCAGATAGCGCAGGCCGGTCGGCAGCCAAGCGAAGGGTGCTCTCATGCGTCGGAGGGGCTGCGAAAGAGGCGGAACTCGACCATGGCGAAGATTGCTATCACGACCAGAAGAATGGTCGAGATGGCCAGGGAACGGCCGTGATTCAGGTAGGCGAAGGCCGACTGGTAGGCCTGGAACATCAAGAGATCGGTAGCACCGGCGGGACCGCCATTGGTGATGATGTAGACGGGCGCGAAGAAGAGGAAGTTGATGGCGGTGTCGGCGATCAGCACGAAGAGGATGGGCCGGCGCATCAGCGGCAGAGTGACGTATCTGAAGCGCTGCCAGGCATTGGCCCCGTCGATCCGGGCGGCCTCGTGGAAGTCGTCCGGGATGGCGTAGAGCCCCGCCAGGAGAAACATCATCCAGTAGCCGCAGCCCTTCCAGCTGGCGATGCCGATCATCGTCAGGAGCGCCTGGCTCTCGCTGCGGAAGAAGGGCTGACGCTCCAGGCCGAGGGCCGAAAGGAGGCCGTTGACCGGTCCGAGCTGCGTATCCAGCAGGATGTTCCACAAGACCGAGACGATGGCGAGGGAGACGCACATCGGCAGGAAGTAGGCGGCGCGGAAGAAGGTGACGCCGGGGCCGGGGCGAAAGACGAGGAGCGCCAGCCCCAAGGCCACGACGACCTGAAACGGGTTGATCAGCACGTTGAACAGCAGTGTCACGCGCACCGAGTTCCAGAACACCGGATCGGTGGCGAGATCGAGATAGTTGGCGAGGCCGGCGAAGACCGTCTCACCGCGCAGCGTCTGTTGCAGGAAGCCGCCGACGATCGCGATGCCGATAGGGGCCAGCCTGAAGACGATGAGCCCGATCAGCGCCGGGGCGAGAAAGAGCAGCGGGATCCAGCCTCGCTCGCGGATCCCGTTGCCCATCGATCGATCCTGCTCGGACGCTGCGTCAGGGGTACCTGGGCGTCAGCGGTGCCTGGGTATCAGCGATACTTGGCGAGCTCGCGGTCGGTCCGCTCGGCGGCGGCGGTCAGCGTCGCCTGGACGTCGGCACCGGTCTGGATGTCGCGGATGGCGAGGCGCATGATGTCCTCGTACTCGCGCCAGCCGGGCGTCGCCGGCCGGGACCTCGCCGTCTCCGTCAGCTCGTGGCGGACGATGGCCCAGCCCGGATCGGCGAAGGTGGTGTCCGCCTCGGCTTCCCACACCGCCTCGAGCACCGGCGGATAGGGTCGTATTTTGAGCCAGAGGCGCTGCGTGTCGTCCTGCATCATGAAGTCGATGAAGGTCAGGGCCGCATCCATCTGGTCGGTGTTCGGGTTGACACCGATGTGCCAGGCACCGGTCGGTGTCACCGGCGTTCCATCCGCGAAGTAGGGATGCGGCGCGAGCCCCCATTCGAGATCGGGATACTTGGTCGGCAGGTTGACCAGATCGTAGGGGTTGCCGACGAAGAACCCGACCTTGCCGGTGCCAAAGAGCTCGAAGGTCAGATTGTTGTCGAAGACGCCGGGCGGGCTCACCTGGTTCGTCTGGTAGAGGTCCTGGTAGAACTGGAACGCCTCGACCGATTTCGGGGAATCGACATAGCCGGTGGCGGTCAGACCGTCGGGGCTGATCATCTCGGCACCCAGCGACATGGGCAGCGGCAGCAGCTGGTACGGCCGTTCGGCCTGCTCGAAGACGAAGCCCCAGATACCCTGGTCGGGCTTCGCGATCTTCTCGGCCGCCTCGACCAGCTGCGCCCAGGTCCAGCGCTCGGCCGGGTCGGTCGATGGCGGCTCGATGCCGGCCTCTTCCAGCAGTGTCTTGTTGTAGAACAGCAGCGCGCTCGAGCTGCCGAAGGGTGCCGAATAGATCTTGTCGTCCACGGTGGCGGCGGCCAGCGCTGCCTTGGTGAACCGGCTGGCGTCGAGATGCGGCGTCAGATCCAGAAGATAGCCGCGCGCGACGTAGGACGCGGTCAGCGGGCTGTCGACGATGAAGATGTCGGGGTCGCCGCCACGGGCGTTGAGTCGGACTTCGATCGTCTGGAAGATCTGGGCGAAGGGAATGCGCTCGACGTTCAGGGTGATGTCCGGCTGGGCTTCGCGGAAGGCGTCCATCAGCGGCTCGACCTGTTCCTCCGGCCAGCCCATCCAGAGGACATTCAAGGGCGTGTCCTGCGCCCAGGCGCTGGCCGAAGCCAGCAGGGCCAGTCCCGCAGTGCAGCTGAAGAGCGCTCTTCTTGTGGCCACGACCATGCCTCCCTATAGCGGTCCCCAGCACTCAAACTACGTGCCTGCAATGAAGTCAAGGCGCCTGCCGAAAGCCGGGGAGAACACAAGAAATGGCGAAATTCCTGATCGACTGCGATCCGGGCCACGACGATGCCGTGGCGATCCTCTACGCCGCCCGGCACCTCGACGTGGTCGGCATCACGACCGTCTTCGGCAATGCCTCGATCGAGAATACCACCCGCAACGCACTGGCCATTTGCACCCTGGCCGGGCTCGACCTGCCGGTGGCCAAGGGCTTCGGTCGGCCGCTGGTCGGCCCGATGACGCGCTTCGCCCCGGACGGGCACGGCAAGACCGGGATCGACGGCGCCGAGCTGCCGGAGCCCGCCTTCGAGCCCGTCGACCAGCACGCGGTGCAGTTCATCATCGAGCAGGCGAGCGCGCATCGGGGCGAGCTGGTGCTGGTTGTGATCGGGGCGCAGACCAATGTCGGCGTGGCCCTGCGCCTCGAGCCCAGGCTGGCCGACTGGCTCGCCGGCATCTCGATCATGGGCGGCTCGGCACTGGTCGGCAATCTGCAGCCGGTGCAGTGCGTCAACGTGCTGAGCGACCCCGAGGCGGCGCACATCGTCTTCTCCAGCGGCGTGCCGATCCACTGGGTCGGCTACGACATGACCCGGACGGTGCTGATCAAGGAGCCCGACGTCGAGCGCCTGCGCGGCGGCGGCCGGACGGCGCGTGCCGTCGCCGACCTCGCCACGTTCTACATGGGCCGGCAGCGGGCGGTGCTCGGCGTCGATGGTGCGCCGATGCACGACAGTTGCGCCGTCATCCCCTTCGTCCGCCCCGAGCTGATCACCTATCGCGACGTGCCGGTCGAGGTCGAGCTGCACGGCCAACTCACGCGCGGCATGACCGTGGCCGACCTGCGCACCATCCAGCCGGGCGAGCACCAGGCGATCCAGCCGCCGAAGCCGGCGAACGCGAAGCTCGCCGTCGATGCGGACAGGCGCGGGATCATCGACGCGGTGGTGGATGCGGTGCTGACCTATCCCTGACGGAGCGGCCTCAAGCTCGTAGACCGTGGGAAATCAGGGAGAGGAGCTGTCCTGCCCCTGTTCCCTGAAAAGGTTCCTGACTCCATTTGCTCTCGGGCCCTGTTCCCTGAAAAGGTTCCTGACCCCATTTGCTCTCAAGGGGCGCCTGTGTCGCGCGCACCATCGTCGACACCTTCGGCAAGGGCTGATTCCCGAAGGTTACCCCGCCGACCACGCCCATACCGCCACCTTCGTCGCTTGCCCCCGCAGCTGTAGCGGCGGCAGCGAGGTGAGGCGCTCGGTGGCGGCGACGCCTTGCTTGGGCTCATGTGGTGTCGACGGCGGTGGCGGCGACGAGCGCGTCAAGAAAAGGGAGCTGTGCCTCGAAGCCGGAGCCCTTTCCGTTGAGGAAGGGGCTCACGCGAAGCGCTTTCGGATGAGATGGAGAAAGGAGCTGTACCACGCAGTCCGAAATGCCAATTCATTAAATGAGTGTCGTGAATCCGAAATTCCATTCGAGCATCGACCTACGATCTCTTTTCGTATTCCTCTTTCTGCGCGCCAGTCAAAGGGTGGTGGCCGCCGTTTGAGGATCCTGAATAAGCGCACGTGGAAAGCTAAGATCTTCCTGAAGTCGTCGAAAATTCCTGTCACTCGTCACGAACACATCTCTTTCATAGAATTCATGTGCCCAATAAGCCTGCGCATCTAGGATCTTATTTCGCCATTTGTAATACTTGGCTGAGGATCGGTCGTTCGGATCCACTCCTTCTTGTGCGGCAAAGTCTACCCACTCAGGTTGGGAGCCCGGGAACAGCCGTGAAAAGATCATTCTCTCACGCGCCGCCTCCTTCTCGGACGCGATCCTTCCCCAATTCCAGAAGCCCATACCGATCCTGAGGAGAGGGGGTAGGAGTTCTGCGTGCGAAAATCCTAGTTCGTCGATCCGACTTCTAAAATGCTTGACTGATATCAAAAAATCTTTGCCTTTCTGCCTCTCTGAGGCGGCCGATACAGCTATCGCCACGTTGGCCTTCCCTTTGCGCGCGGCATCCAATATTTGCCTAACATATTCCGCCTGCTGTCGGTCTTCGTCTACATCTATTAGACAATTGGTATCGAATGTAAACTTTGTTGTCATTCTTGTTCTCGCTAACGTTGCAAGCAAAAGGCGATTCTAGCTATTGAGGTGCCAGATAATCCTCAACTAAACTAGTAAGATGTGTCCCGGCAAACAATCGCGGCAGGGCTGGGTGGACAGACTAAGTCCTCGGTTCTTGCTCCTCGGCTGAGACCCTCACCCCACCGACCACGCCCACACCGCGACCTTCGTCGCCCGCCCACGCAGCTGGAGCGGCGGCAGCGGGGTCAGGCCCTCTGTCGCGGCGTCGCCTTGCTGGGCGCGGGTGGTTTCGACGGCCGTGGCGGCGACGAGCATGTCGGTGTTGGTTTCGCGGGTCATGGCCTGGAGGCGGGAGGCCACGTTGACGACGTCGCCGTTGGCGCTGAGCTGGACCTGGTCGCCGCCGCCGACATGGCCGATGCGCACGCGGCCGTAATTGATACCGACATGGAGGCGGAGGCCGCCGAGGCCGGCGGCGGCGGCTTCTTCCTGCCAGGCGGGCATGGCCTCGAGCAGCGCCTTGCCGCACTGGATGGCGCGGGCCGGGTCGTCGGGCGCGGGCTCGGGCAGGCCGAAGATGACCATGACGCCGTCGCCGCTGAAGGCAGCGACGACACCTCTGGTGGCGCGGGCGGCCGTTTCGACCAGGGTGTAGTAGCTCTGGAGCAGGGGTTGCAGGCGGTCGGGGTCGAGGGTTTCGGCGGCGGTGGTGAAGCCTTCGAGGTCGCAGAAGAGGATGGCGGCGAGCTGGCTGCGCTCGACCTCGGCGGCGCCTTCGGCCGTGCGTTCGCGCAGCATGGAGGGCACGTAGCGCTCGAGGTGGCGGCCCCTGGCCTCGCTCCGCCGGCTGCGGCGATAGAGGCGAAAGGCGCGCCAGGCGAGTGCGGTGCCGGCGGTGCCGACCACACCCATGGTGGCGAAGACGACGTTGAGCCAGAGGCCGAGGAAGGCCAGGGCCAAAGCACCGATGGCGAAGGGGGTGGCGACCAGGAGGCCGGCGATCAGGATGAGCACCGGTGCGGGCAAAGGCGCCAGCATGAGCAGGCCCGAGGCGGTGCCGAGTGCTATCAGGGCGAGGTCGAGATTGCGCACGTCGGTCGAGCGGTCGATGAAGCGGCCGGTGAGCAGGTTGTCGAGGGCGTTGGCGAAGATCTCCACGCCCGGGACCTGCGGGTGGAAGGCGGTGCCGAAGCGGTCGCGGACCCCGGTGGCGGTAGCCCCCACAAGGACGACACGGCCGGCGAGGAGCGCAGGGTCGAGGCGGCCGTCGAGGAAGTCGATGAGCGAGTGCTGCGGGAAGGTGCCGGGCGGGCCGTAAGGGTCGAGCACGAGGCGGGACTGCCGGTCGAGCGGGGCGGTGACCGCGCCGAGGCGAAGGCTCCGGCCGACATCGAGGACGATGGCGTCGCGCGGCAGGTCCATGAGGCTGATTGCGGCCTGCACGGGCAAAGACGGGTGCCAGGCGCCGTCGAAGCGGATGGCGGGATGGAGGAAGCGGAGCTCGCCCTCGGGCTCGACGAAGACGTTGACGTGGCCGAGGGCCGCGATCTCGCCGAGTGGTGCAAAGGGGAGCCAGGCGCCGGCGGGCTCGCCCAGGCCGTCGACGGCGTCGGGCGAGGTGCGGACGATGGGGAGCGCGTTTCGGGCCAGGGCCAGCCGGTCGGCGAGGGTGATCTCGGCCGGCTCGGCGAAGCCGAAGGCCATGGCGAGGACGGGCTTCGGGCTCCGGTGCAGGGACGTGACGAGGGTGTGGCCGGGGTCGGCGTCGCCGGCCGGGGTGGCCTCCTCGAGCAGCAGCAGATCGAGGGCGACGACGGTGGCCCCGGCCTCGCCGAGCGCTTCCAGCGTGGCGGCGAGCTCGGCCCGGGGGGGCGGCCAGTGGCCGAGGCGCTGCAGCGTGGCGTCGTCGATGACGAGGATCGCCACCTGGTCGCCGGGCTCCCGTGGTGGCCGCAGCCTGAGCCGCCAGTCGAAGCTCGCATAGTCGAGCTCGCGGAAGACGCCGCTGTCCTGCCAGCGAACATAGGCGGCGGCCAGAATGAGGAGGAAGGCGAGGAAGGCCGGGCCGATCAGCCGCATCAACGGCCGACCGCGGTCCTGGCCTCGAACTCGGCGACGCGGCCGGCACCCCATTCCTTGACGGGCCCGAGCGGCTCGCCCCGGGTGGCGTCGACGCCCTGGCCGGCGGTGAGCACGGCTTCGCCCGGACCCTCGACGGCAGTCACGGCGACCGTGCCGGCGGCGGTGAAGACGGCGGTGGTCGTCGGCGTGCTCGCGACGATGAAGTCGGTGGCACGGGCGGCGGCGACGGCGGCCCGGCCGCGCACCTCGAAGATGTCCGGCCGGGCGGGGCCGAGCACGGCGCGGACGATGCCGTCGAGGAGGTCGAGGATGACGCTGCCACCGCCGGTGGGCGAGGCCGTCTGGGTGGTGACGGTGAGGCGGCTCTCTTCGCCGATGGCAAGCGTGGCGCCGCCGGCGAGCTGGAGGCTGATCCGGGCACTGGCGAGCGTGCGCAGCTCGTCGCCCTCGTGCACCACGGCGCCGACATGCAGGATGCGGGTGCTGCCGCCGCTGGTGGCGGTCGCGGTGCCGCGCAGCCAGGCGACGACGCCGGCCTCGGCCGCGAAGGCCCCGCCGCTCCGGCCGAGCGCCGCCACGGCCAGAGCGAGGCCGAGGCCCCGCTTCAGGCAGCGGCGGCGGGTCGATCGCCAGGGGGCAGGGGGGGTGGCCATGGCGGAAACGCGGCTCAGAGCCGCTCGACCTGCAGGAGCTCGCGGGGGCCGACCCAGGCCTGGTCGAGGAGGTCGGCCGTGACCTTCGCCCCCGCCTCGTCGCCCATGGCGCGCTGCGCCTCCATCAGGCCGTAGAGGGACCAGCCATTGTTGGGGGTGGCCATGAGCGCATCCTGGAAGTGCCCGGCCGCAGCCTCGGGCTCGCCGGCCATGAGCTCGACCGCGGCCAGGGTCTGCACCACCGGATAGTGCCAGTAGGGCGGCTCCATGTAGGGCACGGTCGCCTGCAGGGCGGCGGCCTCGAGCAGGCGGCTCCGGGCCGTGGCGAAGTCGCCGGCGGCGGCGGCGATCCGGGCGCGGACCACATGCGCTGCGAGGGCCAGGAGATCCGGGGCCGGGACGTACTGGTCGACCAGCTGCTGCAGGGCAGGGTCGGCCGCGAGGCTCTCGATCGCGGCGGCTTCGCGGGCGGCGGCCTCGCCATCGCCGACACGGGCGAGGGCCACGCCTCTCGCGTAGTGCCAGAGGCCCTTGACGAAGGGCATGGCGTCACCCGGATCGGGGAGGGCCATGACCTTGGCGAGATCGCCGAGCTGGGCTGTCGCGGTGAAGGGCGCGGTCCTGATCGCCTGGACCCAGGCGACCTCGGCCGTCACCTCGTCGGACATGACGGCGGCGAGCTTGTGGGCGGCCGCCATGGCCGAGATGGCGTC
>JAUIID010000189.1 GCA_030431615.1 Alphaproteobacteria bacterium
CGTGGACGATGGCATCGGCCCAGGTGAAGATCAGGTGCGCCTTCAGGAGATAGAGCTGGTTCTGCGGGTCGGGGTAGCGCCGGGCCGTGGCCGACTTGGTGAAGGCGAGGAAGTCCTCACCGGTCTGAAGCGCCTTCTCGCGCGGCATCAGCCGGTAGGGGAAGTGGAAGCCGTCCCGGCGATAGGCGGCAACGGCATCAGGGGAGAGGGATCCGGCCACCGAAGAGGCTCCTACATCAGGCAGGCAGCGCCGGCGGGTCGAGGAAGGCGATCTGCGCCTTGGCCTGCTGCTCGATCATCGGCCGGCCGCCGACCACGGTCTTGAGACCACGCTCCTCGGCCGCCTTCATGAGCTCGGTGTCGCGGGCCGCGATGATGTCGAAGAGCTGCATATCGGGCTGCAGCGTGGCAGCATCCATCGGCAGGGCGTCGCCCGGCTTCAGCCCGAGCGAGGTCGCCTGGATGATGACCTGGTGGCCCGTGGCATCGGCCGGTCCCGCAGCGGCTCGCACGTTGGGGAAGGCTTTCGTCACGTCGGCCGCGATCTCCTCGGCCTTCGCCGCCGTGCGGTTAGCGATGGTGAGCCGGCTGACGCCCGCCTCGGCGAGGGCGAAGGCGATGGCCCGTCCGGCACCGCCGGCGCCGACCATGAGCACGTCCTTGCCGGTCGGCTCGATGCCGTTGACGCGGCAGCCCTCGACCAAGCCCAGCCCGTCGAACATGTCGCCGGTCAGGCTGCCGTCCGCCTCGATGCGGATGGTGTTGGCCGTGCCGGTGGCCTTGGCACCCGGGCCCAGCGTCTTGCACATCCGGCACATGGCCGGCTTGTGCGGGATGGTGACGATGAAGCCGCCGAGATTGCGGATCGCGACGAGCCGCGGGATCAGGTCCTCGAGATCCTCCGGCTGCACGTGGAAGGGCACGATGAAGCCGTCGCGGCCGGCCGCCTCGAAGAACGGGTTCATGAACTCGGGCGCCCGGACATGCGCCACGGGATGGGCGAGAATGGCGTAGATCTTCGTCTTGCCGGAAGGCTGGCGCATCGTTTCCTCGGTATCAGGCGTTGAACTCGGGCTCCGGCAGGCCGGCGATGCCGGCCTGCACGGCGAAGATGCCACCGGCGAGCGGCTCGGCGGCCAGGGCGGCCTCGTCGAGTCCCTCGCGGGCGGTGGTGATGAAGAGGGTCTTCAGGTCCGGGCCGCCAAAGGCGCACATGGTCACCTGCGAGCAGGGCAGGTGGATCTCGTGGTCGATCCGGCCGTCGGGCGTGAAGCGGATGACGCGGCCGCCCTTGAACCTGGCACTCCAGTAGCAGCCATCGGCATCGACGCAGGCACCGTCGGGCCGGCCGATGCTGTCGTCGGTCTGCAGCCAGAGGCGACGGTTCCAGGCGCTGCCGCTGTCGATGTCGTAGTCGAACGTGAAGACGCGCCCCATGCGGCTGTCGGACCAGTACATCCGCCTGTCGTCGGGGCTGAAGGCGAGGCCGTTGCCGACCAGCGCGTGGTCGGCGAGCAGGCGAACGCCGTGCGCCGGATCGAGCTGCCACAGGGCACCCTGCGGCACCGTGCGCGGCTCGTGCATGGTGCCGGCGAGGAAGCGCCCGCGACGGTCGCAGCGGCCGTCGTTGAGGCGGTTCTCCGGGCGCTCCGGCTCGATTTCGGCAAGGGTCTCCAGCCCGCCCGATTGCGGGTCCAGACGGGCGAAGCGGTGCTCCATGGCGACGGCGAGCCCGCCCGTGCGGGCGAGGGCGAAGCAGCCGACGCGGCCCGGCACCTCGAACGTCTCGTTCCGGCCGGTGGCGGGGTCGAGGCGATGCAGGCGGCGGGCCGGAATGTCGCTCCACCAGAGGGCGCTCGAGCGCGCGTCCCAGACGGGGCTCTCGGCGCATTCCGCCCGGGCGTCGAGTACCAGATCGGGCGTCATCCCTTGATCGCTCCGGCCGTCATGCCCTGGATCAGGAAGCGGCGGACCAGGAACGAGAAGACGAGCACCGGCAGCATGACCATGGCACCGCCGGCGGCGATCTTGCCCCAGGCCCAGCCCTCGTAGTTCATGAAGTTGACGATGGCGACGGGGGCGGTGGTCGCCTCGGTCCGGGTCAGGATGAGGGCAAAGAAGAAGTCGTTCCAGGAATAGAGGAAGCAGAGGATCGCGGTGGCCGCGAGGCCGGGCCCTGAGAGCGGCAGGATGATCTTGACGAAGGACTGCCACAAGCTGGCGCCATCGATCCAGGCCGCCTCCTCCAGGGCACGGGGCGTCGCGTCGAAGAAGCTGCGCATCAGCCAGACGACGAGCGAGAGGTTGAACGTCAGGTAGATGATGATGAGGCCGAGGCGGCTGTCGAGCAGGCCGATATAGCGATAGGCCAGGAAATAGGGGATCGTGAAGGCGATCGGCGGCGCCATCCGGCTCGCGAGGATCAGGATGCTGAGCTGGTTGCTCTTGCCCATGTCCATCCGCGAGAGCGCGTAGGCGCCGGGCACGCCGAGCAGGATCGCGATCGCGGTGGAGCCGACGCTGACGATCAGGCTGTTGGCGAAGCTCTTGGGAAAGTCGCCCTCCCAGAGGCCCGTGTAGTTCTCGAGCGTCGGCACGAAGAGCCATTTCGGCGGCCAGGCGAAGATGTCGTCGATCGTCTTGAACGACATGATCAGGAGCCAGACGAACGGGAACATCACCAGCAGCACGAGCACGATGACCAGCGCGTGCAGCCAGAACCGCTGCCACTTGAGGTGCGAATGGTAATCGGTGCTAGTCGACACGCTGCCCCCAACCCACCATGCGAATGATCAGCCAGCTCAGGAAGATCGTGATGACGACGAGCACCACCGTGATGGCGCTCGAGAAGCCGAGATAGGAGAAGTTGAAGGCCTGGATGAACGAGTAGAAGTTGGTGACCTCGGTCACCGTGCCGGGGCCGCCATCGGTCAGGATGTAGATCAGGGGGAAGGCCTTGATGCTGTCGACCAGGCGGAAGAGGGCGGCGACCAGGAGCACGCCCTTGAGGTAGGGCAGGGTGACATAGAAGGTGAGCTGCAGCACCGAGGCGCCGTCCACCTTGGCCGCCTCGATATATTCGGACGGCATCATCTGCAGGCTGGCCAGCACCATCAGCATGACGAAGGGGAACCACTCCCAGACGTCGGCGATGATGATGGCGGTGAGAGCCCAGTTGGGATCGGTGATCAGCGACGGGACGACGAAGCCCAGCGCCTCGGTCGCCCAGTGGAAGGGGCTGATGTCCGGCGTGTAGAGTACCTTCCAGATGATCGCGACGACGATCGGCGGCAGCACCATCGGGATGAGGAAGACGGTGCGCAGCGCCATCAGCACCTTCGAGCTCACATTGAGCAGGAGGGCGAAGACGAAGCCGAGCACGACCTGCAGCAGCACGCTCCAGAACGAGAGCTTGGCCTGCACCCAGAGCGAGTTGTGCAGCCGGCTGTCGTTCAGGACGTTCTCGTACTGGGCGAAGGGCCGGGAGAAATCCCAGTGGGTCTCCGGCCGCGCGAGGTCGAGCGGGGTCAGGCTGACGACCACCAGATAGATGGTCGGCAGCAGCGTGACGACCATGAGGGCGACCAGCGCCGGCAACAGGAGGTTGGAGTAGAATCGCCGGCGCTGCTCCTCGAAGCGGCGGGCGAGCCCGGCCGCCGGGGCAGTGTGCCCCGTGGCCCGTTCTGCAGTGAGCTCGCCCGACCGCTGCACTGGATCAGCCAGCGTCAATCTGGACGCCGGACTTCTTCAGGTCGGCAACCGCCTCGGCCTGGGCCTCGGCCATCGCCTCAAGACCGGTCGCCTGGCCGGTCGCCACCTTCTCGATCGCCTTGTTGAGCTTGTCGCCGACCTGCGGGAACTGCGGCACGGTGCGGTACTTCATGTAGCCGCCCTTGCCGCCGAGCTCGAGCACCTCGAGGTAGAGCGACGCGACATCCTGGCCGTTCAGGGTCAGCGTCTCCTTGAAGAGCTCGGTGTCGATGATCGAGCGGCGGCAGATGCTCGGATAGCCGTGCTGCTCGAGCATCCTGAGCGTCGTCTGCTTGCCGACCGCCCACTTGATGAACTCCCAGGCGGCTTCCTTGTTCTTCGAGCCGACCGGAATGCCGAAGCCGTGGCTGTTGGAGCCCGGGAAGGCGCCGGACGGGCCGGAGGGCACGAGGCCGTAGCGGACCGTGTCCTTGACGCGGCTGTCCGGGTCCTTGGCGAGCGGCACCATCCAGGTGATGGCCTGGGTGCGCATGTTGGCGCGACCGGTCTTCTGCGACTGCATCGCCTGGTCGTCGGTGAACGACAGCACGCCGGGCGGGCCGTACTCGCTGAGCAGCCGGCCGTAGAAGTCGGCCGCTTCGGCCGCCTGGGGCGTGTCCCAGGTGGGGGTCAGGTTGGCGGGCGGGTCCTTGAAGACCGTGCCGCCGAAGCCCATCAGGTACGGAATCCAGTTCCAGTGATGCAGCTTGTCGGCGGTGAAGGGGGCGACGCGCTCCATGCCCTTGGTCTGGTCGCAGACGTTCATCAGCTCGTCGAAGGTGGTCGGCAGGCCGAGCCCCTTCTGCTCGAGCAGGTCGGCCCGGGCGGCCGCCATGATCATGGCACCGGCCTCCCACGGGAAGCCGTAGGGATCGCCGTTGGCGTCCGAGAGGGAGGCCATGGTGCCGCCGACGAAATCCTGCGGGTCCCAGTCGTCGGGCGTCAGGTTCGGATCCTCGAGATAGGGCTTGAGGTTCTCGACCCAGCCGGCGCCGATCCAGCGGCCGGAATAGATGAAGGTGACGTTGATGACGTCAAGCGCGCTGCCCTGGGTGGAGAGCTCGAGGTCGGTGCGCTGGTTGAAGACCGGGAAGGCGTTGGTCTCGAAATTGACCTTCATCCCGGTCGCTTCCTCGAACTCCGGGATGTAGTTCTCGAGGTAGCCGAAGAAGGTGCTGGCGAAGGACGCACCCTGCAGCGTCACACCGGCGAACTGCTTCGCCTGGCCGAGCACCGCCGGAGCCCTGAGGCCAACGGCCAGCGCCGCCGAGCCGGCGAGCGCGCTCTGCAAGAGCTGGCGCCGGTGCAGCCGGGCAGCACCCAGTGTGGCGCGTGCGCCGCTCGACCGGTTCTGTCGATCCAAATCCATGGTACGGCTCCCTGTGTTGCGCGCCGTCTTCCGCCGGCGCCGGGTCGATGTTCCGCTTGCGTCGACCGCTTGTCCTGGTGCAGGGTAACAAAAGTGAGCGTTAACGCAACGCTCATTTCGCGCCCGTTTCGGGCGTCGCGCAACGCGGGAGAAACCTGGTCGTGGCTGACGCCGTCCCCGAATCTGCACCGGCGGCGCCGACCGCCCGGCGCACGGTGCGGCTTAAGGAGGTCGCGGCACGGGCAGGCGTCTCGATCAACACCGTATCGCGGGCGATCCGCGCCCCGGCGACGGTCCGCCCGGAGCTGCGCCGACATATCGAGGCGGTGCTCGACGAGCTGGACTACGTGCCGAACAGGCTCGCCGGCGGGCTCGCCAGTGCGCATACCGGCGTGGTCGGCGTGGTCGTCACCTCGCTCCTCTATTCCGAGTTCGCGGCGATGATCGAGGGCCTGCAGGGCGGCCTCGCGCGCGGCGGGCTGAGCACCATGCTGGCCAACAGCCACTACCGGCCGGAGGAGGAACTGCGGCTGGTGCGGACGATGCTGAGCTGGCGGCCAGCGGCCATGGCGCTCATCGGCATCGACCACCATCCGCGTGTCCCCGAACTGCTGCTGCATGCCGGCATCCCGGTGGTCGAGCTCTGGGAAACGGGCGATGTCGCGATCGATTCGGTGGTCGGCATGGACCATGCCGGGGTCGGCCGCGCCCAGGCCGGCCATCTGCTCGAGCAGGGTTATCGGCGCATCGCCTTCGTCGGCGGCGTGCGGCCGCACGACCACCGGGCACAGCGCCGCCGGGACGGCTGTGTCGCCCTCCTCGCCGAGCGCGGCTGCGAGCCCCTGGTGATGACTGCCGCGAAGGGTGGCACCGCCGATCTCGGCGAGACACTGCTCGACCGGCTGCTGCAAAAGGCGCCCGACATCGACGGCATCGTCTGCAACAGCGACGTCATCGCCTTCGGCGTGCTGCGCGGCCTGATCCGGCGCGGCCGGCGGGTGCCGGAGCAGGTCGGCGTGATCGGCTTCGGCGACAACGAGGCCGCCGCCTGCATGCAACCACCTCTCTCGACCATGCGCCCGCCGCGCGCCGAGATCGGCCAGGCCGCCGCCGCGGCGGTGCTGACGCGGATCGAGGGCGGGCCGGCAATCCGCCGGGTCTTCACTGCCGAGCTGATCGCTCGGTCCAGCACGGCGCGCGAGGCGGCTTCGGCCGGAACGGGCACCGCAACGTCATCCATCAGGGAGATCAAGTCATGAACAAGCTCTTGCTCGGCAGCCTGCTCGCCGGTGCGGCCCTCGCCCTCGGCGCCATGCCGGCGCCGGCCGAGGCCTTCCCTGACAAGCCCATCCGCGTGATCGTCGGCTTCGCCCCGGGTGGCCGCACCGACACGGTGGCGCGGCTGCTCGCTGCCAAGATCGAGGAGAAGGGTTTGCTGCCGCAGCCTCTGGTCATCGTCAACATGCCGGGCGGCGGCGGGGCGGTCGGTGCGCAGGAGGTGCTCGACGCGGAGCCGGACGGCCACACCATCATCCACTGGCATCACCAGCTCCTGATCGCCAAGGCCATGGAGATCATCGAGGCCGGCCCCGACGACTTCACCTCGATCGGCTTCGCCGGCGGCGGCAGCCCGGTCTGGTCGGTGCGCGGCGATCTCGGCCTCGATACGCTCGACGACGTGGTGCAGAAGCTGAAGGCCGAGCCCGGCAGCCTCGTCGAGGTGATCGGCATCGGCACGATCCCGCACTTCGTCGGCGCCCTCCTCGCCAAGGAGGCCGGCTTCGAGACCAGGAAGGTCCAGGCCGCCAGCGGCTCCGACCGGCTCAAGATGATCGCCGGCGGCAATGCCGACATCTCGCTCTTCGCGGCGTCGGAATACGAGGGGTGGAAGACCGCGGGCCAGGGACTCGAGGCCGTCGTGTTCTTCGGCCCCAACCGGATCGACAATCTCCCCGACGTGCCGACCGCGACGGAGCTCGGTTACGACGTCGTCTGGGCCAATCCCAACTGGTGGCTGGCGCCGACCGGCACGCCCCAGGAGAACATCGACATCCTGGCCGCGGCCCTCGAGGAGGCGTTCCAGGACGAGGAGATCAAGGCCTGGTTCGCCGAGAATGCCCTCGACCACTACTGGACGCCGGGGCCGCAGGCGCACGAGGAGTCGGTGGAGCTGCTCGGCCGGCTGCAGGAAGTGGCGGCCGAGATCCGCTGAGGCGGGCCGGATCGACCAGGGGGACGCGCGTTAGATGGAAGGGTCCAGGCGGGAACCGCTCGCCGACATCCTCTTCGCCGTGACGGTGCTGGCGCTGGCCGGCATCGTCTGGTGGGGCACGGCTTCCTTGCCGCCACCGCGCTACGAGCCTTTGGGCTCGGCGGCCCTGCCGCGCGCCCTCGCGCTTGCCATGGCGCTGCTCGGCCTCGTGCTGCTCGGCCGCGCCTGGGCGGGGCGGCGGCTGCAGGCGGCGCCGGCTTCGGACCTCGGCTTCCGGCCGCGGCCCTGGCTCGCGGCCGGCGTGCTCGCCGTCCTCGTCCTTTATGTCGCGTCCATGGATCTCCGGCTGCTCGGCTTCGTGCCGGCCTCGATCCTGGCGCTGGTCCTGATCGGCGCCATGCTCACGGGCTTCGACCGCCGGCGGCTGCCCTGGCTCGCGGGGTTCGTCGTCGTCCTGGTGATCGCCGTCCAGCTCCTCTTCACCCGCGTCTTCTACATCGATCTGCCGTGAGCCGGACCCACACCTGATGCTGCTGGCGTTCTCCAACCTCCTGGCCTTCTGGCCGCTCACCTACCTCGCCCTCGGCGTGGCGCTCGGCATCATCGTGGGCTCCATTCCGGGCCTCACCGCCTCGATGCTGATCGCGCTCTCGCTGCCGCTCACCTTCTACATGAGCAGCGTCGATGCCATGACGCTGCTCATCGGCATGTATGTGGGCGGCATCTCGGGCGGGCTGATCGCCGCCACGCTGCTCCGCATGCCGGGCACGCCGGCCTCGATCATGACCACGTTCGACGGCTTTCCGATGGCCCAGCAGGGCAAGGGCGAGCGGGCGCTGGCGCTTGGCATCGCCGCCTCGATCATTGGCGGGCTGATCTCCTGGGTCTTCCTTGCCGTGCTCTCGCCGCCGCTCGCCAACCTGGCACTCCGGTTCGGGCCCTGGGAATACTTCACCATGGTGCTCATGGCGCTGGTCATGCTGGCGTCCTTGAGCCAGGGCTCGCTGGTGAAGGGGCTGATCGCCGCCTGCCTCGGCATGCTGCTCGCCATGCCCGGCATCGACCCCTCCATCGGCCAGCTGCGGCTCACCTTCGGCTGGGACAAGCTGACCGGCGGGCTCGCCCTCCTGCCGGTGCTGATCGGCACGTTCGCCATCAGCCAGATCCTCAAGGACGTCATCGCCATCGACCAGCGCCTGGCACAGGTGCAGGTCATGCGCCGGGCGGTCGCGATCAAGGCCAGGGACCTCGTCACGCACGGGCCGAACCTGCTCCGCTCCTCGGTCATCGGCACCTGGGTCGGGCTTTTGCCCGGCATCGGCGGCAACATCGCCGCCATGCTCGCCTACGCCACGGCGAAGAGCGTCTCGAAGGAGCCGGAGAAGTTCGGCAAGGGCCACGAGGCCGGCGTCGTCGCCGCCGAGACCGCCAACAACGCCTCGATCGGCGGGGCACTCATCCCGCTGATCACCATGGGCATCCCCGGCAGCGTGGTCGAGGCGATCCTGATCGGTGCGCTGATCATCCACAACCTGCAGCCCGGGCCGCTCCTCTTCGTCACCAATCCCGAGATCGCCTACGGCGTGATCGCCTCCTATCTCGTCGCCAACATCTTCATGGCGCTGATGATGCTGGCGGCGGTGGGCTGGATCTCGCGACTCATGTACCTGCCGCGCGCCTATCTCCTGACCGCGATCCTCTTCTTCTGCGTCATCGGCACCTTCGCGCTCAACAACCGCTTCTTCGACGTCTGGGTGATGCTGGCGTTCGGCGTGGTCGGCTTCGCGCTGGAATACTGCAAGGTGCCGCTCGGCCCCTTCGTCATCGGTTTCGTCCTGGCACCCATCGCCGAGGAGCAGTTGCGGGCCGGCATGATGTCCTCGGAAGGCGACTTCCTCGCACTCTTCGGTCGGCCGTTCGCGGCGACCTTCTTCGTGATTTCAATCCTGACGCTCTGCTGGCCGCTCTATCAGGAGTGGCGCCAGCGGCGACGTGCTTCAGCGGAGGTGACCACATGACGACCAAAGGCGAAGCGGCCGGCCAACGGCCCAACATCATCCTGATCCTGACGGATCAGCAGCGGTTCGACACGATCAACGCGCTGGGTGCATCCTGGGTCAGCACGCCGACCCTCGACCGGCTGATCAACGAGGGGCAGGTCTTCACCGACTGCCACATCACCGCCGCCTCCTGCGTCCCCTGCCGGGCGAGCCTCTTCAAGGGCTACTACCCGCACACCACGGGCGTGCTGAAGAACGGCCAGCCCTGGGCGCATACCTGGGTCGAGCAGCTCGCCGGCGCCGGCTATCGCTGCGTCAATATCGGCAAGATGCACACCATCCCCTACAATGCCCCGGCCGGCTTCCACGAGCGCTACGTGGTCGAGAACAAGGACCGCTACATGGAGGGGCGCTGGTATTTCGACGAGTGGGACAAGGCGCTCGCCGCGCACGGGCTGAAGAAGCAGCAGCGGGTCGAGTACAGGAAGCGCGACGATTACAAGGAGCGCCTCGGCGCCTTCGAGTGGGAGCTGCCGGAGCATCTCCATTCCGACGTCTTCGTCGGCAACATGGCGAAGTGGTGGGTCGACACCTACCCCGTCACCGAGCCGCTCTTCCTCCAGGTGGGCTTTCCCGGGCCGCATCCGCCCTACGACCCGACCAACCGCTATGCCGAGCCCTATCTCAAGCGCAACGACATCCCGATCCCGCGGCCGACCCAGGCCGAGCTCGACAGCCTGGTGCCGCCCTTCAAGGAGAAGCGGCAGCACGACGTCGAGGTCGACCATGATTCGGTCGCCTGGAGCCTCAACCCGACGGACGAGCAGCTGCACCGGCTATGGGCCTATTACGGTGCCAACGTCACCATGATCGACGACAGCATCGAGGCGCTGCTGCAGTCGCTCGAGGCCCAGGGCTATCTCGAGAACGCGGTCGTCTTCTTCGCCTCGGACCATGGCGACTGCATGGGCGACCACGGGATGATCCAGAAGTGGTCGATGTACGACTGCGTCACCCGCACGCCGCTGATCGCCTGGTCGCCCGGGCGGTTTGAGGCCGGCCAGAAGGTGGACGGGCTCTGCCAGCTCTTCGATCTCGGCCCGACCATCCTCGAGCTTGCCGGCTGCGCGGTGCCCGAGGGCTTCGAGGCGCGCTCGCTCCTGCCTGCCCTCGAGGGCAAGGACTGGCAGGAACGCACCCATGTGTTCTGCGAGCAGGCGGGCGACACCAACCTCACGGGCTCGGAGTTCATCACCATGGTCCGCGACCGGCGGCACAAGCTGGTCCACTTCAAGGGTGCCGAGTTCGGCCAGCTCTTCGATCTCGAGGCCGATCCGGAGGAGGTGAACAATCTCTGGGACGACCCGGGCCATGCCGAGATCCGCGCCGAGCTCTTGGCGACGCTGCGCGACTGGCTGATCGAGAGCAACTACCGGACCCGCGACTGGATGGCGGAGGCCCGTTAGACCGACCATGGAGGGAACGAGCGAACCTGAATTCGACGTCATCGTCGTGGGCGCCGGTTCGGCGGGCTGCGTGCTCGCCAACCGGCTCTCCGCCGACCCCAAACGCCGCGTCCTGCTGCTGGAGGCCGGCGGCAAGGACTGGAACCCCTGGATCCACATCCCGGGCGGCTTCTTCAAGACCATCTGGCACAAGGACCTGAGCTGGAACTTCAAGACCGAGGACGAGCCGGGGCTCAAGGGCCGCAGCCAGATCTGGCCGCGCGGCCGGGTGCTCGGCGGCTCGTCCTCGCTCAACGCCATGCTCTATGTCCGGGGCCAGGCGGCG
>JAUIID010000190.1 GCA_030431615.1 Alphaproteobacteria bacterium
CCGTGCAGCAGGTCGTCACCTTCGCCATGCCGCACGCCAAGCTCGGCGAGGAGGTGGCGGCCGCGGTGGTGCTGCGCGAGGGACAGAGCGCCGACGAGCGCGCCATTCGCGACTTCGCCGCGGGCCGCCTCGCCGACTTCAAGGTGCCACGCCGGGTGGTCATCCTCGACGAGATCCCGAAGGGTGCGACCGGCAAGCTGCAGCGCATCGGCCTCGCCGAGAAGCTCGGGCTCGGCCAGTGAGGATCTGCATCTACGGTGCCGGGGCGATCGGCGGGCTGCTCGGCGCCCGGCTCGCCCGTACGGGGGTCGAGACCAGCCTCGTCGCCCGCGGCCCGCATCTCGCCGCCATGCAGGCGAACGGCCTGACGCTGATCGACGGCGACGAGCGCTTCACCGCGGCCGTTAACGCCACCGGCGATCCGGCGTCGCTGGGGCCGCAGGACTACGTCATCGTCACCCTCAAGGCGCACCAGGTGCCGGGCGTGGTGCCCCTGCTGCAGCCGCTGCTCGGCCCGGAGACCGCCGTGGTCATGGCGGTCAACGGCGTGCCCTGGTGGTACTTCCACGACCTCGAAGGGCCGCATGAGGGCCATCGCCTGGCAAGTGTCGATCCGGGCGACGTGCAGTGGTCGGGCATCGGCCCCGAGCGCGTCATCGGCTGCGTCGTCTACCCGGCGGCCGAGGTGGAGGAGCCCGGCGTCATCCGCCTCGTCGAGGGCGACCGGTTCTCGCTCGGCGAGCCTTCGGGCGAGCGCACGCCCCGCATCGAGGCCCTCTCGAAGGCGCTCATCGAGGCCGGCCTCAAGGCGCCGATCCGCCCGAAGATCCGGGACGAGATCTGGATCAAGCTCTGGGGCAACCTCTCCTTCAACCCGATCAGTGCCCTGACCGGTGCGACGCTCGACACCATCTGCACCGATCCCGGCACCCGTGCCGTTGCCCGTGCGATGATGCTCGAAGCCCAGGCCACGGCCGAGAAGCTCGGCGTCCGCTTCGCCATCGATGTCGACAAGCGCATCGCCGGAGGCGCCGCCGTCGGTGCCCACAAGACCTCGATGCTGCAGGACCTCGAGCGCGGCCGCCCGATGGAGATCGACGCCCTGGTCAACGCTGTGCAGGAGATGGCGCGGCTGACCGAAACGCCGTCGCCAACGATCGACGCGGTGCTGGCACTGGTGCAGCTCAGGGCGAAGGTGGCGGGGTGCTATGGCTGAGCGAGACGACTTGCGGCTGAGCGGCCGAAATGTGATATATCTCCGGTATATGACACATTCGGTTCGGAACGGCGATGGGCGATACAGCCAAGGTCTTCATGTCGGGGCGGTCACAGGCGGTTCGCCTGCCGAAGAAGTACCGTGTCGACGCCGATGAGGTCGAGATCGCCCGGGACGGCGACACACTGGTCCTGCGACCGCGGAAGCGACCGAGCTGGTCGCGACTGCTGAAGGCGCTCGATGCGTTCGACGCGGAGCGCTTCACCGATTGCTTTCCGCAAGGACGTGACCAGCCGACGGAACAGGATCGGGCTGGACTAGATTCCGTCATGCCCTGATGGGCTTGCTCCTCGATACCAACATCATCATCGCTCTCCTCGACCCGCGACACAGGGAAAGGGTTGTAGAGCGCCTCGCGCAGGAGACGCCCGGCAACGTCGTCACATCGGTTATCGTCGCGTACGAGCTGCATTTCGGCGTGGCGCGCAGCAGCCGCCTCGACGAGAACCGGCGGCGTCTCGACGCCGTGCTGGCTGAGCTGCCACCGCTGCCACTGACCATCGACGACGCGCGCAGCAGTGGCGAGATCCGGGCGCGGCTGGCCCGTATCGGGAAGCCGATCGGCCCCTACGACACACTCATTGCCGGTCAGGCAATGGCGCGTGGCTTGACCCTGGTAACCCATAATTCTCGGGAGTTTGCCCGCATCGAAGGCTTGAGCTGGGTCGACTGGTTGGCCTGACGTTCTACAGCCGCCCCGCCAGTTCCGGCGAGAGGCCGACCGTCTCGATCGCGGGTGTCATGGCATAGCCGCCCTGCCCTGCCTTCTTCGGCGCCAGCGTCGCCAGGGCCACTGTCGCCGCGACGCCGGCGGCGAGCGAGCAGAGCACCGGGACCTGGACGGCGGTACCGACCCTTCCGGCCAGACCGGCAAGGGCGGCGCCGCCGAGGATCACGACTTCGGCCCCGTCCTCCGTCGCGGCCTCGGCGCAGGCGGCGGCGAGGAGGCCGAGCGCGCCTTCGATGTCGGCGGCGATCCGGTCGCCGGTCAGGCTGATGGCGCGGATGGAGGCGAGCCGGGAGGCCAGACCCTCGGCCGCCACGAACTCCTCGAGCATGGCCGGCCAGCGCTCGCCGCCGGTGACGATGGAGAAGCGCCGACCTAGCGTGCAGGCGAGGTGGCAGGAGGCCTCGGCCATGCCGACGACCGGGACGGGCGAGAGCTCCTTCAGGGCGGCGAGGCCCGGATCGCCGAAGCAGGCGAGCAGGACCGCGTCGCAGCTTTCGACATGTGCGGCCAGCGCATCCAGCGCTGCGTGGCCGGCGATGGCGGCGGCGGCGCGGCTCGAGATGTAGCGCGGCCCGAACCGGCCGGTGACCGGCACGAGGTCGGTGCCGGCCGGGGCCACGGCGGCAGCGGCGGCCGCCACGGTGGCCGTGACCGAGGCGCTGGTATTGGGGTTGATCAGGAGCAGGCGCATGAGCGGGGGTTCCATCGAGGTGCCTGAACCCTTCTCCCCGCTCGGGATGCGACTGGCAATCCGGACCGTGACTCCTCAGGCGAAGACCGCGTCGACCGCCTTGCCCATGCGGTCGACGATGTGGTCGGCCTCGGCCCGCGTCAGGCAGAGCGGGGGTGCGAAGCCGGCAATGTCGCCTTCCGGCATCGCCCGGGAGATGACACCCTCGGCGAGCAGCGCCGCCACCACCCGCGCACCGACCTTCTCGTCGGCGTCGAAGAAGCGCCGCTCTGCCCGGTCGGCGACGAACTCGACCGCCATGAGCAGGCCCTCGCCGCGGATCTCGCCGACATGGGGATGGTCGCCCAGCCGGTCGCGCATGGCGGCGAGGAAATAGGCGCCGGTCTCGCCGGCGTTCCCGACGAGGCCGAGCTCGTCGATCAGCTCGAGATTGGCGATGCCGGCGGCCGCACCGATGGGGTGCGCCGAGTAGGTCCAGCCATGGCCGATCGGGCCGTTCTCGTCGGTGCCCTGCAGCAGCACGTCCCACATCCGCTCGCCGACGATCGAGCCGGAAAGCGGCGCGTAGGCCGAGGTCAGACCCTTGGCGATGGTGATGATGTCGGGCCGCATGCCGTAGTGGTCGGAGCCGAACATCGAGCCCAGGCGACCGAAGCCGGTCACCACCTCGTCGGCGACGAGGAGGATGTCGTGCCGCGCCAAAACCTCCTGGATGGCGGGCCAGTAGCCCTTTGGCGGCGGCACGAGGCCGCCGGTGCCGAGCGCCGGCTCGCCGATGAAGGCGGCAATGGTGTCCGGCCCTTCCCTCGCAATCAGCGCCTCGAGCTCGGCTACGCAATGGGCGACGAATTCCGCCTCGGACATGGCGAGGTCCGGCCGGCGGTAATAATAGGGGGCGGTGGTGTGCAGGACCCGGTCGAGCGGCAGGTCGAACTTCCGGTGGAAGAGGCCGAGCCCGGTGAGCGAGCCGGTCATCAGCCCCGAGCCGTGATAGCCCCGCCAGCGCGAGATGATCTTCTTCTTCTCGGGCCGGCCCAGGATATTGTTGTAGTACCAGATCAGCTTGATGTTGGTCTCGTTGGCATCGGAGCCGCCCAGGCCGAAATAGACCTTCGACATGCCTGCGGGTGCGCGATCCAGGATCATCTTGGCGAGCCGGATCGAGGCCTCGGTGCCGTGGCCGACATAGGCGTGGTAGTAGGCGAGCTGCTTCGCCTGGGCCGCGATGGCGTCGGCGATTTCGGTCCGGCCATAGCCGACATTGACGCAGTAGAGCCCGGCAAAGGCGTCGAGCAGGCGCTTGCCGTCCCGATCCTCGATCCACACGCCGGAGCCCCCGGTGACCACGCGGATGGCGCTGTCGCCGCGCGCATGGGCGGCGAGATGGGTCGAGGGATGGAAGAAGGCTTCGCGATCCCAGGCGGCGAGCTGGTCATTGGCAAGCATCGGCTTTCCTCTTTTCGAACGGGTGATCGCGGTGGCGGCCGGGTCAGGCCCAGTCGCGGCAGACATATTTGACGTCGGTGAAGGCCTCGAGCCCCTGGCGGGCGCCCTCCCGGGCGAGCCCGGACTGCTTCATCCCGCCAAAGGGGATGGGTGCCCCCGTCACCTTGGTCCGGTTGACCGCGACCATGCCGAACTGCAGGGCGCGGCTGAGGCGGTAGATGCGGCGCGGGTCCTGAGTGTGGAGATAGGCCACGAGCCCGTACTCGGTGGCATTGGCGACAAGGAGCGCCTCGGCCTCGGTGTCGAAGGGGGCGATGGCCGCGACCGGTCCGAAGGTCTCCTCCTCGAAGATCAGGGCATCGGTCGGCACGTCCACGAGCACCGTTGCCGGGTAGTAGAGCGGCCCCAAAGGCGAGCGCTCGCCGCCGGTGAGGCAGCGGGCACCGCGCGCCAGCGCGTCGGCGACCTGCTCCTCCTGCTTCTGCACGGCAGCCTCGTTCATCAGCGGACCGAGATCCCGGTCGTCGAGGCCCGGGCCCAGCGTCAGGGCGGCGGCGCGCTCGGCGAAGCGGGCGCAGAACTCGTCGTAGACCGGCCGCTCGACGAGCATCCGGTTGGCGCCGAGGCAGTCCTGACCGGTCGTCGCGAACTTCGCCTTGATCGCCTCGTCGACGGCGCGGTCGAGATCGGCGTCGGCGAAGACGAGGAACGGCGCGTGGCCGCCGAGCTCGAGCACCAGGCGCTTCACCGTGTCGGCAGCGCGCCGGTAGAGCAGGCGGCCGATCTCCGTCGAGCCGGTGAAGGAGAGTGCCCGCACCCGGGGATCGCCGAGCCAGGGCTCGACGACGATCGGCGCCTTGCCGGTGACGACGTTGAAGACGCCGGCGGGAAAGCCGGCGCGATCCGCCAGCGCCGCCAGGGCGAGCGCCGAGAACGGCGTCTCGTGCGAGGGGTGGACGAGGACCGTGCAGCCCGCCGCGAGGGCTGCCGCGGCCTTGCGGGTGATCATGGCGCAGGGGAAGTTCCAGGGCGTGACGAGGGCCGCCACGCCGACCGGCTCGCGCCAGAGCTCCACCTCGGCATCGGGCAGATGCGAGGTGACGCCCTCGATGTTCGGCCGCCGCGTCTCCTCCGCGTAGAACTCGACGAAGGATGCGGCGTAGTCGATCTCGCCCCTCGCCTCCGAGAGCGGCTTGCCCTGCTCGAGCGTCATGATCCGCGCCAGGTCCTCGCGGGCGGCCAGCAGGAGCTCGTGCCAGCGGCGGAGCAGGCGGGCCCGTTCCTGCGGCAGGGCCCCGGCCCAGCCGGAGAAGGCGGCATGGGCGGCGTCGACGGCGGCAGCACTCTCGGCGCCGGAGAGGCTCGCAACCTCGCCGAGGATCGCACCGTCGGCAGGATTGGCGACAGCGAAGAGCTCGCCGTCAGCGGCTTCGATCCAGCGGCCGGCGACATAGGCCCGGCTGCGCAGGAGTGCCGGATCGGCGAGGGCGAAGTTCTCGGGTGCGGCGTGCGGCGCGGTTTCGGCCATGACGCGACCTCCGTCGACTGCGGTTGGGATACCGCGAGTCTTACCGCGCCCGGCCTGGGTGATTTCTCTGGATTCAGCCGCTGGAGCCGAGGATTCCTCTCTTTTGCCGGCTTGTCGCCGTCATTCCGTCGGCGGCTCGAGCAGCAGCGCCAAAGGCGGTGCCGTGGCTTTCGTCGCCTTGGTGACGACGTAGGTGAAGTAGCGCTTGAGGCCGATCCGCGCCTCGAGCAGGCCGTCGATCAGGAGCTGGTAGCTGGCGATGTCGCGGGTCAGGACCTGCAGGAGATAGTCGAACCCGCCGCCGATGGCCCAGGAGGACGTGACCTCGTCGCAGCCGGCGATGTGGCGTTCGAACAGGCTGAAGCTGTCGGCGCGGTGCGCCTCGAGCTCGACCAGCACGAAGACGGTGATGTGCGGTGCGATCCGCGCGAGCGCCACCTCGGCCCGATAGCCGGTGATCAACCCGCTCTGCTCCAGCCGCTTCAGCCGCTCGCCGCAGGGCGTGGCCGAGAGGTTGACCCGGCGCGCCAGCTCGGTCTTCGCGATCCGCCCCTCGGTCGCGAGGATCTGCAGCATCCGGATGTCGCGGTCGTCGAGGGCGACTTGCATGCCCGGGCCTAGGCCGGGCGCCGGCGGCTTGTCAATCGGCGGCGGCGCCGGCAAGAATGTCTCATGACAATCTGGCGGCCGCGCAAGGACGAGCTGAGGCGCCCGGTCTACCGGTCCCTGGCGCAAAGCCTGATCGAGGCGATCGAGACCGGGCGGATGGCGCCGGGCACGCGGCTGCCGACGCACCGTGCCCTCGCCTTCGATCTCGGCCTGAGCGTGCAGACCGTCAGCCGCGCCTATGACGAGCTGGCCCGGCTCGGCGTCATCACCGGGACGGTCGGGCGGGGCAGCTTCGTCGCCAACGGGCCGGTCGACCCTCGTTCGCCCTGGCATCGGCCGCCGCCGAGCGAGCGGGTCATCGACTGCTCGATGCTGGTGCCCGTCACCGGCGAGATCCACAAGGAGCGCATGGCGGCGGCCCTGGCCGGCCTCGCCGCCGACTTGCCGCAGGCAGCACTCTTCTCGTTCCGCCCGCGCGAGACGCTCCGGGCGCATGGCGAGATGGCGCGCGTCTGGCTGGAGGGCTGCGGTCTCGGGCTCGATGCCGACCGGCTGCTGCCGACCAACGGCAACACCTCGGCGATGACCGTGGCGCTGATGACGGCGGCGGTGCCGGGCGATCTCGTCGCCACCGAGGCGATGGGCCATCACACGCTCCCTTCCCTTACCGCGACGCTCGGCCTGCGCCTTGCCGGGCTGGCGATGGACCGGGAGGGTGTGCTGCCCGACGCCTTCGACCGGCTCTGCCGGACGACGACGGTGAGAGCCCTCTTCCTGCAGCCGGCCGGCCTCGGCGCCACCGCGGCCTGGATGGGTGAGGCGCGCCGCCGGGCGCTGGTCGAAATCGCCCGCCAGCACGACGTCTGGCTCATCGAGAACGACGCCTGGGGGCCCCTGCAGCCCGATCGCCCGCCACCGTTCGCGGCTCTGGCGCCCGAGCGCAGCTTCTACTTCACCGGCCTCACCAAGTGTCTCCTGCCGGGCCTGCGCATCGCCTGGCTGGTCGTGCCCGAGCGGCTGATCGCGGCAGCCCGAACACGCCACCTGGTGACCAGCTGGATGGCGACGCCGCTGATCGCCGAGATAGCATCGCGCTGGATCGACGATGGCACGGCGGGCGAGCTGCTCGACTGGCAGCGGCAGCAGCTCGCCCGCCGGCACGAGCTGGCACAGCGCCTCCTGGCCGGCACCGGCCATGTGGGGGCACCGAACGGCCTGCATGTCTGGCTGCCTTTGCCCGCCCCGTGGAGCGAGGCGGCGTTCGTTGGGCACGCCCGCCATTACGGCGTCGCCGTCGCCGGCGGGTCGAGCTTCGCCATCGGCGACCAGCCGCGCGCCCAGGGAATTCGCGTCTGCCTCGGCGCCGGCAGCGAGGCGGAACTGGAAGAGGGCCTCACCGTGCTGGCACGCCTCGCGAGCAGCAGCCCGGAGCCGGCGCTGCTCGCGGTCTGAAGAGCATACAAGTCAAGGCTCGACGATTGTCATGATGCAATAAAGCATTTGACACGGTATCGAGTCTCACAAAGCCTACAGCCAATCGGGCAACGCCAGTCGCCGTCGCCGATCGACTACCGGCTGCGGCCGTTTGGCGAGGCTGCATTCATAAGGCATTGGGGAGTCACCCATGACGATAACGCGCATCCTGGCCGGCACGGCCACCCTCGCCCTCCTTGCCGGCCCGCTCCTCGCCACCGGCGCCGCCGCCGACACCTGGCGCTATGCATTCGAGGAGTCCCTGGAAGAGGTGCAGGGCCAGTATGCCCAGAAGTTCAAGGAGCACATCGAGGCCAACAGCGACCACGAGATCCAGCTCTTCCCCTACGGCACGCTCGGCGAATCCGACGCCATCATGGAGCAGACGCAGTCCGGCATCCTGCAGTTCGTCGACCAGTCGCCGGGCTTCACCGGCGCCCTGATCCCCGAGGCGCAGATCTTCTTCGTCCCCTATCTCCTGCCGACCGACCAAGAGAAGCTCGCCGAGTTCTTCCGCGAGAGCAAAGCGATCAACGAGGACTTTCAGGATCTCTACGCCGACCAGGGCCTCGAGCTTCTGAAGATGTTCCCCGAGGGCGAGGTGGCGATGACCACCAAATCGCCGGTCGAGGGCTGCGAGGACCTCGACGAGGTCAAGTTCCGCGTCATGACCAACCCGCTCTTGGTCGAAACCTACCGCGCCTTCGGCGCCACCCCAACGCCCCTATCCTGGGGCGAGGTCTATGGCGGTCTGCAGACCAACATCATCCAGGGCCAGGAGAACCCGACCTTCTATCTCTATTCGAACAAGCTCTACGAGGTGACCGACTACATCACCTATGCCGGCCACAACAACTTCACCACGGCAGTGATGGCCAACAAGGACTTCTTCGACGGACTCGCGGCCGAGGACCAGCAGGTCATCCGGGACGCCGCCACCGCGGCCTTCGACTTCATCATCGACTACCAGAAGGGCCTCGCCGAGAGCGAGCTCCAGAAGATCAAGGACGCGAAGCCGGAGATGACGGTCACCGTCCTCACGGAAGAGCAGCGCGCCTGCTTCAAGGAAGCCGCCGCCGAGGTCGAGGCGATGTTCATCGACATGACCGGCGAACGCGGCAAGGAGATCCTCGAGCAGATGAAGCAGGATCTCGCCGCCGTCGAGTAGCGAGCCGCCGCAGCCTCGCCCCCCGGGCAGCCGCCGCCCGGGGGCAGGCCACCGCCCCACGGCAGCTCCTTCGAGGACAATCGCCGGTGACGAAACAGACGCGAGAGTCGGTCCACGAATCGTCCCTGCCGGGAATGCTCGGCACCATCGACAGCCTGATCAGTCGGATCGAATCGGTGATGCTCGCCGTCGGCGTCCTGCTGATGGCGCTGAACACCATCGCCAATGTCGTCGGCCGCTTCGTCTTCCAGAGCAGCATCTACTTCTCCGAGGAGCTGAACAGCATCCTCATCATCCTGATCACCTTCGCCGGGATCAGCTATGCGGCGCGGCACGGGCGGCACATCCGCATGTCGGCCATCTTCGATACCCTGCCACCCGGCGGCCGCAAGGCGATGATGGTCTTCATCTCCCTCGTCACCGCCGTCTTCATGCTCGGGCTCTGCTGGTACTCGATCGGCTATATCGAGACCCAGGCGGGCCGCGGCCGCGTGCTGCCGGCGCTGCAGATCCCGGTCTGGTGGACGCTGGTCTGGGTGCCGGTCGGCTTCTTCATGACCGGCATGCAGTATCTGCTGACCGCCATCCGGAACCTCACGGCCAAGGACGTCTACCTCTCGACCACCGTGCTCGAGGGTTACGACAACGACGAGCAGGAAGTCTGAGGGAGAGAGGCGACCATGGCGCTCACCATCTTCGCCATCATGATCGTGCTGCTGCTGCTCGGCTTTCCGATGATGATCCCGCTCATCGTCGCGGCCTTCGTGGGCTTCTTCACGCTCTTCGGCGGGTTCTCGCAGCTCGAGACCATGGTCCAGCAGATGATGGAGGGCATCCGCCCGGCCTCGCTGATCGCCGTGCCGATGTTCATCTTCGCCGCCGACATCATGACCCGCGGCCAGTCGGCCGAGCGGCTGATCGACATGGTCATGCGGTTCATGGGCCATGTCAGGGGTGGGCTCGCCGTCTCGACTGCTGCCGCCTGCACCATGTTCGGCGCCGTCTCGGGCTCGACCCAGGCGACGGTCGTCGCCGTCGGCGGCCCGCTCCGGCCGCGCATGCTGAAGGCCGGCTACAAGGACAGCTTCGTCCTGGCGCTGATCGTGAACGCCTCGGACATCGCCTTTCTGATCCCGCCCTCGATCGGCATGATCATCTACGGCGTGGTCTCGAACACCTCGATCGCCGAGCTCTTCATCGCCGGCATCGGGCCGGGCCTCCTGATCCTCGCCATGTTCTCCGCGTATTCGGTCGTCTATGCGATCAGGAACAACGTGCCGACCGAGCCAAAGGCGACTTGGGGCGAGCGCCTCGTGGCCGTTCAGCGGGCCGTCTGGCCCCTCGGCTTTCCGGTCATCATCATCGGCGGCATCTATGGCGGCATCTTCTCGCCGACCGAGGCGGCCGCCGCCTGCGTGCTCTACGCGCTGATCCTCGAGGTCGTCGTCTTCCGCTCGATCAGCATCCCCGACGTCTACCGCACCGCGCAGTCGACCGGGCTGATCACCGCCGTGGTCTTCATCCTGGTCGCCGCGGGTGCTGCCTTCTCCTGGGTCATCTCGTTCGCCCAGATCCCGCAGGCGATCCTCGGCTCCATCGGCATCGACCAGATGGGCCAGTACGGCGTGCTCTTCGTCATCTCGATCGCCTTCTTCATCGCCTGCATGTTCGTCGACCCGATCGTCGTAATCCTGGTGCTGGTGCCGATCTTCGCGCCGGTGGTGCAGTCGGTCGGCCTCGACCCGGTGCTGGTCGGCACGATCATCACGCTGCAGGTCGCCATCGGCTCGGCGACGCCACCCTTCGGCTGCGACATCTTCACGGCGATAGCGATCTTCAAGCGGCCCTATATCGAGGTGATTCGCGGCACCCCGCCCTTCATCATCATGCTGCTCGCCGCCTCGGTGGCCCTGATCTTCTTCCCGCAGATCGCGCTCTTCCTGCGTGATCTCGCCTTCGCCAAGTGATTGGTGCCAAGTGACTGGAAGCGGCATGTTCAAGCATATCCTGGCCCCGGTCGACGGCTCGAAGAATGCAATGGTGGCGCTCGAGAAGGCCGTGGCGCTCAGGGCGCTCACCAATGGCGACCTCACCATCCTGACCGTCTTCCGGCACCATTCGCCACTCGAGGCCTCGCTCTCCATGGCGCGCGAGGACGACCCG
>JAUIID010000191.1 GCA_030431615.1 Alphaproteobacteria bacterium
CTCGCCATGCGCCTCCTCGAAGCCGATCGAGAAGGTGTTGAGGCCGGACTGGCCCATTTCGGCGAGCAGGCCGACGATGACGCTGGAATCGACCCCGCCCGAGAGCAGCACGCCGACCGGCACGTCGGCCACCATGCGCCGCTTCACGGCGGTGCGGAGCGACTCGAGCACGAGGTCGCGCCATTCGTCGAAGGGCCGCTCGATGTCCTCGGGCGAACGGGCGAAATCGAGGCGCCAGTAGACGTGGTCCTTCGCCTGCCCGTCAGGCTCGATGGTCCGCACGGTCGCCGGCGGCAGCTTCCGGATGCCGGCGAGGATGGTGTGCGGCGGCGGGACGACGGCGTGGAAGCTCATGTAGTGGGCGAGGCCGACCCGGTCGATCGAGGTGTCCACCTCGCCGGCGGCGAGCAGGGCCGGCAGGGACGAGGCGAAGCGCAGCCGGCCCCTGGCCTCGGCGAGGTAGAGCGGCTTGATGCCGAAGCGGTCGCGGGCGAGGATCACCCGGCCGGATTCCCGCTCCTGGATGGCGAAGGCGAACATCCCCTTGAGGCGCTCGAGCGACGCCACGCCCCAGGCGTGCCAGGCCTTGAGGATCACCTCGGTGTCGCCGGTCGAGAAGAAGCGGTAGCCCTTGCCTTCCAGCTCGGCGCGCAGCTCCGGGTAGTTGTAGATGCAGCCGTTGAAGGCGATCGAGAGGCCGAGCTCACCGTCGGTCATCGGCTGCGCGGCCTTCTCGGAGAGGTCGATGATCTTCAGCCGCCGGTGGCCGAAGCCGGCGCCGTTGCGCAGGATCATGCCGCCGCCATCGGGGCCGCGCGGCACCATGACCTTCATCATCCGCTCCAGGGCAGCGGCCGAGGCGTCGCTACCATCAAAGCGGAGCTCTCCGCAGATGCCACACATGAAACGACGCTCCGTGATTGGTCGGCAGGGGGGTCGGGCCGCGAGCCCGGCATAAAGGACGAACCATAGGGGCTCATCGACAACTTGGCAAAAGCCCCGAGGTTGCGACCACCGGCACGAAGCAGGAACAATGGAGCAGAATCGATGAGGGCCCCCGCCCGGGACCGGGGACCCTCGAGATTACCGAGCAGCGACGACGTTCGTCAGCTCGGCGGCAGAATGACGGCGTCGATGACGTGAATGACGCCATTGTCCGCGACGATGTCGGCGGTCACCACGTTGGCGTCGTTGACCATGACGCCCTCACCGGTTCCGTCGACCGTCAGGCTGGCTCCCTGAACCGTCTCCAGCTCCACCTCGGCGCCCTGCGCATCCTTGGCCATGACCATGCCGGGGACAACGTGGTAGGTCAGAACCGCGACGAGCTTCTCCTTGTTCGCAGGGTCGAGCAGGCCCTCGACGGTGCCGTCCGGCAGCGCCGCGAAGGCTTCGTCGGTCGGCGCGAACACGGTGAACGGCCCCTCGCCCTGCAGCACCTCGACCAGGTCGGCGGCCTGCACCGCCGCGACGAGCGTCTCGAACGAGCCGGCGGCCACCGCCGTTTCGACGATGTCGTCGGCTGCAGCCGGCAGCGCCGCCGCACCGAGCGTCAAGCCGACCACGCTCGCCATTGCCAAAGTCCGCAAGTTCTTCATACCTTCAGTCTCCTTAAAGCTGAGCGCTTGTTGTTTCAAGCGCCCACCATTTCGCTGACGAGCGATGAATTAAAACATCGCCAAACAAAAACAACTGTCGCTGATCGAAATTAATGTGAATGTTTTACTGATCCAAATCGGATGGAGTTGCGTAGGTACATGTTCGTGCCAGACCTCGAGCAACGCAGACGGCAGCGGCGCCGCCGGTGCACGGGTTCCGCCGTGATCAGCGGCGCCCAGGTGCGCCATCCAATCCGTTGACCCCGGACTCCGGCCCGAGCACCATGGCGGCTCCAACGCGATGAGTGGGTGTTCAGAGAACCTCCCCGGCTGACGGCGGTTCATTCAGGAGACGTCCAGCTCAAGGACGTGAAATGGTGCGAGCTGACTGGCAGGTCCGGATCTCGCCGAAGGTGGAGAATCTTGGCATGAGCGAGCGGATCGGCGCCGCCGAGGAGCAGGCCCGGATGCTGACTCAGGCGGTCAACCAGTCCCGGCTGGCACTCTGCCTCACCGATCCCGGCCAGACGGACAATCCGATCGTCTACGCGAATGCGGCGTTCATGGAGCTGACCGGCTATCACGAGGTCGAAGTTCTCGGCCGCAACTGCCGCTTCCTGCAGGGGCCGGACACGGAGCCGCAGGCGGTCGCCCGGGTGCGGCGGGCAATCGACGAGCGCCGGACCGCCATTGTCGAGTTCCTGAACTATCGCAAGGACGGCAGCACGTTCCTCAATGCCCTGCAGATCGGCCCGATCTTCGATGACTCCGGCCACCTCTGTTTCTTCTTCGGGTCACAGCTCGACGTCACCGAGGACCGCGCGGCCGAGGCCAGGGCGAAGAAGCTGGCGGCGGCCGAGCTGCACCACCGGCTCACCAACATCATGAGCGTCCTCGAGATCCTCGTGCGCCTGACGGCCCGGGAGAACCTCGACGCGACGACCCAGGCGGACCGGATCGCCGAGCGGGTCCGCGCCGTCGGCGAGGCCCATCTCCATACTCTGATCATGGACCGGAAGCAGGCCGACCTGCATGAGGTCGTCGAGCGGGTCCTTCGAGCCCATGCCGCCTACGGTCTGGAAAGCTACGCGCTCGACGGTCCGGCGGTGGAACTCGGCATCAACAGCATCTCGCCGCTCGTCCTCCTGCTGCACGAACTGGCGACGAACGCGATCAAGCATGGTGCCCTGGGTCAGCCGGCGGGCAAGGTGACCGTGGCGTGGGCCGTCGAGCGGGGTACCGGCACACCCGGAGCGCCGGTTCTGGCGCTGACCTGGCAGGAGACGGGCGGGCCGGCAACGAACATCCCCTCGCGCGCCAGCGGGTCGCGGATCGTCGCCGACCTCTTCGCCTTCGCCGAGGGCGAGCTCGAGTTCGAGTGGCGGCCGGAAGGCCTCCTCGCCCGGGCGCGACTGCCCTTCGTGAGTCCTGCCTGACCGAACATTCGGGAAGGCCACGCAGCCGCTCGCGCCCTGAGCGGTTGTCGCGGGTTGCACCTGACCAGGGCAGCCGAAACGAGGGCACAGGGAGGACTTGCGCGTGACGACCTACGGCGTCGATTTTTCCCATTGGTCGACAATCGGTTACCAAGACACCCCTTCGATCGTCGGTATCAGGCCGGTCGATCGAATCCGCTTGTTCGAGGTTCAGGAGCAGCCGGCGAGCGGGCTCGGCTATGGCGTCATCAATCGCGGCGACATCAGCTTCAACGTCTATCCGCTCGGGGTCTATCTTCATCCACCGGTGTACGGCGACGACCATCTGGATGGCACGGCCTACGAGGACAAGTACTCGGCCAGCGGCGGGAAGGATGCGATCTGGAGCTTCACCGGCAAGGACACGGTCTTCGCCGGCCCGGACGATGATGCCGTGGCGGGTGGCGCCGGCGACGACAGCATCGCCGGCGGCAGCGGCGATGACGTCATCGACAGCGATTATGATTTCCAGCTGTCGGGCACGGGGTTTCCCACCGGGTTCATGGATTCCGGCGGCTGGGGCGACGACACGGTCTATGGCGACGGGTTCGACTGGCCGGTGACGGGCGACGGGGTCCGCTACTGGGACATCAACGACGGCTACGGGGGTGCGGACCCCGGCAACGACATCATCGTCACGCATCGTGGCTCGGACACGATCCATGCCGGTGCCGGGGACGACATGATCGACCCGGGTCCCCGCGGCTATGAGGACTCCGATATCGTCGAGACCGGCGACGGCGCGGACGCCGTGTTCTTCAGCCTGGCGTCGGACTCGGGCGATCCGCTGCAGACCTTCTGGACCCAGTATCGCACCAGCTACATCCAGGATGCGGCCAGCAAGGTCGGCGAGAACTTCCTGATCGACAACATGGGCGAGTTCGAATCGGCCGTGGCCAAGGCCTTCAGCAGCGGCCTCCTGCTCGCCAAGGACGTGCTGGCGAGCACGGTCTTCGGCGACCTGCTGACCGGGCTGATCAGGTTCTTCACCGAGGTGCTGGAAGCCGGGCTGGAGCCGAAGCCCGGCAACGAGGACATCCTCGTCATCACCGATTTCGACCCCAGCGAGGACGTGTTCTTCATCCCGGTGAGCGAGACCACCCTCGCGTTCACGCCCGGTTTCCTCGACAGCACGGTCGACCCGAGCCTGAGCGGCTGGGGCCTCACGCTGACCGATCACTCGGGCAAGGTCTACGCCGAGGTCTTCCTCGACACGGGCTATCTCGCCGACTTCAACGTCACCGATTCGGAGAGCGTCGGTGCCGCGGACCTCCTGAACAATGTCATCGCGACCCGGTTCGTGCTGGACGAGAACGGCATCCAGAACAGTGCGACGGTGAACCTGCTGAACAGCGAGGCCATCACCTTCGCCGCCGCCAGCGGCACGACGACGACCGCCTTCGGCGCCTTCGCGCCGGCGGTCGTCGTCGACCCCTTCGGCGAGTCGATCACCATGGTCGGTGGCACCGGGATGGTCGACGCGCTGACGGTCAACAAGGTCTTTGACATCACCGACCCGGCCAGCCAGCTGAACACCGGCCCGACCCTGGTCAACGGCTATGGCGGGGACGACCTGATCCATGGCGGCGCCGGGGTCGACACGCTCAATGGCGGCGACGGCAACGACACGATCTACGGCAATCACCCGGACCAGCAGTCGAGCATCCAGGAGCCGGACCAGCTCAGGGGCGATGCCGGCAATGACAGCATCTACACCGGCATGAGCCAGGCCCATATCGATGGCGGGCCCGACATCGACCTCTTGAGCTTCGCCGACTCCCCGATCCCCGTCACCGCCAGCCTCGCGGACGGTTCGGGCTTCGACGGCATCTACTCGTGGGCGGAGCGCAACTACACGATCGCCAACATCGAGAACCTGACCGGCTCGGCCTTCGCCGACCAGCTCCAGGGCACGTCCGGGCACAACCTCGTCAAGGGCGGCGCCGGCGACGACCTCCTCAGCGGCGGGGCCGGCAACGACACCGTGCATGGCGGCGACGGCAACGACCTCCTCTACGACGACGGCGGCAGCAACAGCTTCAGGGGCGGCGACGGCACGGACACGCTCATGCTGCCGGACGACGTCTCCGCCTACACGTTCGAGTTCGGTCTGACCGGCACGAAGATCGCCGATGGCGAGGGCGACGCGCAGCTCGTCGACGACGACGTCGAGCGCGTGCGGTTCGGCGACGGCCAGCTCTTCGGGCTCCTGCCGACCGCCGAGATCATCAAGAGCGGCGACGTCCTCACCTTCGACCAACTCGAGGCCGGCACCACGGTGAGCGACCAGTACGCCGATCTCGGCGTCAGCGTCTCGACCAAGGGGCTCGGCGGCGATTTCGACCCGGCGGTCAACGTGCCCATGGTCTTCGACAGCGCCAACCCGTCGGGCGACGACACGGACCTCGCCACCTACTTCAACGAGATGGTGCTGATCATCTCCGAGGACGGCGATGCCACGAACCCGAATGACGACAGGTATGGCGGCGACGTGGTGTTCGACTTCGCGACGCCTGCGGATGTCGGGGGCCTGACGCTGATCGACGTGCTGGACGACGGCGGCAGCGACGGGATCGGCGCCAGGATCTTCGCCTACGACGCGGCCGGCGGGCAGATCGGCAAGGAGGTCGACGTCGGCAGCGATGGCGGCGGCGACAATGCCGTGACGGTCGTCGACCTCGCCTTCGCCGACGTCTCCAGGCTCGTCGTCGAGCTGACCGGCAGCGGCGCGCTGGACGACCTCGTCATCGCCTGAGCGGGAGGCTAGTGCACGGCTGCCGGGGCCACGCGCTGCAGGATCAGGGCGATGACGGCGCCGAGGCCGAGGGCGACGATGCCGGAGGCGATGGCGGCGACGAGCCAGCCGACGAAGGGGCCGATGGCGCCCGCCGCGTGGGCTGCGACCTCGCCGGCGTGGTGGACGATGCCCGCCGGGGCGTGCCAGCCCAGCTCCTCGAGGCCATGCACGACGATGCCGCCGCCGACCCAGAGCATGGCGGCGGTGCCGACGATGCTCAGGAGCTGGAGGAAGGTCGGCATGACGCGGACGAGGCCGCGGCCGAGGGGACCGCTTACGGGGCCGTTGCGCTCGGCCAGCGCCATGCCGGCATCGTCGGCCTTCACGATGAGGGCGACGACGCCGTAGACGCCAAGCGTGACGACGACGCCGACGATGGCAAGCACGATGGCGCGGGTGACGAAGGGGCTGTCGGCGACGGTGGCGAGCGTGATCGCCATGATCTCCGCCGAGAGGATGAAGTCGGTGCGGATAGCGCCCTTGACACGTTTCGCCTCCTCCTCGCCGCCTGCTATGGCGGCCGGCATGGGCGACTCGTCCTTGCCGGCCTTGGCGCCATGGCCGTGCCAGCCGAGCACCTCCATCACCTTCTCCGCCCCCTCGAAGGAGAGGTAGAGCCCGCCGGCCATCAGGAGCGGGGTGATCGCCCAGGGAGCGAAGAGACTGAGCAGGAGGGCCGCGGGCAGGAGGATGACGAGCTTGTTCTTCAAGGAGCCGATCGTGATCTTGGCGATGATCGGCAGCTCGCGCTGGGCGGCGAAGCCGACGAGGTAGCGGGGCGTCACGGCGGCGTCGTCGATCAGGAGCCCCGCCGTCTTGGCCCCGGCCTTGGCCGCCTGCCCTGCCGCGTCGTCGATCGAGGCCGCCGCGATCTTGGCGATGCCCACCACATCGTCGATCAATCCGAGCAGGCCGACGCTCATGTTATCTCCAGGCAGGACACGGTGGCGGAGCGAATGTCTGGGCCAGATGGCGCGTTCCGGCGCATTGGGCAAGCCTTCGGGCCACCGGCAGCAGCTGCGCCCATCATCGTGCAACCGCGCAGCCGAAGAGAAGTTGCATCGTGCAGCATTGCGGATGGATGAACCGACATGGCCATGCACGCCTCACGTCGCACCTGGCGGCTGTTCGCTGCCGGCGCCCTTGTCGCCCAGCTGGCGGCCTGCGCCGGTGGTACTTCAGGCCCGCCCGCCGGGCTTGCCGCCGAGGGGCGGAAAGACGCGATGCCGCCCGGCTTCGGCCCGAACCCGAAGCTCCCCGAGCCTGCCTCGAGCCTCCTGCCGACCGTCAACATCGCCCCGGTCGAGCGCTGGGCGGCAGGCGCCGGTCCCCTTCCCGCCCCTGGTCTCGTGGTCCAGCTCTTCGCCGATGGGCTCGACCATCCGCGCTGGCTTCACGTCCTGCCCAATGGCGACGTGCTGGTCGCCGAGACCAATGCCCCGGCACGGCCGGAGGACGGGGGTGGCATCAAGGGTGTCGTGATGGACCTGGTCAAGAACCGCGCCGGTGCGGGCGTGGCGAGCACCGACCGGATCACACTCCTGCGCGACGCGGACGGCGACGGTTCGGCCGAGACGCGATCCGCCTTCCTCGAGGGGCTCCATTCGCCCTTCGGCATGGCGCTGGTTGACCAGACGCTCTTCGTTGCCAACACGGACGGCATCCTGGCCTTCCCCTATGCGGAGGGCGAGATGCGGATCGCGGCCAGAGGCGAGCCCCTGACCGACCTGCCCGCAGGACCGCTCAACCATCACTGGGCGAAGAACATCGTCGCCGACCCCGAGGGCCGGACGCTCTATGCCGCTGTCGGGTCGAACAGCAATGTCGGCGAGAACGGCATGGACCAGGAAGAAGGCCGGGCCGCGATCTGGCGGGTGGATATCGCCAGCGGCGAGATGGCGCTCTTCGCCACCGGGCTGCGCAACCCCGTGGGCATGGACTTCGAGCCCGCCAGCGGCGCCCTCTGGACGGCGGTCAACGAGCGCGACGAGATCGGCGACGACCTGCCGCCGGACTACATGACGAGCGTGCAAGAAAGCGGCTTCTATGGCTGGCCATACAGCTATTACGGTGACCATGTCGACACGCGGGTGGAGCCGCAGCGGCCCGACCTCGTGGCCCGTGCCATCGCCCCCGACTATGCGCTGGGCGCTCACACGGCGTCGCTCGGCCTCGCCTTCTCGAACGGTGCCGCAGCCCTGTCCGAAGCGCTCGGCGACGGCGTCTTCGTCGGCCAGCACGGTTCCTGGAACCGCAGCCAGCTCGCAGGCTATGCCGTGATCTTCGTGCCCTTCGCCGATGGCGAGCCCGCCGGCCCGCCAGAGGACGTGCTCACCGGCTTCGTCGATGACACGGGCAAGGCGCAGGGCCGGCCCGTGGGCGTGGCGATCGCCGGGGATGGCGCGCTGCTCGTCGCCGACGATGTCGGCAACGCCATCTGGCGGGTGACGTCCGCTCCCTAGGAGCCGAGCACGATGACCAGGACGGAGCCCCAGACCGCGAGCAGCACATTGCCGATGGCGTAGCCGAGGCCGTAGCCGAGCGTCGGCACCCGACTCTCCGCGATCTCCTGCACCGCCGCCAAAGCCGGGGCGGAGGTGCCGGCGCCGCAGCATGTGCCGGCGAGGACCCCCTCGTTCATCTTGAAGAGCTTGCGGCCGACGACGAGGGCCGCACCGTGGGCGAGTACCACCACGACGATGCTGACGACGACGAGGGCCGGCCCGGATTCGACGAGGCCCTGGACAAAGCTAGGGCCGGCGGAGATGCCAACGCAGGCGATGAATGCGCAGAGCCCGACCGAATCGAAGAGCCACAAGGTGGCCTCCGGGACGAAGCCGAAGGTGCGCTTGACCGAGCGCAGCCAGCCGGCGACGAGGCCGCCGATCAGCACGCCGACGGCGACGCCGAGGCCGAGCTCCAGCGCACCGAGCTTGAGCGCCGGGATGCCGAAGAGGCCGCCCGCGACGATGAAGAGGGCGACATAGACCATGTCGGTCGCCGTGGTCGGCCGATCCGCATAGCCCAGCCGTGCCGCCGCCTCGGCGACATGCTGGCGCGAGCCGGCGATGGTCAGGACGTCGCCCTTCTGCAGCACGAGGCGCGGATAGCTCGGGATCTGCTGGCCGGCGCGCAGCACGCGGCGCAGGAAGACGGCGCGCGCCTCCGGGAATTCGCGGAGCTCGGCGAGACGCTTGCCGGCGACCTCGCTGCTGGTGATGACGACATCGACCCGGTCGACGGGCAGGTCGAGCAGCTCGACATCGTCCACCTCGGTGCCGATCTCGCCCGCATGCTCGACCAGCAGGCCGCGCAGCCCGGCGATGCAGACGATGTCACCGGACTCGAAGCGGGTGTCGGGCGTCACCTCGAGGATCTCGCCGCCACGGCGGAGCTGCTCGACATAAGCCTTGGACCGCGGCGGGACCCGGGCCTCGGCCTCCTTCACCGTGGTGCCGACCCATCGCTCGTCGATGCGGAAGGTGCGCGCCTCGACCTCGCGCCGTGCGGTGAACGGCAGCTGCCTGCCGTCGCCGCCGGCACCGAGCTCCTCCTCCATCTCGGCGCAGGCCTCCTTCAGCGAGCGCCCGAAGAAGCGGGGTGCAATCTGGGAATGCATGAGGATGGTGGTGATCACGCCGACCAGGTAGGCGACCGCGAAGCCGGTCGCGATCTGGGCCTCGAAGGCGCTCGCCGCCTCGGCGGTCGGCCCGGTCTTGTGGAAGGCGTCGATGGCGACGCCGACGGTCGCCGATTCGGTGGCAGCCCCGGCGAGCAGGCCCGCAGCGATGCCGAGCTCGAGCCCGAGCACGGGGGCGACGGCGAGGACGACGGCGAGGGCCGTGACGCAGAGCACGACGGTGACGGCGATCTGCGGCAGGGCCGCGGCGTTGAGGCTGCGGAAGAATTGCGGCCCGGTGCGGTAGCCGATAGCGAAGAGGAAGAGCAGGAAGAAGGCCTGCTGGACGTCCTTCGAGACGACCACGCCGGTCTGGCCGATCAGCACGCCGGCGATCAGGCAGCCGGTGACCGAGCCGACCGTGAAGCTGCCGAAGCTGATCTTGCCCAGGGCGTAGCCGATGGCGAGGGCGAGGAAGAGCGACAGCTCCGGGTGATCGACGAACGCCGCAACGAGCGGATCCAGCATGCCCTGCCCTTCCCTTCAGCCCGGCCCGGCGTCCGGCCGCTCGATGAGGCCGAGATCGTAACCGGCGGAGATGGCGAGCTGCATCGCCATCGCGGCGAGCAGGAGGCCGGCGATGCGGGCGATGACCATGAGCCCGCTCTGCCCGATGCGCGCAAGGATGCGCTCGGCGTTCAGCAGGCAGGCATAGTCGATCGCCATGATGACGACGATGCAGAGGGCGACCGCAAGCACCCCGCCCATGCCATCGGCCGCGGCGGCGATGGCGACGACGGCGACGATGCCCTGCGGCGTCGCGACGAGCGGCATGGCCAGTGGCGAGATGGCCAAAGTGAGCGGCGACGCCTTGCCGCCGACGGCGGGGTTCCTCACCCGGGCGCTGGCGACGAGCTCGAGGGCGAAGAGCAGCAGGATGAGGCCGCCCGCCAGCTTGAGCGCCGGCAGCGTGACGTGGAACGCATTCAGGATCGGCTGACCGAGAAAGGCGAAGAGCAGCAGGATCCCGCCGGCCACGAGGACCGTCCGCCGCGCCACGGCCCGCCGGGTTTCGGTGTCGACATCGTACATGGCGCCGGCGAAGACGACGGTCGCCTTGAGGGGCCCCACCGTCATCAGCAGGATCGCGAAGATGTCGAGCAGGCTCATCGACATCGACGCGATCCCGCTGTTGCGAACTGGCGAAGGTGAAGCTTCACGCCGGCGTCAGGCGTTCAGCGGCTCGCCCTTGGCCGCGCGGTAGGTCTGGACGTAGCCGCGGGCCACCGCCCGGATGGCCCGGCCGATCGCCATGTAGGCGTCATCGTCGAGATTGGCGAAGGACACGCGGGCCGACCAGTTCGGCGCCTCGAAGCCCGAGCCGTTGAGCAGGACGATGCCGTGGTCCTGGGCGAGCTTGAAGGAGATGTCGAGCGGGTGGACGTTCTCCTTCAGC
>JAUIID010000192.1 GCA_030431615.1 Alphaproteobacteria bacterium
GGGCTCGGCGGTCAGCGCGAGCGAGCTCGTGGGCGGGCCCTCCGCTGGGCCGGCCTCGTGGTCACACCACGACGTCCACCCTCCCGACGCTCACCCTCACGGCGGCCCGTCGAGCTCGGCACGCGGAGTATCGGGGTGATCGAGATCAAAGACGGCCTCGAATCCGGCGAGCTCGTCATCACGCGCGGGCTGCAGCGCCTGCGTGATGGCGTCGCCATCAGCTACGAAGTGCCCCAGACCAACGAGCCCGAGCACATCGCCCTGCCGTCAGGAGACATCGGGTGACACTCTCCGAGCTGAGCATCCGTCGCCCCGTCCTCGCGACGGTGGTCAGCCTGCTCATCGTCGTCTTCGGCATCGCCTCGCTCAGCCGCCTGCCGGTGCGCGAGCTGCCCGACGTCGACCGGGCCGTGGTGAGCGTCACGACGACCTATACGGGGGCTGCGCCCGAGATCGTCGACACCGACATCACCGAGGTCATCGAGGGCGCCGTGGCCGGGGTCTCCGGCGTGCGCGAGATCACCTCGGAAAGCCGGCGCGGCCGCGGCCGCACGGTGATCACCTTCAACAGCGAGCGCGATATCGACGAGGCGGCCAACGACGTGCGCGACGCCGTCGCCCGCGTGCGCGCCCGCCTGCCCGACGACGCGGACGAGCCGCAGATCGTCAAGAGCGACAGCGACGCCGACCCGGTGATGCGCATCGGCATCGTCTCCGACCGGATGAACCCGGCGGAGATCACGGACTATGTCGAGCGCTTCCTCGTCGACCGGCTGGCGACACTGGACGGCGTCGCCAATGTCGAGATCAACGGCCAGCGGCGCTTCGCCATCCGCATCTGGCTCGATCGCCGCGCCCTCGCCGCCCGCAACCTGACGACCTCCGACATCGAGGCGGCGCTCCGGCGCAACAACCTCGAGCTGCCGGCGGGCGAGGTCGAATCCACCTCGCGCGAGCTGACCGTCCGCCTCGACAGCCGGCTGCGCGATGTCGAGAGCTTTCGCCGGCTGGTGATCGCGACGGCGGACGGCTACCCGATCCGCCTCGCCGACGTCGCCCGGGTGGAACTGGGTGCGGAGGACGAATCGACCTTCGTGCGCTCGGACGGGCGGCCCGCCGTCGGCATCAACGTGCTGCGCCAGTCGCAGGCCAACACGATCGCCATCTCGGACGCCGTGCGGAACGAGATCGAGCTCCTGCGGCCGATCCTGCCGGCGGGGATGGACATCGTCGTCGGCTCCGACGACGCCATCTTCATCGCCGCCTCGATCCGCGAGGTGCTGATAGCACTCGGCATCTCGATCATCCTCGTCGTGCTCGTCATCTTCGTCTTCCTGCTGTCGCTCAGGGCGACGCTGGTCCCGGCCGTCACCATCCCGGTCGCCATCATCGGCAGCTTCATCCTGATCCAGGCGCTGGGCTTCTCGATCAACGTGCTGACGCTCCTGGCGCTGATCCTCGCCATCGGGCTCGTGGTCGACGACGCCATCGTCATGCTGGAGAACATCCAGCGACGGATCGAGGAGGGCGAGCCGCCGATCACCGCCTCGGTGCTGGGTGCCAGGCAGGTGACCTTCGCGATCATCGCCACCTCGCTGACGCTGATCGCCGTCTTCGTGCCGCTCTCCTTCATGCAGGGGCAGGTGGGCCGGCTCTTCATCGAGTTCGGCCTCGTGCTCGCCGCGGCCGTGCTGATCTCGACCTTCGTGGCCCTGACGCTCTGCCCTGCCTTGTGCTCGCGCGTGCTGAAGGGCCGGAGCAGCAGCGCCGGGACGACCGGAGGCGGCCGCGCGGCGCGGGCGGTCGGCGACTTCTATCGGCGGCTCCTGCTGCGGGCGCTCGGTGCGCCGCTGCCGATCCTGGTCCTTGGCCTGCTGCTCGGCGCCACCAGCGTCGGCCTCTATCTGGCGCTGCCGCAGGAGTTGACGCCGACGGAGGACCGGGGCGTCTTCTTCGTGCCCATCACGGCCCCCCAGGGCAGCACCGTCGCCTACACGGACGAGCACGTGGCACTGGTGGAGGACGTGGTCCGGCCGCTCACCGAGAATGGCGAGGTCGAGTCCATGTTCGCCATCGCCGGCTCCTGGAACGCGAACAATCGCGGCTTCGTCGTCGGCCGGCTCGCCGACTGGGCCGAGCGCGAGCGCTCGCAGCAGGCGATCGTCGGCGAGCTCATCCCGAAAATCTCGGGCATCAGCGGCGCCCGCGCCTTCCCGGTCAGCCCGGCGGGGCTCGGCCTGCGGGGCTCCAACACGCCGCTCCGTGTCGTCATTGGCGGCCCGGACTTCCAGAGTGCCAAGGAATGGGCCGACGACATCGTCCGGCGAGCCGAGGGGAACACCCGGCTGCAGAACCTCGAGGTCGATTTCGAGGAGAACCAGCCGCAGCTGACCTTGCGCGTCGACCGCGACCGGGCCGACGACCTGGACATTCCGCTCGAGACCATCGCCCAGACGCTGCAGACCCTGCTGGCGTCGCGCGAGGTGACCGAATACATCGACCGCGGCCGCGAGTACCCGGTGATCCTGCAAGCCCGGCTGGAGGATCGGCGCAGCCCCACCGATCTCACCAACATCTTCGTGCGCGGCGGCAGTGGCGACCGGCTCGTGCCGCTGACCGCCCTGGTCTCGGCCGAGGAGGCGGCGGCGGCGCCGTCGCTGCGCCGCTACGACCGCCTGCCGGCCGTCACCATCACCGCCTCGCTCGCCGACGGCTACGACCTCGGTGCCGCCATCTCCTATATCGAGGCGATCGCCCTCGACACGCTGCCGGCGGAGGCGCATCTCGGCTTTGCCGGCCAGAGCCGCGAGTTTCTCGAGGCGAAGGGCGGCATCCTGCTCACCTTTGCGCTGGCGCTCTTGATCGTCTTCCTCGTGCTCGCCGCCCAGTTCGAGAGCTGGATCCACCCGCTCATCATCATGCTCACCGTGCCGCTCGCCGTGGCGGGTGCCCTCTTCGCCCTCTACTTCACGGGGCTCTCGCTCAACGTCTACAGCCAGATCGGTGTCGTCCTGCTGATCGGCCTGATGGCGAAGAACGGCATCCTCATCGTCGAGTTCGCCAACCAGCTCCGCGACGAGGGCCATTCCGTGCGCGACGCGGTGGTCGAGGCTTCCGTGCTCCGGCTCCGGCCCATCGTCATGACCGTCGTCTCGACGGTGCTGGGTGCGGTCCCGCTGGTCATCGCCAGTGGTGCTGGGGCGGAGAGCCGGATCGCCATCGGCACGGTGATCATCGGCGGGCTGAGCCTTGCCTCGGTGCTGACGCTGGTCCTCACGCCCGTGCTCTACGACCTGCTCGCCCGCTTCACGCGGCCGGCGAGCGTCATCGGCCGGGAGCTCGAGGCGGAGCTGCCCGGGCGTACCCGCCCGGCCGAGTAGCCGGACCGGCCTTTCGGGCTAGTGGCCGACCGACTCCGATAGCAGGTTGACGATCAGCACCCCGGCGATGATCAGGCCGAGGCCGACCATGGCCCAGAAATCCAGCCGCTGGCCGAAGACCACGAGCCCGACGAGCGAGATCAGGACGATGCCGAGGCCCGACCAGATCGCATAGGCGATGCCGACCGGGATGGTCCTGAGCACGAGGGCAAGGAAGAAGAAGGCGAGCCCGTAGCACACCACGACCGCCACTGACGGCCAGAAGCGCGTGAACTGCTGCGACGCTTGCAGGGCCGTGGTACCCGCGACCTCGCAGGCGATGGCGACGACGAGCTGCAGATAGACCATGGCGACATCATCCAACCGGCCGGCGCGGCCGGCATTTTGTCAGGCCCGAGCATGACGGTGATCTACTACCTCTCCCATCCCGAGGTGACCATCGATCCGGCGATCCCGGTGCCCGACTGGGGCCTCTCGGCCAGGGGCCGGGAACGGGTGCTGGCCGTCCGCGACGCCGCTTGGCTCAGCTCCTGCCGGCGGATCGTCACCAGCGCCGAGCAGAAGGCCGTGGAGACGGCGGAGCTCATCGCCGAGGCAACGGCGGCGGAGATCGCCGTGCGCCCCGCCATGCACGAGAACGACCGCTCGGCCACGGGCTTCCTGGTGCCCGCCGAGTTCGAAGAGGTGGCCAACGCGTTCTTCGCCCGGCCCGAAGAATCGGTGCGCGGCTGGGAGCGCGCCATCGACGCCCAGGCGCGGATCGCGGGCGAGCTCGAGGCGGTGCTGGAGGATCACGACCCCGCCTCCTCGCTCCTCCTCGTCGGCCATGGCGGCGTCGGCACGCTCCTCTATTGCCGCCATGCCGGGCTCGCGATCGACCGCCGGCACGACCAGCCGAGAGGCGGCTCCGTCTTCGCCCTCGATGCCGAGAGCCTCGCACCCCGCTTCGCCTGGCGGCCGATGGAGGAAGTCGCGACCCTGCTCGGGCCTTGCTAAGCCGCGGCATTCGCGGCCATGTTGCGGCGGGGAGACAACGCAGGAGATCGGGGCGTGGCCAGGGCCTATGTCTGCGGCACGCTGGACAGCAAGGCGAGGGAGCTCGGCTTCATCCGGGACTGCCTCGAGGCCGCGGGCGTGGCCACCTGCACCGTCGATCTCGGCACCAGTGGTGAGGCAGGCCCGGCCGACATTTCCGCCCGCGAGGTCGCAGCCCACCACCCGATGGGCGAGACCACCGTCTTCACCGGCGACCGGGGCAGCGCCGTCACCGCCATGGCTGAGGCCTTCGCCCGCTTCGTCGCCACCCGCGACGATATCGGCGGCATGATCGGCGCCGGCGGGTCCGGCAACACGGCACTCGTCACGCCCGCCATGCGCGCCCTGCCGGTGGGCCTGCCCAAGGTCATGGTCTCGACCGTGGCCTCGGGCAATGTGGCACCCTATGTGGGGCCAGCCGATATCCTGATGCTGCATGCGGTGGCCGACGTGCAGGGCCTGAACGCGATTACCCGCCGCGTGCTCGGCAACGCCGCCCATGCGCTCGCCGGCATGATGCTGCACCAGGGCCCCGCACCGGCGGGAGCCACGAAGCCGGCGATCGGGCTCACCATGTTCGGCGTCACCACGGCCTGCGTGCAGCAAGTGACGCGAGCGCTCGAAGCCGATTACGACTGCCTCGTCTTCCACGCCACCGGCACGGGTGGGCAGGCGCTGGAGAAGCTCGTCGCCAGCGGGCTGGTCGGCGCCATGCTCGACATCACCACGACCGAGATCGCCGACCTGCTGGTCGGGGGCGTCCTGCCGGCGACCGAGGAGCGCCTCGAGGCGGTGATCGAGACCAGGATTCCCTATGTCGGCTCGCTCGGTGCCCTGGACATGGTCAATTTCGGTGCGAAGGAGACCGTGCCGGAACGCTTTAGGGACCGCCGCCTCTACGTGCACAACCCGCAAGTCACGCTGATGCGCACGACACCCGAGGAGAACGCCCGCTTCGGCGCCTGGCTCGCAGCCCGGCTCAACCGGATGGAAGGCCCCGCCCGCTTCCTCATCCCCGAGGGCGGGGTCTCGGCGATCGACGCCGAGGGCCAGCCCTTCTTCGACCTGGACGCGGATGCGGCGCTCTTCGCCGCCCTCGAGGCGGATTTCCGCCCTGCCCCGAACCGGCGCCTCGTCCGTGTCGCCCACAACATCAACGATCCGGCGTTTGCTGCCGCCTGTGTCGCCGCCTTCCACGAGATCACGAGGACAAGCTGAATGCCCCGTTTCGAGCGCCAGGCGCTGGTCGAGAAGTTCCAGGACATGGTGCGCCGGCGCGTGCCGATCATCGGCGGCGGTGCGGGCACAGGCCTCAGCGCCAAGTGCGAGGAGGCGGGCGGCATCGACCTCATCGTGATCTACAATTCCGGCCGCTACCGCATGGCCGGCAGGGGCTCGCTCGCCGGGCTCATGGCCTATGGCAACGCCAACGACATCGTCGTCGAGATGGCGCACGAGGTGCTGCCGGTGGTGAAGAAGACGCCGGTGCTCGCCGGCGTCAACGGCACCGACCCCTTCATGCTCAGGGAGAAGTTCCTGCGCGACCTCAAGGACATGGGCTTCGCCGGCATCCAGAACTTTCCGACGGTCGGGCTCTTCGACGGCGTCATGCGCACCAATCTCGAGGAGACCGGCATGGGCTACGGGCTCGAGGTCGATCTCGTCCGGGCCGCGCACGAACTCGACATGCTGACGACGCCCTATGTCTTCTCCGCCGACGAGGCGGTCGCCATGACCGAGGCCGGGGCTGACCTTATCGTCCCGCATATGGGGCTGACGACCGGCGGCAGCATCGGCGCCGAGACGGCGGTGAAGCTCGAGGACTGCCCGGCGATCATCGACGAATGGGCGGCGGCCGCACGCCAGGTGCGGTCGGACGTCATCGTCATCTGCCATGGCGGGCCCATCGCCACGCCCGAGGATGCAGCTTATGTCCTAGCCCGCACGGAGCACTGCCACGGCTTCTACGGCGCCTCGTCGATGGAGCGGCTGCCGACCGAGAAGGCGCTCACCGCGCAGGTTGCCGCCTTCAAAGAGATCGGCTTCGGCGCATGAGCGGCACGGTCGGCATTCTCATCGTCTCGCATTCGCCCAAGGTCGCCGAGGGTGCCGTCGACATGGTAAGGCAGATGGTGGGCGACGAAGTCGCCTGCACCGGCGTCGGTGGGGATCCGGCGGGCGGGCTCGGCACGGATGCGGAGAAGATCCTGGCCGGCATCGAATCCCTCTGGTCGGAGGCCGGGGTTGCGGTGCTGGTCGATCTCGGCGGGGCGGAGATGAACAGCGAGATGGCAATCGAGATGCTCGACGAGGCGCGCCGTGGCCGGGTCCGGATCGCGGCGGCACCGGTGGTGGAGGGTGCCGTGATCGCCGCGACCGAGGCATCTTCCGGCAGCACGCTCGCCGAGGTTGTGGCGGCGGCCGAGGAGTGGCGCTGATGGCGGCCGAGCGTGCCCGCGTGCGCGTCGACCACCCGACCGGCCTGCACGCCCGCCCGGCGGTCAAGCTGACCAAGCTCGCCAAGGGCTTCGAGGCGTCTATTCGCCTGCGCGGCCTGCCGGACGGCGCCTGGATCGACGCGAAGAGCATCGTCAAGGTCATGGCGCTGAAGCTCAAGACCGGCACCGAGATCGAGCTCGAGGCCGAGGGTGCCGACGCGGCAGAAGCGATCGCGGGGCTGAGCGGCCTCGTCGAGCGCAATTTCGACGAGCATGGCTGAGCGGCACTACAAGGGGCGCGTCGCAGCGCCGGGCCTCGCCCTCGGGCCGCTCTTCCATTTGCCCGATATCGCGGCGGCGGCAGACCGGCCGGCCGGCACGCCCGAAGAGGAGATGGGGCGGCTGACCAGCGCTATTGCCACATCGAAAGAGCAACTTGCTCTGCTGCTCGCCGAAGGCGAGGAGATGGCGGCGGAGATCCTGGGGTTCCAGCTCGAAATGCTGGACGACCCGGCCCTCGTCGAGGCGGCGGCAGCGCTGGTGGCCGAGGGAACGCCCGCCGCACGGGCCTGGCAGCAGGGGCTCGCCCCGCAGGTCGAAATCTTCGCCGGCGACGACGATCCCTATTTCCGGGCCCGGGCCGCCGATCTCCTGGATCTGCGCGATCGCGTCATGGCGGCGCTCGCCGGCGGCAGCGGCCCGGCGATCGCCCCGCCGGCGGGCGCCATCGTCGCCGCCGGCGACCTCTCCCCGTCGCGTTTTCTGGCCCTCGACTGGACGGCGCTCGGCGGTGCTGCGCTGGGTGCGGGCAGTGCGGCGAGCCACGTCGCCATGCTGGCCCGGGCACGGGGCATACCGCTGGTGACCGGGCTCGGGCAGATCGAGGCCGTGTCCGCGACGGCCGTGCTCGATGCCAAGGACGGTCTCCTGGTCGTCGGACCGAAGCCGGCGACGGAACGCCGCTACCGCGAGCGGCTCGAGGTCGATCGCGAGGAGGCGCGGGCCGCAGCAAGGGTGGTGGCGGCACCGGCGCGCACCGCCAGCGGCCGGTCGATCGCCGTCATGGTCAATGTCGACGACCCCGACGCGGTGCCGGACGATTTGCTGCGTGCGGGCGACGGCGTCGGCCTCTTGCGCACCGAGTTCCTCTTCATCGGCCGGGCGGAGCGGCCGGACGAGGAGATGCAGTACCGGACCTATGCCCGCCTCCTGCAGCGCCTGGGCGGTAGGCCGCTGATCCTGCGCACGCTCGATATCGGCGGCGACAAGCCGCTGCCCGGCCTCGCCTTGCCGGAGGAGACCAACCCCTTCCTCGGGCTCAGGGGACTCAGGCTCTGCCTCGACCGGCCAGATCTCTTCCGGCCGCAGGTCCGGGCGGCGCTTCGGGCGGCTGCGGACGGGCCGCTCTCGATCATGCTGCCCATGGTCAGCCGGGCCGCCGAGGTGGAAGAGGCGCGGGCGTTCATTTCAATGGAAGCGCAGGCGCTTGGCCTTGCCGTGCCGCCCGTGGGCATCATGGTGGAGACCCCGGCCGCCGCTCTCGCCCTCGACACCATGCCCGTCGATTTCGCCTCGATCGGCTCGAACGACCTGACGCAGTACGTGATGGCCGCCTCGCGCGATGCCACGGGCCGCGTTGCCGAGCTCATCGACCCGCTCGACCCGGCCGTGCTCCGCCTCATCCGGATCGTGGTCGAGGCAGCTGCGGCCAGAGGTCTCCCGCTTTCGCTCTGCGGCGACATGGCGAGCGACCGGGCCGGTGTCGAGGCGCTGCTCGCTGCCGGCATCGAGCGGGTCTCGGTGGCGCCGGCGGCACTCGCCCGGGTCAAGCTCTGGATCGGCGCCTGCGCCTGACGCGGCGAGGCCTGTGGCCCGGCCGTACCGGCCGGTGCTACGGCCAGCCGGTCGCCTGCTGCAACCGGGTCAGCGACGCCGTGATGCGATCGGCCAGGAGCGGCGCCAACGAGCGGGCATAGCTCGCCGTCAGATGGTCGCTGTCCCGGTAGATCAGCTTGCCGTCCCTGACGACCCCGCAATGCCGGGCATCGCAAACGGTATCGGTCATGTCGACCCACGCCACCTGCGCCGGCAGTTGCCCGGCCTGGATAGCGATGTGCGCGTCGTCCAGGACCTTGTCGCGCGCGATGCCGCAGTCGTCGGGGTGGCCATTCCAGACCGAGTAGACGCAGGCCGGCACGTCCTCCGTGAGCCAGGGCGTGTCGCGAATGGCAACCACGGGAATGCCAGCATCGTTCAGCACGGCGAAGTTGACGAGATAGGCGCTCGGCACATGCTCGCCCAGCTCGTCCGTGTGGGGCCGGGCGATCTTGCGGGTAGCGATTGTGAAGACGATGTCGGGCCGCGCCGCCAGGATCTCTGCCAGCACGTCGACGTTCCAGGCCACGCAGGATTCGTTCAGGCCCTCCTGCTCGAAGAACGCGGTGTCCCAGGGATTGGCGAACGGGCAGCGGACCTTCGTCATCAGCACGATCCGCCACCGCTCGGCCTCCGCGATCACCCGGAACGCGGGCAGCCACTGCAGCGAATGCGAGCCGCCGACGAGAAAGACGGTGCGGGTCGGCTCGTCACTGCCGAAGACGCAGCGCTCCACCGTCCTTCCGGTTTCCGCCAGCAAGCAGCCCATCTTCTGCGCTTCCGGCTTGTCGCCGCGGGCGGTAAGCGCCCCGGGCTCGAGGTCGTGGTGGCCGAGCCTGGCCACGACCTCCTCCGCCCCGGCCCTGCTCCACGAGAGTGAGCGTTCCAGCATTGTCGCCATGGCAGCGACGGCAAAGAGGCCCGCAACCGACGCCACCGGCAGGAGCCAGGGCCGGCCGAACCACCTGGCGCCGGCACTCACCCGGCTCGCGAATCCGGCGGAGAGCCAGGCCAGGAGGATCGAGACAGCGACGAGGGCCACCCCCAACAGCAGCGTCGGCATGGCACCCTGCCGGGCGTCGAGCAGGACGACGTAGAGCGGCCAGTGCCAGAGATAGATGCCGAAGGCGAAGGCACCGAGGCCGGCCAGCGGCGGCAGCGCCAGGAGCCGGCCGGCATTGCCCGGCTGGTCCGGGTTGCCGGCGAGGAGAATGAGCGCGGCGGCCGTGACCGGCCAGAGCGCGGCATAGCCGGGAAACTGCGCACTCGCACCGATCGCGAGCCCGCAGGTCAGCACCAGCGCCAGGCCGAGCCAGGAGAGCAGGATGGCGAGGCGACCGGAAAGGCGCCCTGCGAGGCTCGGCGACAGGCCGAGGAGCGCCCCTGTGCCGAACTCCCAAAAACGTGTGCTGAGATCGAAATAGGCGGCCGTCGGATGGATCGCGGTCCAGACGATCGACCAGCCGAAGGAGAGAAGGACGAGGCAGGCGAGGATGGTGGTCATGACCGGCACCACGGGGCGGCGGCGCCAGAGCGCGACCCATTCGGCGAGCTTGCCGATGACCGGCCAGAGGAAATAGACCTGCCCGATGAGGGCCACCGCCCAGAAATGCTGCACCATGCTGAGCGACGCGGTGCGGGCCAGATAGTCCTGGCTGGTCCAGATCAGCCAGTAGTTCTCGAGATAGAGGGCGCTGAAGATGACGCCGCGGAGCAGATCGCTCCAGAGCACCGGGCTGGTGATGAGGAGCCCGAGGAGCAGGACACCCGAAAGGATGAGGAGGACTTCCGGCACGGTACGGCGGAGGAACATCCCCCACTGCGCCGGCGGATCGACCTTCATCCCGGTGGCGGCGCGCTGCAGGAAGCTCGTGGCGAGGAAATAGCCGGAGATGACGAAGAAGACGTCGACGCCGCCCGAGACCCCCTGTTCCCAGATGTGGAACGCCGCAACCAGCAGGGCGCCGAGTGCCCGAAGTCCCTGGATATCCTGGCGCCGCGGCCTGGACGCTGCCGGTTCTGGTCGCAAGTCGGTTCCTCGGTGGTTGTTTCGGGTGATTTAACGCAAGAAGCCCGCCACATTTGTGTGTGGCGGGCTTTTTGACTGGTTGCGGGGGCAGGATTTGAACCTGCGACCTTCAGGTTATGAGCCTGACGAGCTACCGGGCTGCTCCACCCCGCGTTATTGGTT
>JAUIID010000193.1 GCA_030431615.1 Alphaproteobacteria bacterium
CGCCTACTCCCTCGCCTCCTGCCCGGCGCCACCCTTGAGGGCGGCGGCCACGAGCGCGTCGGTCAATACCAGCTTGGCCTTCCGGATCGCCGGGTACGGCACCCGTCGGGTCAGCCCTTCAACAGTCAAGAGCACGTCCTCGCCGGCGACACCCTCGAGGAGCCCGCGCCACCGCTTGCGGCCATCGAGCGGCGGCTCCACCTCGAGCCGCACCTCGTTGCCGGCAAAGCGCGCGAAGTCGTCGAACCGGACGAGCGGCCGATCCAGGCCCGGCGACGACACCTCGAGCACATAGGCGCCGGCGATCGGGTCGGCCACGTCGAGCACCGCCGACACGGCCTGGCTGATGTCCGCGCAATGCTCGACCGTCATGGTGACGTCCCGGTCCAGAGGCTCGGCCATCACCTGCAACGTCCGTCGCTGCCCGCCCATGAGCCGCACCTGCACCAGATCGAATCCCAGATCGTGCAGCGTCGGCGCCAGCAGTTCGGCGAGGGGCTCGATCCTTGATCCTTCGTGTGCCGTCGTCATTCGGTCCGTGCAAAAACCCTGTCTGCGTGTCGCGATTTCCCGGCTTGGCGTCCCCGTTTCGGGAATCTGGCGCCAAAACAAAAAAGAGCGGGCCGAAACCCACTCTGCTTTCCCAAGCCGAGATCTCACCGGGTTATGGGATCATTCGGCCGATGTTGCAAGCTCTGCGGTGCGCGACTTGCGGCGGAAGCGCAGAAAGACCGGCCGGCGACCGGCCGCCAGGGCCTTCCTTTCGTAGCGCGTCGGCGGCCAGTCGGGCGGGCGCTCGCGCCAGTCCTCGGGGCCCTGCACGCACCAGTCGAGCCGCTCTTCGCCGAGCAGGCAGGCGAGCGACCAGCGCCGGTAGCCCGGATCGTCCGTGGCGACGCGGAGTTCGCCCCCGTCGACCAGGAGATCGGCGAAGCGCGCCACCGTCTCGGCATTCACGATCCGCCGCTTCCAGTGCCGCTTCTTCGGCCAGGGATCGGCGAAGAGCACGAAGATGCGGTCGATCGATGCCTCCGGCAGGCGGTCGAGCAGCAGTCGAGCGTCGTCCACGAGCAGGCGGACATTGTCGAGTTCCTGCGCCTCGACCTGGGCCAGCAGGCGGGCCACGCCGTCGATGAAGGGCTCGACGCCGATCAGGCCGACCGCCGGGTTGGCGGCTGCCTGCGCCGCCAGGTGCTCGCCGCCGCCGTAGCCGATCTCCAGCCAGACACGCCGGCGTTCCGGTGTGAACAGGGCCCCCGGATCGATGGCGCCGGCGTCCGGCAGGTCGATGGCGAGCCGGGGCAGCAGCCGGGTCAGCCGCTCGCGCTGGGCGGCGCGGAGCCCCGGACCGCTGCGTCGTCCGTAGAGGACGCGCTGCCGCCGGGGCTGATCCGCCGTCGGGCCGTCTGCCGGATCGGTCGTCAGCTCAGTTGAAGGCGCGCTTGAGCTCGTCGGCGAGATCGGTCTGTTCCCAGGAGAAGCCGCCATCGTCCGTGGGCTGCCGGCCGAAATGACCGTAGGCCGAGGTGCGCGCGTAGATCGGCCGGTTCAGCTGCAGCCGGCGGCGGATGCCGCGCGGGCTGAGATCGAGGTCCATCAGCAGCTGGGAGAGCCGCGCCTCGTCGACCTCGCCCGTGCCCTGCGTGTCGACATAGATCGAGAGCGGCTTGGCGACGCCGATGGCATAGGAGAGCTGGATCAGGCAGCGCTTGGCGAGCCCGGCCGCAACCACGTTCTTCGCGAGATAGCGGGCGGCGTAGGCGGCCGAGCGGTCGACCTTGGTGGGGTCCTTGCCGGAGAAGGCGCCACCGCCATGCGGGGCGGCACCGCCATAGGTGTCGACGATGATCTTGCGGCCGGTAAGGCCCGCGTCGCCGTCAGGCCCGCCGATGATGAACTGACCCGTGGGGTTGACGTAGAACTCGTCCTCCGGCGGCATCCAGCCATCGGGCAGCACCTTCTTGGCGAAGCTGCGCACGATCTCGCGCACCTGCTCGCGGCCGGCCGTGGCCTGGTGCTGGGTCGAGACGACGAGCGTGGTGCAGGCGACCGGGCGCCCGCTGGCATAGCGGAGCGTCACCTGGCTCTTGGCGTCGGGTGCCAGCTCCGGCACTTCGCCCGCATGGCGGGCCTCGGCCATCAGCCTGAGGATCTGGTGAGCGTAGAGGATCGGCGCCGGCATCAGGTCGGACGTCTCGTCGCAGGCGAAGCCGAACATGATGCCCTGGTCGCCGGCACCCTCGTCCTTGTCGGCGCCCGCATCGACGCCCATGGCGATGTCGCTGGACTGCTCGTGCAGATAGACGTCCACCGCCGCGTCGCGCCAGTGGAAGCCCTCCTGCTCGTAGCCGATCGCGCGCACCGCCTCGCGGGCGATGCAGCGGACATGGTCGTGCGTCAGCGCGGCAGGGCCCCGGACCTCGCCGGCGATCACGATCCGGTTGGTCGTGGTCAGGGTCTCGCAGGCGACGCGGGCTTCCGGCTCGGCGCCGAGATAGGCGTCCACCACCTCGTCGGAGATCCGGTCGCAGACCTTGTCCGGATGACCTTCGGAGACCGATTCGCTGGTGAAGAGGTAATCGTTGGCGACCATGTGTCGTGCTGTCCGTCTGGCTGGGTTGGCGGAGTTCTGCCGATGAACGGGCTGTGGTTCAAGCCCCGAGACGCGAAGTGCTGCCACGGCAGGTGCGGAAATGGTGATGCATCGCCACTGCCGGCACATCCTGCCGGGGCGTTGCTGCGATCAGTCGCCCCTGTCCTAGGGGTCCGCCCGTCGCCGGGCAAGCTCGATGGCACCGGCCGCCAGCAAGGCGAGGCCGACCAGCAGCCCCGGTAGCCAGGGCCAGCGCGTGGCGGGCGGGGAGGCGGGCAGGGCCGCGGGCAGGGTGGCGTCGATCGTGCCGGCGGTGCCGAGCGGCAGGCTCTCCAGGACGCGGCCCATGGCATCGGTGAGCATCGAGATGCCCGTATTCGCTGTCCGCACCAGCGGCAGGCCGGTCTCCACGGCCCGCATCCTGGCCATGGCGGCATGCTGGTAGGGGCCGCTCGAGATACCGAACCAGGCGTCATTGGTGACGTTGGCGATCCACCGTGCCTGGCCGGTGCCGTCGGAGCCGCGACCGGCAAAGGCGGCCTCGAAGCAGACGAGCGGGCTTGCCGGCGGCAGGCCGGGCAGGGCCATGGTGACGCGCCCGGGGCCCGCCTCGAAGTCCACGCTGCCGACGGCGAGCGCCTCGAGCCCAAGGGCGCCGAGCAGCGGGCGCATGGGCAGGAACTCGCCGAACGGCACGAGGTCGACCTTGTCGTACCGGTCGAGCAGCCTGCCGTCGCCGGCGATGGCGTAGACGCTGTTGTGCAGGGTCGGCGGTGCTGTCGAGCCGTCGAAATGGTTGGAGCCGACGATGACGACCCCTTCGGGAGGGACGACCCCGGCGACGAGACGGCGGACCTCCGCTTCGTCGTCGAGCGAGTAGGGCACCGAGCTCTCCGGCCAGACGACGATGTCCGGCCGGTGCGGCGCGGCCGGCCGCCGGGCGAGGTCGAGATGCCGCTCGAACCAGCGCCGGCGCTGGGCCGGGTCCCATTTGTGGTGCTGGGCGATGTTGGCCTGGACGATCCGGATCGTAACCGGCGGCTCGGCCGCCAGCCCCGGCGGGTGGCTGGCAAGGCGCCAGAAGCCATAAGCGGCAATCCCGGCGACCAGGGCGAGGCAGATTGCGGTCGCCGTCCGGCGCGCTGCCGGCATGGTCAGGGCGACACCGGCGAGTGCCGCGAGCCAGGCGACGAGGAAGCTCGCGGCGGTCGTGCCGACGACGGCCACGACCTGCAGCGAGGCATCGGACGCGGCCAGCGCCAGCGCCAGGGGGTTCCAGGGGAACTGCACGCCGTACTGGCCGCGGGCGAGTTCGCCCACGCACCAGAGCCCGGCGAAGACCGTGGCGGCGGCGACCGGCTGGCGCAGCCGCAAGGGCCCCATGACGGCGAGGGGCACAGCACCGATCACGGCGAGGATGGTGGCCAGCGCCACGACGCCCGGCACTGCGAGCGCACCGAAGCGCTCGGCCTCGGCGAGGAAGGCAATGCCGACCCAGTAGAGGCCGGCCAGATGGAAACCGAAGCCGAAGAGCCAGGCCCTCGCGAAGGCGGGCCAGTAGCCCCGGGCGTCCTGCAACCGGACGAAGAGCAGGCCGATCACCAGAACCGCCGGCAGAAAGCCGAGGGGCGGCAGGGCGAGCGCCAGTGCCGCCCCGGCGAACGGCAAGAGCCAGAGCCGCGCCGGCCGCTCCGCCGCGGCGGCCGGAAGGCGGCCCGCCGCAGCCGTGGGCGAGCTCAATCGCCCGGCCCGATCAGCTCGCCGGCGAGGCGGGGCGGCGCATGGTCATCCGGGTCGAGAATCTCGATGCGCACCCGCTTGATGCGCCGCGGATCGGCATCGAGGATGTGGAAGTTGAGCCCGACCGGATGGCGCACGGATTCACCGATGTCGGGCACCCGGTCCACCAGGGTGAAGATCAGGCCGCCCAGGGTGTCGACCTCGTCGCGCTCGTCGCCGTCCAGCAAGGACTGGCCGAGCTGCTCCTCGAGATCCTCGAGGTCCACCCGGCCGTCGGCCTCGATGCTGCCATCGGCCCGATGGACGAGCTGCGGCGGCTCGTCGGCGGCGTGCTCGTCGTGGATCTCGCCCAGAATCTCGACCACCAGGTCCTCGACGGTCACCAGCCCGTCAGTGCCGCCGAACTCGTCCACCACCGCCACCATGTGGGCGTGGCTCTTGCGCATCTCGAGGAGCAGGTCGAGCACGCGCATCGACGGCGGGACGACCGGCACCTGGCGCATCACGGCGCTCAGCGCGAAGTCGCCGCCGTCGCCCCAGAAGGGCAGCAGGTCCTTGATGTGGACGAGCCCGACCACATCGTCGAGGCGCTCGCGGAAGACGAGCAGCCGAGAATGGCCGGCCTCGCGCATCGCCGCGATGACGCCGTCGAGCCCGGTGGAGATCTCGATGGCGCGGATGTCGGCGCGGGGCACCATCACGTCGTCGACCCGCAGCTCGCCGAAGCTCAGAGCGTTGAGGACAAGCTCCCGCTCCTCGGGCGTGAACTGCTCCGCACCCTCGCCGGAATCCTCTTCCTCCAGCAGATCCTCGAGAGTCTCGCGCAGGCCGCCATTGCTGCTTTCGCCGCTGGCCAGCTCGCGCAGCCGGCGCAGCAGGCCCTCGAGCATGGACGGGCTGGTGTCCTGGCGTCGGGCGAGCTGCCTCATGGCCGGGCCTCCACGAGGACCGCGGGCTGCAGCTCCGGCCCGCCATAGGGATCGGCATAGCCGAGCCCTTCGACGATGCGGCTCTCCAGCCCCTCCATCGTCGTCGCCTCGGCATCGTCCTCGTGGTCGTGGCCGAGCAGGTGGAGGACGCCATGCACCACGAGATGGGCGAGATGCGCCGCGATGGGCCGGTCCTCGGCCAGGGCCTCGCGCGCCACGGTCTCGAAGGCGAGCACCACGTCGCCGAGCAGCCAGGGCGCGTCCGAAGGGGCGAGGAGGTCGACGAGGTTCGGGTCGTCGCCCTCGAAGGACAAGACGTTGGTCGGCTTGTCCTGGCCGCGCCAGGTCCGGTTGAGCGCCTGCACCTCGGCGTCGTCGGTCAGCCTGATGCTGACCTCGAGGCGATCGGGGACGCCGGTTGCAAAGAAGGCCTCGGCTGCTGCGTGCAGGGCGGCGGTCGCCGCCCGGTGGCAGATGGCCTCGGGATCGGTGACGGCCGAGCGCCATGCGCCATTGCCGACCGCCACCTCAATAGATGGGCTACTGTCGCTGTCCATTTCTGTTCTTCGGCGCCTTCCCAAGCGCCTATCGGCTCCTGTTCACTCGGTGGTTCAACTCTTGGCGGATCAATTGGCAACGCCTCGACCGGTGGCGGGTCACTTCGCGGCGAGCGGTTGCTCGTCCTCATAGGCCTCGACGATCCGCGTGACCAGCGGATGGCGGACCACGTCGGACTTGTCGAAGACGACCGTGCCGATCTCCTGAATGCCCTGCAGGCGCGCGGTCGCGTCGTTGAGGCCGGAGGGGGCGCCGGCCGGCAGGTCGATCTGCGACGGGTCGCCGGTGATCACCATGCGCGAGCCTTCGCCGAGGCGGGTCAGGAACATCTTCATCTGGGCCGGCGTCGTGTTCTGCGCCTCGTCGAGGATGACGAAGGCGTGGCTGAGCGTGCGGCCGCGCATGAAGGCCAAAGGCGCAATCTCGATCTCGCCCTGCTCGATGCGTGTCTGCAGCTTGCCGTCGGGGAGCATGTCCTGCAGCGCGTCGTAGAGCGGCCGGAGATAGGGATCGACCTTCTCCTTGAGGTCGCCCGGCAGGAAGCCGAGCCGCTCGCCGGCCTCGACTGCCGGCCGCGAGAGGATGATCCGCTCGACCCGGCGCTGGCGCATGAAGGACACGGCCGCGGCCACCGCGAGATAGGTCTTGCCGGTGCCGGCCGGGCCCAGCGCAAAGACCAGGTCACGCTGCTCGAGCAGCCTGAGATAGGCCGCCTGGTTGGGCGAGCGCGGCATGATGGAGCGGCGGTCGGTCCGGACCTCGCGCAGGAAGCCGGCATCCGCCACGTCACCCCGGATCATCCGGAGCGCCGCGTCGACATCCTCGCGATCGATCGAATGGCCGTCCTGCAGCTGCGCATAGAGCCGCTCCAGCACGGTCGCCGCCGTCTGCACGTCGGCGTCGCTCTCGCCCTGGATGAAGATCTCGTTGCCGCGCGTGACGATGCTGACCGGCAGGCGCTGCTCCAGGCGGGCGATGTTCATGTGGTGCCGGCCAAACAACATGGCGCAGGTGGCATTGTCGTCGAAGCTGACCCGATGGCTCGAGTTCTGGAAGTCGGCGAGCGGGGCTATGGTGGTCAGGCGACGATCTCCTCTGGCTGCGCAGCTGTCCTGAGTGAAGCGATGGCCGGCGCCTGCGGTTCCAGGCGCCCGGCGAGGCTGTGCCGGTGGCAGTCGGTGATGGTGACCTCGGCGAGCCGGCCGAGCAGCTCGTCCGGTGCCGTCACATGCACGGCCTGCAGATAGGGGCTGCGGCCGACGAGCTGGCCCGGATGCCTCCCGGGGCGCTCGAAGAGCACCGGCAGGGTCCGCCCGAGCGTGGTCTCGTTGAACGCGGTGGCCTGGGCATCGAGCAGCGCTTGCAGCCGGGCGAGACGCTCGCCGCGAACGGCTTCCCTGACCTGCTTCGGCATCGCCGCACCGGGCGTGCCGGGCCGGGGGCTGTACTTGAACGAGAAGGCCTGGGCGAAGCCGACCCGCTCGACGAGGTCGACGGTCGCCTCGAAATCCTCCTCCGTCTCGCCCGGAAAGCCGGTGATGAAGTCGGAGGAGAGAGCAATGTCCGGCCGGGCCGTGCGCAGGGCGTCGACGAGGCGGAAATAGTCGTCGCGGCCATAGCCGCGGTTCATCGCCTGCAGCACCCGGTCGGACCCGGACTGGACCGGCAGATGGAGGAACGGCATGAGCTGCGGCAGCGTGCCGTGCGCCTCGATCAGGTCGGCGGTCATGTCGCGGGGGTGCGAGGTCGTGTAGCGCAGCCGCTCCAGGCGATCGATGCCGGCGAGCTCGTGGAGCAGCCGGGCGAGGCTCCAGCTGCGCCCGTCGGGGCCGTCCCCGTGATAGGCGTTGACGTTCTGGCCGAGCAGGGTCAGCTCGCGCGCCCCGCCCTCGACCAGCCGTCGCGCCTCGGCGACGATGGCGGCCGCCGGGCGGCTGCTCTCGGCACCCCGCGTGTAGGGCACGACGCAGAACGTGCAGAACTTGTCGCAACCCTCCTGCACGGTGAGGAAAGCCGATATCGGCGTCTCGCCCGTGCCCTGCGGCAGGAGGTCGAACTTGCTCTCGATCGGGAAGTCCGTGTCGATCCTGCCGCCATCCTCGCGGGCGCGGCGGGCCAGGAGCTCCGGCAGGCGGTGATAGGTCTGCGGGCCGACGACGATGTCGACGAAAGGTGCCCGCTCGAGCATCGCCGGGCCTTCCGCCTGGGCGACGCAGCCGGCGACGACGAGCGACATGGGCCGGCCGGTCGCGGCACGGCGCTCGTCGCGCAGCGCGCGCAGACGGCCCAGCTCCGAGTACACCTTCTCGGCCGCCTTCTCGCGGATGTGGCAGGTATTGAGCACGACGAGATCGGCGTCGGCGGCTTCCGGAACGGTCGCGTAGCCGTGCTGCGCCAGCAAGGCGGCCAGCCGGTCGCTGTCGTAGACGTTCATCTGACAACCATAGGTCTTGATGAACAGCTTCTTTCGGGCGGCCGTGGCGGTGTCGGGATTGCTCTGCCCATGCGTCATGGGCGTTGCCGGCCCCGCATGGCCATCTGCCACTCGACGATCGTCGGGCCGTCGCTCGAACCGCTCGATCCTCCGGCCCGTTGGGGTGCCGGCAATCTCCTGGTCTCCTGGCTACTTCTCAGCAATGGACCTCGGCGTCGTCATTTGCCCGACTGCGGGCCCTGTCAGCAGGGCTCGCCTTCCTTCCCATAGTGTCGCGACAGTTCGTTGACAATTCATTACCATGCCGGCGCCGGAACGGCAAAACCGGTGAACGCAAAGACGGGCGACGCTTACCGCCGCCCGCTCGCTCTTTTTCTTCACAAGGACCCCGAAAGGCGCCGGACCCTGAACGATCCGCGCACCCGTGCGCCGGAGGCCCAAATGCCGCCAGGTATCAGGAGGCCGCCTTGCGACCCCGTGCCCGCGGCTTCGTCCCGAGGCCGATCTTCTTGGCAAGGCTGCTGCGCTGCTCGGCATATTCCGGTGCGACCATCGGATAGTCGTCGGTCAGGCCCCAGCGCCGACGATACTCGTCGGGCGTCATGTCGTAGCGCGTCTTGAGATGCCGCTTGAGCATCTTGAGCTTCTTGCCGTCCTCCAGACAGATCAGGTGATCCGGCTGGATCGACTTCTTGATCGGCACGGCCGGAACGAGCTTCTCCGGTTCCTCTTCCGCTTTCGTCTGGCCCTGCTCGGCCAGGCCGGTGTAGACGAGCCGGATGAGCTGCGGCAGATCGCTGACCGCGACGGTGTTGTTCGAGACGTGCGACGCCACAATCTCTGTAGTCAGCGACAGCAGCTCATTTTGACTCAATTGGTCGGACATACTTCCTTTACCCTTTCGCCCAAGCATAGATGCTTTCGGTGTCCGCAATATATTTTCTGTCGCCCGGGATGCAAGAGGGATTCGAAAAAAAAGTGGAAGTTGCTATCGATGCCGCGCAGTAAGGGAACAAGTAGCCGAATGAAGGCAGACGCAGAGTTGGATATTTCGGGCGAAACCTGCCCGATGACTTTTGTCCGCACCAAGATCAGGCTCGAAGCAATGCGGCCCGGCGAGTTGCTGCGAGTGCGGCTGCGGGGCGGCGAGCCGCTGGCCAACGTGCCGCGTGCGGTGCTCGACCACGGCCACAGCATCGTCGTCGAGGAAGAGGTCGCCGACGACCTCTGGGAGCTCGTGATCCGCGTGGCGGGTTGAGGGCGCTCGCCCCCTTTCAGCGGGGCTGGGGCGGACGGCTGCCGAGTGCGGCCACGAGGTCGCAGCGCATGGTGTAGGCATGCATCCGCGTACCGTCGTGGCGGGCGTAATAGTCCGGTCGCGTGCCGACCCGGACGAAGCCGAACCGGTCGTAGAGGGCCTGCGCCGAGAGATTGTCGATGGCGACCTCGAGGAACATCGCCTGGGCGCCGGCATCGAGGCAGCTCTGCATGGCGGTCCGCAGGAGCTCGCCCGCGATGCCGCGTCGCCGCTGCGCCGGCAGGACGCCCAGCGACAGGAGCTCGCACTCGTCACGCACGACGCGCAGGAGGGCGAAGCCGACGCCGCGCAGCGCGTCGAGCCCCGCGAACGCCCCGCCGCGCCGGGCGATCAGGCCGAAGCCGCCGGGCAGGGCCAGAAGATGGGCAAGGTCGGACCGGCTCCAGCCTTCCTCGAAGCAGTGGCGGTGCAGCCGCGCCAGCCGGCCGAGGTCGAAGGCGCCCACCGGCTTGATGGTCAGCTGGGGCTCCTGGTTGAAGGACAGCATGGCTCAGGCTCGCAGCAGCGACCGGCCGGCGGACGGCCGGGCATCGGGCGCACGCAGATAGAGCGGCACCAGCGCCGTCCCCTCGACCGGCAAAGCACCCCTCAGGCGGGCCGCCGTCGCGGCCCGGGCCACCGCGACCGCGTCGAGCACGGCATCCCCCGAGGTCATGGCATTCGCGTCCAAATGCCGCAGCACGGCCGCGGCCCCGCTGCCGACCAGATGGTGCGGCTCACGCAGCCGTTCCGCCGCAAGCTCGGGCGCCAGCATCAGGGGCTCGTCGCGGGCGAGGCCGTCGGGGTCGAAGCATTGCAGGAAGACCTGCCCACGCCGCGCGTCGAGTGCCACGGCGATCGGCAGGCCGTCGGTGCCATCTGCCACTGCCGCGAGGGCAGCCAGCGAGGTGACCGGCCAGACCGGCAGGTGGCGGACCAGCGCCAGGCCGCGGGCGGCCGCAAGGCCTGTCCTGATGCCGGTGAAGCTGCCGGGCCCGACCGTCACCGCCAGTGCCTCGAGCTCCGTCATGTCCCAGCCCGCATCGGCGAGGACAGCGGCCAGCATCGGCACCAGCCGCTCGGCATGGCCGCTGACCCCTTCGTGCCGCTCGAACGCCAGGACCTCCGCGCCCGCGAAGCAGCCGGCCGAGCAGCCGTCGCCGGCTGTATCGAAGGCCAGGAGCCGCAAGGACCTGCGCTCTTTCGTCAGGAGACGGAGCGTACCTCGACGACCTCGGGCACGTAGTACTTCAGCAGGTTCTCGATCCCGTTCTTCAGGGTCACGACCGAGCTCGGGCAGCCCGAGCAGGCGCCGCGCATGTGCAGGTAGACGATGCCGCGCTCGAAGCC
>JAUIID010000194.1 GCA_030431615.1 Alphaproteobacteria bacterium
AGCAGCTGCATCAGCTCGTTCTGGAAGACCACCTTGCCCGGCGTGGTCGCGATGTTCCGGCCGACCTCGAAGGCATCGAGATCGGTCATCCGGATCGAGAGCCGGCCCTTGCCGCGCTCGAGATCCTCGAGCATGTGCTTGAGGCCGCGCAACAGGTTCTCACCGCGGCTGTCGATGGTCGCGCGCAGCACCTCCGGGTTGGTCATGACGAAGTTCGATGGTGCCAGGGCATCGACGAATTGCCGCGTGTAGAACTCGACCTTCTGCTGCTCCTTCGGGTCCATGCCGCGATCCTCGCCGGCTGCCTCCAGGATGTAGCGCGAGCTCAGCAGGTAGGACTGCTTGATGTAGTCGAAGAGGATGTTGTCGTTCCACGCGGCATCGCGGAACCGCCGGTCACCCTTCTCGGGTGCGATCACCGGATCGCTCTCGTGACCGAGCATACGCTGCGCCGTGGTCTGCCAGAGCCGCATGTAGTCCTGCCAGAGCCCGAACTGCGCCTCCATGAGGGCATGCGGGCTCGACATCATCCGCTGCGTAAGCTCGAGAAAGGTCTGGCCGAGATTGAGCGGCGTCGCACCGGGCCCGCCCGAAATCTCCTGGCGCTGCAGGAATTCCTCGACGATGGCGCGGCTGCGCCCGGCGATCTCACCCATGATCTGGGCGATCTCCTCCGGATTGGCGCCGGCCTCGTTCACCTGGGCTTCGGCTGCTGCTTGCTTCGCCATTCGATCTTACCCTACCTTGCTTTGCCCGCCGGTCCAGCGTCCGATTGCGGTCGAAATGGTGCATCGGCCGGCCGCCTGCCGCCCGCATCCGCCGGTCCGATGGAGTTTGGTCTAGCCGAAGCAGGGCCTTGCGCCAACTCCAGTGGTCGCGACAAATGACGCCGCTTCGGGACGGAACCCGCGGATCCGGAACTTGAGCCAGTGGAGCTCGAATGACGTTGCGACGGCGAGATTGGCCCGGAATGGGATCGAAAGGCGAGCGCTCAGCAGTTCTGGCGGTCGGGCTGTGCGCGCTTGTCGCCCTGGGCGGGTGCGGGGAGCTGCTCGATTCGGTGCCGCCCCGGCCGGCGGCGATCGACGACCCGGCGGTCGCCGAAACGCCTTACCCCCGGCTGGCGGCAGTGCCGGCGCGCCCCCGGCTCACCTACACCCTCGAGCAGCGCAGGGCGATAGCCGAGGGGCTCGTCGCCGACCGAGACTATGCGCGTCACCAGGGCAACGAACTGCGCCAGGCAACCGGCCGGCCACCCTTGCCGCCCGCGCCGCCCCTGCCGGCGAAGCCCGCGTCGAAGCCTGCGCCACCGCCCGATCCGGCGGCCGACCTCGCGATCGCCTATGTCGAGGACTCGCTGGCCCGGGACGCCGATGACGGCTCGCTCGGCGACTTCCTCGACGCGCTGGAGCGCCTGCCGCCGGGCATCGATGCAGCCGCGGCTCAGGCCGGAATCGCTGCAATACCGTCCATGGAGGACATGCCGGCCGCGAACGGCCTGCCGCTGCATGTGATCTTCCATGACGGCTCGGCCGACCTCGACCCGGACCAGGAGGATCGCCTGCGCGCGGCAGGTGCGTTGGCGGGTGACCTGAGCGGGCCCATCGTCGTCAGCGCCAGCGGTGGTCGGGCCGGATCCGCGGGCCTGGCCATGGAACGCGCGCAGCGGGTTGCCGCGGTCCTGGTCGCCGGCGGACTCGATGCCGCGCGCATCTCGTTCGAGATACAGGGCGAGATGGGTGGCGACGGCGACGAGGTGATCGTATACCAGCCCGACGACGGCTCCGGGTGACGGGGCCGGCCGCCGCCGCATCGCCCCGTTCCCGACCCAGAGCCCGATCGATGACCGTCGAACCCGAATTCCACCGCATCCGCCGCCTGCCGCCCTACGTCTTCGCCGAGGTCAATGCCATGAAGGCAGCGGCCCGCGGCCGGGGCCGCGACATCATCGACCTCGGAATGGGCAATCCCGACCAGCCGACGCCGGCCCACATCGTCGAGAAATTGGTCGAGACGGTCAGGAACGGTCGCACGCACCGCTACTCGACCAGTCGTGGCATCACCGGTCTGCGCCGGGCTTTGGCCCGCTATTACGACCGACGTTTCGGCGTCGGGCTGGATCCGGAGAGCGAGGTCTGCGTTACCCTCGGCTCGAAGGAGGGGCTCGCCAATCTCGCCCAGGCGATCACGGCGCCCGGCGACACCATCCTCACGCCCAACCCAAGCTACCCGATCCACCCCTATGGCTTCATCATCGCCGGCGCTGCCATCCGCCATGTGGAACTGGCACCCGGGCGGGACCTGATCCGCGACCTGGCGCGCTCGGCCGAGCACTCGGTGCCGCCGCCCTCCGTCATGATCCTCAATTTCCCGTCCAATCCGACGGCACTGCAGGTCGATCTCGATTTCTATCGGGAGGCCGTGGCCCTGGCCAAGGCGCGGGGGATGTTCATCCTGTCGGACATCGCCTACGCCGAAATCTATTTCGACCGGCCGCCGCCGTCCATCCTCGAGGTGGAGGGCGCCTTCGACGTTGCCGTCGAGTTCTCGAGCCTCTCCAAGACCTACTCCATGCCGGGCTGGCGGATCGGCTTCGCCGCTGGCAATCGCCGCCTTATCCAGGCGCTTACCCGCATCAAGTCCTACCTCGACTATGGCGCCTTCACGCCGATCCAGGTGGCCGCGACGGCGGCACTGAACGGGCCGCAGGACTGCGTCGACGCAGCCCGCACCCTCTATCGGGAGCGCCGCGATGTGCTGGTCGACGGACTGGCGAAGGCCGGCTGGCCGGTGCCGAAGCCGACCGCATCCATGTTCTGCTGGGCACCGCTCCCCGAGAGCTGCCGCGAGATGGGCTCGCTCGCCTTTGCCAAGCTGCTGCTCGAGGAGGCGGATGTCGCGGTTTCGCCGGGCATCGGCTTCGGCGAGTACGGCGATGGCCATGTGCGCATGGCGCTGGTCGAGAACAAGCATCGATTGCGGCAAGCCGTGCGCAACATCCGGGCGTTTCTCGCTGGACATGGGGCGGGCGCCAAGGCGTCCATGCCGGAAACGCTGATGGAGACTGCATCTTGAGTGATCCCACGCCGCTGCGCGTCGCCATTGCCGGCCTCGGCACGGTGGGTGCCGGCACGGTTGCGCTGCTTGCGAGCGATCCGGCGCGCCTGGCGCTGCGCGCCGGTCGGCCGATCGAGGTTCGGGCGGTCTCGGCCCGTGACCGCAACCGTGACCGGGGGGTGGCGCTCGATGGCTGCCGCTGGGTCGAGGACGCCCGCGAGCTGGCTCTGGCCGACGATGTCGACGTAGTGGTCGAACTGATCGGCGGTGCCGACGGCATCGCCCTCGAACTCACGACCGCCGCCCTGCGGCAGGGCAAGGCCGTGGTGACTGCCAACAAGGCGATGCTCGCCTGGCATGGCACCGAGCTCGCGAGACTGGCCGACGAAGCTGGCGTGCCACTGGCCTTCGAAGCGGCGGTCGCCGGCGGCATCCCGATCGTCAAGAGCCTGCGCGAAGGCCTGAGCGGCGATGCGGTCCAGCGGGTGTTCGGCATCCTCAACGGCACCTGCAACTATATCCTGACCGTGATGCGCGAGACCGGGCGCGACTTTGCTGACGTGCTCGAGGAAGCGCAGAAGCTGGGTTACGCCGAGGCCGATCCGAGCTTCGACGTCGACGGCATCGACGCCGCCCACAAGCTGGCACTGCTCGCGGCCATCGCCTTTGGCGGCAAGCCACGCTTCGATGCCATTCACATCGAAGGTATTCGCCACGTCAGCTCCCTCGACATCGAGTTCGCCGACGAACTCGGCTACCGGATCAAGCTCCTGGGCGTGGCCCGGCTGACCCCGGCAGGCCTCGAGCAGCGGCTCCATCCGGCGATGGTCCGGCAGGACTCGCCGATTGCGCGGGTGGATGGCGTGTTCAATGCGGTCGGCGTGCTCGCCGATCCGGTCGGCCTCGTCATGCACGAGGGCAGGGGTGCTGGTGCCGGCCCTACCGCTTCGGCCGTCGTGGCCGATCTGGTCGACATTGCGCGGGGCATTCGCCTGCCGACCTTCGGTGTGCCAAGCGGCGCCCTCGTTGACCAGCCGACCGCACCCATGGCGGCGCATGAGGGCTGTTACTATATCCGGTTGATGGTGCTCGATCAGCCGGGCGTGCTCGCCGATGTGGCCGCCATCCTGCGCGACCAGCACGTCTCGATCGAAGCGCTGATCCAGCGTGCCCGCAACCCCAACCAGCCTGTGCCGATCGTGCTGACGAGCCACTCGACGACCGAGGCAGCGATGACCGCTGCTCTCAAGGCGATCGAAGCGTTGACGACCGTCATCGAGCCGCCCCGGATGATCCGTATCGAGCCGAACTGAGCCCGACCGCAAGCTGCGGCACGGGCTCCCAATGAGGAACGAGATGAGCGAATACCAGAGCGAAGACCGCAACCTGGCCTTGGACTCGGTGCGTGTGACCGAGGCCGCGGCGCTCGCCTGCGCCCGCTGGATGGGCCGTGGTGACGAGAAGGCGGCCGACCAGGCCGCAGTCGATGCCATGCGGCAGGCGCTGAACGTGCTCGATATCGATGGCGTCGTGGTCATCGGCGAGGGCGAGCGTGACGAGGCGCCGATGCTCTTCATCGGCGAGGAGGTCGGTACCGGGCGCGGGCAGAAGCTCGATATCGCCCTCGATCCCCTGGAGGGCACCACGATCACCGCCAAGGGCGGCCCCAACGCCATCGCCTGCCTAGCCATGGCGCCGCGCGGCGCCTTTCTCAACGCGCCCGACGTCTACATGCAGAAGATCGCGGTCGGTGGCGGTCTGCCGGCGGGCCTGATCAACATCGAGGACAGCGCGGAAGCGAATCTCAGGCGTCTTGCGGAAGCAAAGGGTGTCGCGGTGGACGACCTCGTCGTCTGCATCCTCGACCGGCCTCGCCACGAGAAGCTGATCGCCGAGGTTCGTGCAGCCGGTGCCCGCATCCGTCTGATCGGTGACGGCGACGTTGCCGGCGTCATCGCGACCTCGCGGCTGGGCAGCGGCATCGACATCTACATGGGCTCGGGTGGTTCGCCGGAGGGCGTACTTGCCGCTGCTGCCCTCCGCTGCATCGGCGGTCAGCTCCAGGGTCGGCTGATCTTCCGCAATGACGAGGAGCGCGCCCGCGCCCGCAAGCTCGGTATCGAGGACCTCGACCGGGTCTACGACGTCGAGGATCTCGCCAAGGGCGACGTCATGTTCACGGCTACCGGCGTCACGGATGGCACGATGCTCAAGGGTGTCCGACGTGTCGGCGAACGGCTCTTCACGGAATCGATCGTGATGCGCTCGAAGAGCGGCACCGTCCGGGTCATCGAGGCAGAGCACAACCTGCCACGCAAGAGCGCCATCCTCCCGCATTTCGGCCGTTGAGGGGCACACCTCATTGAGCGCTGGGCTCGCCCGCCAGCGCTTCGACGCAGTGGCGCCAGGGGAGCTTCTGGTCGACGGATCGGTCACGGGCAAGAGCTGGCGCCTGGCTGCGGAGCAGCCCGACGTGGCCCGCTCGATCAGCCAGCAATATGGCCTGCCGGAGGTGGTCGGGCGGGTCCTCGCGGCCCGCGGCATGTCGGTTGCGACGGTGCCGGGGTTCCTGGAGCCAAGGCTGCGCGACTGGCTGCCCGACCCGTCGCACCTGCTCGATCTGGATCGCGCCGTGGAGCGGCTCGCCGCGGCCGCGGTCGCTGGCGAACGTGTCGGTATCATCGGCGACTATGACGTCGACGGTGCGACCTCGACAGCGCTCGTCCGTCGCTACCTCGAAGCCGTCGGTTGTTCGGTCGAGGTGCGGATTCCCGATCGGCTGACAGATGGCTACGGTCCGAACGACACGGCCTTTGCGACACTCGCCGACGCCGGGTGCCGGCTCGTCCTCTGTCTCGACAGCGGCACGACTGCCCATGCCCCACTGGCCGCCGCTGCCGCACGCGGCCTCGAGGTGGTCGTCGTCGACCACCATGCCGCCGAGGCCGAGCTGCCGAGGGCGTTCGCCGTCATCAACCCGAACCGCAAGGACCAGACGAGTGCCCTCGGCGACCTCGCTGCGGTCGGGGTCGCCTTTGTCCTGATGGTGGCGCTCAACCGGGCACTGCGCGGCGCCGGCCACTTCGCCTCCTGCGTCGAGCCGGATCTCATGGCAGCGCTCGATCTCGTGGCGCTCGGCACGGTCTGCGACGTGGTGCCGCTGACCGGTCTCAATCGGGCCTTCGTCGTGCAGGGCATCAAGATCGCCCGGCAGGGGCGAAATCCGGGGCTCGCGGCAATGGCTGCAGTCGCCGGCATCGAGAGCATCGATGATGCCCGCAAGTTCGGCTTCGTGCTCGGGCCGCGACTCAATGCCGGTGGGCGGATGGGCGAGAGCGAGCTGGGTGCGACACTGCTCGGGACGGAGGATCCAGCCATTGCCGCCGAGTTGGCGGGCCGACTCGATCTACTGAACACCTCGCGTCAGGCGCTAGAACGCGAGACGCTGGAGGCCGCCCTTCGGGCGGTCGAGCCACAGCTCCGGGAGGACTCGCCACTGCTGCTGACTGCCGGGGAGGGTTGGCACGTCGGCGTGGTCGGCATCGTTGCCGCCCGGCTCACCGAGCGTTTCGCCCGGCCGGCGCTGGTGGTCGCTCTGCATGGCGGTATCGGCAGGGGTTCTGGCCGGTCGATCCCGGGCTTCGATCTCGGTGCCGCGGTCATCGCGGCCCGCGCGGCAGGCCTGCTGGTGGCTGGCGGCGGGCACCCGATGGCGGCTGGCCTCACTGTCGAGGCGGAGAGTCTGCCGGCGCTGCAGGCCTTTCTCTGTCACAATTTCGCGGCGAGTATCGCGGCGACGCGGCCGGAAGCTCCGGCGATCGAGCCCGGACGGGCCGAGCTTCGCATCGACGGTGCACTGTCGCTTGCTGCCGTCAACACCGACTTGGCGCGGAAGCTGCTGCAACTGGCACCTTTCGGCGCCGGCCACGACGAGCCGCGCTTCGTGCTGGAAGCGGCTCGGGTCATGCAGGCCCGGCCGGTCGGCCGCGGTCACGTCTCCTGTCTCCTCGCCGGTCCGGCCGGTCCGGCGGTGCGCGGGATCGCCTTCAGGTCAGCCGACACCGGCCTCGATCGTGCGTTGCTGGGGGGCGGCGCCTTGCGGGTCGTCGGCCGCATCCGTCTCGACAGCTATCAGGGTCGCGAGCGGGCCGGACTGGAGATCGAGGACGCAGCGCCGCTCGCTTGACCGGACATTTCCGGCCATGGCGGTCGGGCTGGTGTTCGGTCGTGTCCTCCGACCCGACTGCTCCGGTCGAGCGATTGTTACATCTTGCGACCAATGTCACCTTGCCAGCCCGCCGGTCGCTGCGTACCGAATCGGTCGTAGCGGATGGTGGCAAGCCATGAGGCCATCCAGCAGCCCTCGCGAACAATGGCTGGTTGATGAATCCAACCAAGAGAAGTCTCTACGGCCTGATCGGCGCCGGCGGATTTGGGCGCGAGGTCATGCCTCTGCTCGACGCCTGCGTTCTCGGGCAAGGCTCGTTCCTGTCTGATGACGGGGCAAGGATTGTGTTCGTCGAATCCCGACCTGAACAGCCCGAGATTGGGGGGCGGTCCGTGCTCTCCGTCACCGATTTCCTCAAGGCGGAGGTCGGGGAAAGGCTCTTCAACGTGGCAATCGCCGATTCGCGCATTCGCGAGGAGCTGGCGCTGGCCTGCCTGGATGCGGGTTGTCTGGCGCAGTCACTTGTCGCCGGTGATGCCGAGGTCTCTCCGACCGTGACCTTCGGTACCGGGGCGATCGTCTGTGCCCGGACGATGATCACGGACAATGTGACGATCGGGCGGTTCTTCCATTGTAATATCTATTCCTATGTCGCGCATGACTGCGTGATCGGCAATTTCGTTACGTTCGGACCGCGCGTGAGTTGCAACGGCAATGTGCGGATCGACGATCACGCCTATGTCGGCGCTGGCGCCGTCATCCGCCAGGGCGCGCCCGGCCGGCCGCTGATTATCGGTGAAGGTGCAGTGGTTGGCATGGGGGCGGTGGTGGTGCGTGACGTGGAGCCCTACACCACCGTCGTCGGCAACCCGGCCCGGCCGCTCGACGGGGCACCGCTGGGCGGGTCGGAGGTCCTCAGCGCCACCGGATGAGTACGGCGCCGGCCACGAGGCAAAGAGCGCCAAGGAGCTTCGTCCAGTCGAACGGGCGGGCCGGCAGGCCCATGAGGCCGAAGCTGTCGATCACGAGGGCAGCCGCGAGCTGGCCGCAGATGACGAGCGCCACCACCGGGGCAGCACCCAGGCGGGGCGTCGCCATGAGAGCGATGGTGACGAAGGCCGCACCCATGGCACCGCCGAGCCAGAGCCAGGGCGGTACCGAGCGAAGATCGGCCATTGCGGGCACGGGTGGGCGGAGCGCCATGGCGACCGCGACCAGGAGCACGGTCGCGGTGCCGAAGGAGACGAGTGCCGCACTCAGTGGATGGCCGAGATGGCGTGCGAGGCCGGCATTGAGTGTCGGCTGGATGCCGAGCAGAATGCCACCGACGAGGACAAGGCCGAGCCAGAATATCGTCATGCGCTCGGCATAGCGGGCGGCGGGGCCGGAGGGAACGTCCGCCGTGCGCGGGTGCGGGAGAATCCGCCGTGGGTGACCGTGATGAGACGGCCAGTGCCGGACCGGGACCTGACAGACTGACGCCCCCGGAGCTTGCGAGGTTGGCCTCCTGCCCGGCGGCCGAGCTCGACTGGCTGGTCGAACTCGACCTGATCCGTCCGGACGCGGGCGGGCGCTTCGCCCATGGTGACATCTCGCGCGTGCGCCTGGTCATGGCGCTCCTGGGGTCCGGCCTCGGCCGAGCGCAGCTCGAGGCAGCGGCGCGGGCCGGGCAGATTTCGGTCGACTTCGCCGGCGACATGATCGCTGACGCGCCGGCGCTGACCGGCCTGACGCATGGCGAGGCGCTTGCTGCGATCGGTCTCGATGCGGACGAGGCGAGTCGGATCGGGCGGGCGCTGGGCCTGCCGGCGGCGGCGCCCGGCGATCCGATCCGCGAGGACGACCGCGAGCTGCTGGACCTCGTCGCCAGCGCACGGCTTGAGGGCATCGGCGAGAAGGCGATCCTTCGCATGCTGCGCGTCTTCACGCTCGGCATCAGGCAAATCGTCGAGGCGCAGCGCGACCTCTTCCGGGAGAACGTCGAGGAGCCGCTGCTCGTCTCCGGCATGCGCCGGCGCGAACTCCTGGCGGCGACCGCACCCATGCGCCCGCGGTTGCAGCGGCTCGGTTATCGTGCGGTCTTCCTGATCCTGCGCCGGCTGCTCGAGCAAACTGTCTTCGACAATGCGATGGCGCGGCTCGACGAGAGCCTGGCCGAGCAGGGCATCCGGCGGCCGGCGGCGGCGGACCGGACCATCGTCTTTATCGATCTTTCCGGTTTCACGGCGCTGACCGAGACCGAGGGCGACGCCAGGGCGGCGACGCTCGGCAGCCATTTCGTCGAGCTCGTCCAGGAGGCGGCAATCCATCACGCCGGACGGCTGGTGAAGCTGCTCGGCGATGGTGCGATGCTGCATTTTCGAAGAGCCGACGACGCGGTCGCGGCGGCGCTCGCCATCGTCGCTGGCGCCCCCGGCCACAACCTGCCGCCCGCCCGCGCCGGCATCGCCACCGGCCCGGTGGTCGGCCGCGACGGTGATTATTTCGGCCGCACAGTGAACATCGCCGCCCGCCTTGCCGACGCCGTGCCGGCCGGCGGCGTTTGGCTCGACGCCGCAACGGCGGCGCATGCCGGCATGCGACTGGAGCCCGCCGGGCGGCGGGTGCTCAAGGGAATGCTGGAGCCGGTCGAGGTGTTCGGGGTGGCGGGGGCGGTCAGCCCTTGACGGCGCCCGCGGTGATGCCGGCGACGAGGTGTCGTTCGAGGAAGGCGTAGATGACCATCACCGGCAGGGCGGCGATCACCGTGGCTGCCATCAGCTCGTTCCAGTCGATGCGATACTCGCCCATCAGGTTGGCGATGCCGACCGAAAGCACGAAGCGGCTCTGGTCGGTGGTGAGCACGAGCGCCCAGACGTAGGAGTTCCAGGCGATGAGGAAGGTGAAGAGGGCCACGGCAACGAGGCCCGGGCGGGCCAGCGGCAGCATTACCCGGAAGAACACCTGCAGCCGCGTGGCGCCATCGATGATCGCCGATTCGTCCAGCTCGCGGGGGATCGCCCGGAAGAAGCCGATCAGCATCCAGATCGAGAATGGCAGGGCGAACGAGGTGTAGGCCAGGATCAGCGCCGCATAGGAGTTGATGAGCCCGAGGTCGGCCATGATCTGGAAGTAGGGGATCACGAGGAGCGTTTCTGGCAGCATCTTCGTGAACAGCAGGAAGAGGATGAACACCAGCTCGCCCCGCACGAAGAACCGGGTGAAGCCGTAGGCGGCAAGCGCGGCCAAGCCGACCGAGAGCACGGTCGAGCCCGTGGCGACGAGCAGGCTGTTGACGAAGTATCGCAGAATGGGCCGGGTCTCGATCAGCGACCGGTAGGCGTCGAACGACCATGCCGACGAGAAGAAGGTCGGTGGCGTCTGGAAAATCTCGTGAGCCGGCTTCAGCGACGTGTTGATCATCCAGTAGAAGGGAAAGAGCACGACGACGAGGGCCGCGAGCAGGACCACCCAGCGGAGCACCGCACCGACATCCATGGTCCGTGTCACGATTCCGAGGCCCGCCCGGGCCGGGTCAGGAGGATGTAGAGGATGGTGAGGGCGAGGACGATGACCAGCAGCGCCACGCCGATGGCCGCCGCCTCGCCGAACCGGTTGGCGAGGAATGCCCTGTTGTAGAGCAGCACCGGCAGGACTTCGGTGGCCCGCGCCGGCCCGCCCTGGGTCA
>JAUIID010000195.1 GCA_030431615.1 Alphaproteobacteria bacterium
CCTCGCCCTCGAGGGCCCGTCCGACCTCCATCGACTGCGTCAGGTCCCAGCCCGCCGAGCCGTCGAACATCAGGACGGCATCGGGGCCGGTCCACTTGCGCAGGTTGCGCGAGAGCTGGATGTCGTCCTTCACGTCGCCCCAGGCATGCAGCTTGAAGGCGGTGAAGCCGACGTCCTTGCAGTGGGCGATGTGGCGCTCGTACTCGTCCATCGTGTCCCAGGTGACGGTCGAGGCGTAGACCGGCACGCGGCGGTCATAGCCGCCGAGCAGCTGGTAGAGCGGCAGGCCGGCCTTCCGGCTCTTGATGTCCCAGGCCAGCATGTCGAGCAGTCCGAGGTGATGGATGTTCATCTCCTCGATGCGATCGATCTCCCAGACGAGATGCCAGAGCCGCTCGGTCATGAGCGGGTTCTCGCCGATCAGCTTCTTCAGCCGGCGCCGGGTCAGGCTCACCACCGCGTCGCCGCGGCCGATCTTGACGGCGCCCGTGATGCCCTCGTCGGTCTCGACCCGGAGATAGGCGAAGCGCTGAAGCTCGCCCGCCGGCGTACCGTCGCCGGAGCCGGCGAGGCCCTTGCGCCAGCGATAGACGGGACGGTCGGAGGGCTCTTCGACGAGAAAGCAGCGGATATCGGTGATCTGCATCGGATTCCTGTTTCGCAAGCGGGCGGTGGCGGCTCGGGTGCCTCGGCTCAGCGCAACGTGCGCTCGAGGCCCAGGAGCATCTGGTCGACGGCGTCCTCGACCGTGCTGGTGCCGGTCAGGATCTTCTGGAACTCGGGGGTCACGACGGTCCGCTCCCAGCCGTCGGCACCGATGAAGCTCAAGGGTCCGACGCCAAACTCCATCGTCCGGGTCGCGGCGGCGTAGATCGGATCGTCGGTGAGGCGCGGGTCGGCGAGGACGTCGGTCGCCACGGGCACGTAGCCGGTGAGCTCGAGGAAGGCCAAAGAAGGCTCGGCCTCGCCCCAGAAGCTGACCCATTCCCAGGCGGCGTCGGCGTTCCGCTCCGACATGAGGCCGTTGTAGAGGTAGGAGACCTGGGCGATCCGCGCCGCCGGTCCGGCGGGCCGGACCATGGTGCCGAAATTGCCGTCGGGGAAGGCCGTGCGGATCTCCTGCAGGGAGCCGGTGTGATGCCAGATCATGCCGGTCTGGCCGGTCTTGAAGCCCTCCATGATCTGCCTAAAGCTGTCATTGGGGGCGCTTGGCGGCACCACCTTGTGCTTCGTGTAGAGCTCCGCATAGAAGCGCACCGCCTCGATCGCCGTCTGCCGGTCGAGTGCCACCTCGCCGTCCGCGACGATGGGCGAGCCCCAGGCGCGCATCATGTCGGTGATGTACGGGGCACCGCCGTCACCGCCGCGCATGCCGAAGCCGTAGCGGCCTCGCGCGGGGTCGGTGATCTTCAGCGCCGCGTCGAGGAAGTCCTGCATCGTGTCGGGCGGCGATGCGATGCCGGCCTCCTCGAACCAGTCCTTGCGGTAGTAGACCCAGTTGACGAACGAGAAGGCCGGCACGCCATAGATGCGGCCGTCGGCGCGGACGGAGTCGAACCGGTCGTCAGGAAAGGCCGAGCGGCGCGGCCAGCTCTCGATCCGGTCGGTGAGATCGACGAGCCCGCCCATGGCATGCATGTCGGGGAAGCGCTCGGCCGAGACCATGGTCGTGTCTGGCCGGCTGTCGGCGACCACGGCAGCGGTGAACTTCTGCATGAAGTCGGCGTTGGGGATGGTCTCGCTGGAGAGGTCGATGTCGGGATAGGCGGCGCCGAACAGCTCGACGACCCGATCGAAGCCGACGACCACGGCCTGGGCGGCGAAGTGGTGCCAGTAGACGACGTCGCCCGACTGCGCCGCCAGCGATCCCGGCCGCAGGCCGAGGGCCAGTGCCGCAGCAGCGGTGCCGGCCAAGAGCCCGCGGCGATCGATCCCCGAACCATTCATCGCTTGTGTCCTTGCTCATTCCTCATGCCGGGAAACCCCGCAAACGCAGTTCCTCGTCCGCCGGCACCGACCAGCGGTGGGTGTCGGCCGGCCGCATCTGCTCGCCCCATTTCGCCCAGAGATCCTTGCGCGCCTCGCGCTCGGCGAGCGCCCGGCCGATCTCGGAGGGTGACCAGCCGGCGAGGGTTGCGGCGCGCATCGCCTGGCGGACGCCGGCGAACCGCGGGTCAGCGCTCAGGTCGTGCTGCTCCAGCGGATCCGCCTCGAGATCGAAGAGCTGGTCGGGAAAACCGTGATAGTAGATGTACTTGTAGCGACCACGCAGCAGCATGCGCTGGATGGCATATTCGCCGTGGGCGAAGCCGAAGCTGGTGTCGGTGCAGTATTCGCTGAAGGTCTCGTCACACCAGGGCGTGGCACCGGCCTTCGCGACCGCGAGCAGGCTGCGCCCGTCGATGTCGGGCAGTGCCTCGCCGCCGAGCGCCTCGGCGAAGGTCGGCGGCAGGTCCACGAGATTGGCGACCTGCTGCCGCCGCTCGCCTGCCGGCAGCACGCCGGGCCACGCCATGATGAGCGGCACGCGCGCCGATTCGTCGTAGAAGGTGTGCTTCCACCACAGGCCGCGGTCGCCGGCATGGTCGCCGTGGTCGGAGGTGTAAACGATGAGCGTGTCATCGGTGAGGCCCGCCTCCTCCAGCCGGTCGAGGATCATGCCGATCTGGCGGTCCATCTTGCGCACCAGCCCGGCATAGGCGCGCCGCGCCCGCCGCTGGTCGGCCGTGGAGAGCCCGGCGGCACCGCTCCTCTCACGCCACCAGCGGAGCCAGGGATGGTCCGCCTCGGCGGGCACGCCTGTGATCTCTGGCTCCTCGATCGCCTCCGGCAGCGCATCGAAGTCCGCGTCGTTCACGACATAGGGCGGATGCGGCAGCATGAGCCCGATCGTGAGGCAGAAGGGCGACTGGTCCCCGGCAGCGCGCCCGGCCGCGATCTCGTCGAGCCGGCGCAGTGCTACCGTCGTCGTGTGCTCGTCCTTGATCTCGTAGGCGGCACGCCCGGCGCCGGAGCGGACGACGCTGATCGCGTCCGGGCCGGCCGTGCCGTGAAAGATGCCGTGGCCCACGCCCGAGACGCCGAGCCAGTTCGAGTTGTGGTCGCCGATCGGCCGTGCCGCGAAGCCGTGCAGCTGATCGGGGCCGACGAAGTGCATCCGCCCGATCAGCTCCGGGCGGTAGCCGGCGGCGCCGAGCGCGTGGGCGTAGGTCGGCTCGTCGCTCGGCAGCGCATCGCTGTTGGTCCAGCAGCGATGGCGATGCGGATGCTTGCCGGTGAGCAGCGAAGCCCGGCTCGGCAGGCAGATCGGCGACGGGCAGTAGGCACGATCGAAGACCACGCCCTGCGCCGCCAGCCGATCCAGGTTGGGGGTGAGACCGAACCCGTTGCCGTAGCAGCCAGCGAAGCGCTGGGCGTGCTGGTCCGACAGGATGAAGAGCAGGTTCGGTCGCCCCACGGCCCGCCTCCGGCTCAGCGCAGCGTGCGCTCGAGGCCGCTCATCATCGTGTCCACGGCCTCCTCCGGCGTGGCGTCGCCGGTCAGCACCTGCTGGAAGGCCGGGTGGGCGATGGTCCGCGCCCAGCCTTCATAGCCGACGAAGCCGGGCGGCGGGCCGCCGAACTCCATTGTGGCGACGGCGGCGGCGTAGATCGGGTTGTCGGCGATGCGCGGGTCGGCCGCGGCCTCGACCGACGAGGGGAAGTAGCCGGTCTCCTCGAGGAAGGCGATGGCGGGGTCGGTCTCGCCCCAGAAGCTGACCCAGTCCCATGCGGGGTCGAGATCGGCCTCGTTCATGACCCCGTTGTAGAGATGATCGAGCTGGGCGATCCGTGCGGCCGGGCCGGCGGGGCGGATGGCGGTCATGAAGGTGCCCTCGGGCAGGGCGCCGGCGAGCTCGGTCAGTGAGCCCGTATGATGCCAGAGCATGGCGGTCTGGCCGGTCTTGAAGCCCTCCATGATCTGCCGGTAGCTGTCGTTGGGGGCGCTCGGCGGCACCACCTTGTGCTTGGTGTAGAGGTCCGAATAGAAGCGCACCGCCTCGATCGCCTTCTCGCGGTCGATCGCCATCTGGCCATCGACGGCGATGGGCGAGCCCCAGGCCTGGAGCACGTCGATCAGGAAGTTGTGGCCGCCGTCGCCGCCACGCATGCCGAAGCCGTAGCGGTTGTTGGCCGGATCGCTGAGCTTGATGCTGGCCTCGAGGAGCTCCTCGAACGTGTCGGGCGGGCCGTCGATACCCGCCTCCTCGAAGTAATCAACGCGGTAATACATCCAGTTGACGAAGGAGAACGCCGGAATGCCGTAGACGGCGCCGTCGATGGTCACGGGCTCGAAAGCGGCAGGCGGGAAGGCATCCTTCAGCGGCCAGTCCGCCATCTTGGGCGACAGATCGACGAGGCCGCCAAGGGCGTGGATGTCGGCGAAGCGGTCCGACGTGACCATGCCGCACGACGGCCGGCTGCCGGCGACGAGCGTCGCCGTCAGCTTGGTCATGTACTCGGCATTGGGGATGTTCTCCGGCGTCACCGTGATGTCGGGATAGACCTGGTTGAAGAGCTCCATGATCCGGGCGAGGCCGGCGGCCTCGGTCTGGCTCGTGAAGTGATGCCAGTAGCTGATGTCGGTGGCGGCCAGCGCGCGGCGGGCGAGGCCGCCCGCCCCGAGCAATGGCAGGGCGGCGAGGCTGGCGCCGAGCAGGCGACGGCGGTTCATCGCGGCAAAGTCGGTCATCTGGTTACCTCCCTGAGCGTCTTCGTGGTGGTTCAGTCGACTTCCGAGAGATCGATCGGTGCCGGCGGGCCCCGGTCGTGGCGATCGCCGACACGCGGGCTGTGGAATCGAGCCCGCGCTTCGTCCGAGAGCGACAGCCCGTGGCCCGGCCGGTCGGGCGCGTGGGCGATGCCGTTCTCGATCCTGACCGGCTCGGTCAACAGGCCGGCATAGTTGTGGAAACTGTACTCGATCCAGCGGCATTCCGGCAGTGCTGCCGCCATGTGGATGCCGAGCTCCATCGTCGTGTTGCCGAGCGAGACCTCGAGCCCCGCCTCGGCGGCCAGCCAGCCGGCCTGCATCACCTGTCCGGGCCGGCCGTGGACGTTCAGGATATCGACGGCGCGGGCCTCGATCAGGCGGCGCTTGCCGGCGAGGTCGAGATACTCGCCGGTGTTGAGATGGGTCCAGGGCAGCGCCTCGGCGACCTGCCGCAGGCCCTCGAAATCGTTGCGCAGGCAGGGGTCCTCGAGCCAGTGGATGGCGTGGCCGGCGTCCCGGTAGAGATGCAGCCGGCGGATCGCCTCCTTCGGTGTCCATGCCTCGTTGGCATCGACCATGACGAGGTCGCCGTCGCCGATGACCTCGCGCAGGAGGCCGAGCCGGCACAGATCCCAGGCGGCGTCGGGATGGCCCACCTTGATCTTGAAGGCACGGTAGCCCATGCCCCTGGCCGCCTTGAAGAACGCCTGGTACTGGCGGTCGCTCAGATGGTAGTCGAGCCCGCTCGCATAGGCCGGCACCTCGGGCGAGGCGGCGCCGAGGACGCGCCAGAGCGGCAGGCCCAGGCCCTTACCGTAGAGGTCCCAGACCGCCTGCTCGACGGCCTCGGCGAAGTTGAAGGGCGGCAGGCGGTTGTTGCCGCCGCGCGGCCGCGCCAGGCGATGGACGAGCGACGCCGGATGGACGCCCCGGATGCCCGGCAGCACCGTCTCGGCGAAGACGCGGTTGAGCTCGTCCTCGTCCGGCAGCGGATGGAAGAGGTCCTGGAAGAAACCGATGCCGACGAGGCCTTCGGCGGTCTCGAGCTCGAGCACACCCAGATTGACGGTCGAGGACCGGACCTGCGAGTCGCCGATAACCCGGTCGCGGGCGAAGGAGAACCGGCTGACGCTGAAACCGGCGATCGAACCGCCGACCCCGGCTGCTGCCGCATGCGTGTCAGCCAACCTCGCCTCCCTCGTCGATCAACCGATGCACCGTCGATGTCTGAATCGCCCAACTGATGCATCAGTTGCTCCGTTAACACCGGCCTGCTACGGTTGCAAGTGCCTGGAACGGAGGCAGGGACCAGCGTGAAGCTCAGCGACGTGGCCTATCAGCGGTTCAAGGAGTCGCTGTTCGCGCGGCGCCTTTCGCTCGGCGCCGTGGTTTCCCAGGCCGAGCTCGTCGACCTGCTCGACGTTCCCCTGACGCCGCTCAGGGACGCCGTGCAACGGCTCCACGCCGAGGGCCTGGTCGAGGTGATGCCGCGCAGCGGCATCCGCATCGTCAAGCCCGACATGGAGCTGATCCGGCACACCTATCAGCTGCGGACGATGATCGAGCGCGAGGGCATTCGCCGCTATGCCGATGTCTGCGACGCCGAGCTGCTGGCGTCCTGGGGCGAGCGGCATGCGGCGGTCGAGCGGGCACTCGATGCCGGCATGGGGCAGCCGGAGATCGGTGGTCTGGCGCAGCAGGTCGACGACGACTTCCACCGCGCCGTGGTCGGCTCGCTCAGAAATCCCATCATCGACGAGGCCTACCGGCAGACCCGCGACCGCGTGGCGCTCATCCGCCTCGACCAGTGCTACGTGCTGTCGCCGCCGCTGATCCGGGCGACGATGCAGGAGCACGGGCGCATCCTGGCGGCACTCGTCCGCCACGACCGCGACGACGCCGCCCTGGCCATGGACGACCATCTGACCCGCTCGATGCACCGGGCCATGGGCATCTAGGACCAGGTCAGAACGTGCCGGACAGCGCGGATCAGACCAGATTGGCCTCGATATAATCGAAGTCGATGTCCTGGCCGAGGCCGGGCTCGTCGCGCAGATGCACCCAGCCGTCCTCGTCCATCTCGTCGTCGATCCGCTTCAGGTAGGCCGGCGGCTGGTCGTAGTCGATGAACGGGTGCAGCAGGCCGCGCTCGTAGTAGTAGGTGTTCGGGATGGCCGCCGCGACGGCGAGGTTGCCGGCGCCGGTGCCATGCACCTCGCACGACATGCCGAAGCCCTCGGCGATATGCGCGCACTTCATCGAGGGGCCAATGCCGCCGACGTCCCAGACCCCTGTGCGGAGCATGTCGCAGGCGCCCTTCGACGCCCACTCCGCGCGGGTCCAGAGCTTGCCGGTCATGCTCTCGGGGCCGAGGATGTTGAGCGTGCGGAGATTGCCGGTCAGCCACTGGTAGGAGCTGAGCGAGGCCTCCTCCATCATCTCCTCGATCCAGAAGAACTTCAGCTCCTCGAGCCGCTGGCAGAGCCACAAGGCGTCCTGGCGGCTGTACCAGTGGTTCGGGTCGAGCATTAGCGGGATGTCGGGGCCGACGGCCTCGCGCACCGCGGCGCAGGCGGCGTAGTCCATCCGGACGTCCGGGGCGCCCGGGATCGGCGGCATCCAGGTGTGCAGCTTGACCGCCTTGTAGCCCCGCTTCTGCACCAGCCACTCGGCATAGCGGCCGTAATCCTCGGGCGTCTTGAGCCCGTTCTCCAGATCGTCGCCGCACATCGTGCTGCCATAGGCCAGAATCTTGTCGCGGTAGCCGCCGAGGAGCTTCCAGACCGGCTGGCCGGTTTTCCTGCCGACGAGGTCCCAGAGCGCCAGCTCGACGGCGCAGACCACCCGGTCGGTGAGCCGGCCGCCGCTGCCGCGCTGCCACTTGTAGAGGGCGCGCCAGAGCTGCTCGACGCGCATGGGATCGGCGCCCACCAGCACGGGCCGCACGAACTCGGCGAGCAGCTCCTCGGACCGGGATGGGTGTGGCCATCCGTGTCGTTCATCTTGTTGGTCTTGTAGGTGAACACGCGAGCCTGGACGTCGGTGATCCGCATCATGTCTTCCTGGGTTCGGGGATTGTCGCTTCGTTCGTTTCGGACGTGGCAGCCGGCACGCCGCCCTCGCCATAGGTCTCGCTGGCCCGGAGCAGGGTCACCGTATAGGGGTGCCGGGCGGCACCAGCGACGAGCTCCTGGACGTCGAGCTCCTCGACGATGCGCCCCTCCGTCATGACGGCGAGACGGTCGCACATGTGGGCGATCACGCCGAGGTCGTGGCTGACGAGCACATAGGTGAGGCCGCCGGCCGCCTTGAGGTCGGCCAGGAGATTGAGCACCTCTGCCTGAACCGAGACGTCGAGGGCGGAGGTCGGCTCGTCGAGCAGCAGCACGTCCGGCTCGAGGATGAGGGCGCGAGCGATCGCGACCCGCTGGCGCTGGCCGCCCGAGAGCTGGTGCGGGTAGCGATAGCGGAAGGCCGGGCCGAGGCCGACGGCATCGAGCGCCCGCTCGACCCGCCCCGCGGCGTCGTCGAGACCCTGGATGCGCAGGGGCTCCATGAGCTGGGCGTTCACCGTCTGGCGCGGATGGAGCGAGCCGTAGGGGTCCTGGAAGACCATCTGCACGCTTTTCATGAGCGCCTTGTCGCGCCTGGGGCCGATATCCCGCCCGGCAATGCGCAGCCTGCCGTCATAGCTCGGGTTGAGGCCGGCGAGCACGCGCAGCACGGTCGATTTCCCGCAGCCCGACTCGCCGACGAGGCCGAAGGTCTCGCCCTCCCGCACCTCGAAGCCGATCCCGTCCACGGCCCGCTTGACCTCGTCGTCGTCACCGAAGCTGACGACGAGGTCGTCGACGGCGATCATGGGCTCGGTTCCGGGTCCGCGGAGTGTCATCGGTAGGTCGGCCCATCCAGCCAGTCGGGATCGCGCTGCAGGACCGCCAGCCGCTCCCGCCGCTCGTGGATGCGGGGCAAGGCCGCCAGCAGGCCCTGCGTGTAGGGATGCCGGGCATGCTCGAGCTCGCTCGCGGGCAGCTCCTCGACGATGCGGCCGGCATACATGATCAGCACCCGGTCGCAGAAGGCCCGCACGAGATTGAGGTCGTGGCTGATGAAGATCAGGCCCAGGCCCCGCGTCTCGATGAGCTCGTCGAGGATCGACAGGACCTCGAGCCGCACCGTCACGTCCAGCGCCGAGGTCGGCTCGTCGGCGATCAGGAGGTCGGGCTCGGCGAGCAGCATGGTGGCGATCATGATGCGCTGGCCCATGCCGCCCGAGACCTCGTGCGGATAGAGCCGGTAGACGCGTTCGGGATCGCGGATCTTGACCGCCTCGAGCATGGCCATCGCACTCGCCCGCGCCGCCTTGCGGTTGCCGCCGCGGTGCAGGCGATAGGCCTCGGCGATCTGGTCGCCGACCCGGACCACCGGATTGAGCGAGTATTTCGGATCCTGCATGATCAGGCCGATCTGCCCGCCGCGGATGTCCAGCATCTGCTTTTCGGAGGCGCGCAGGAGATCGATGTCGCGAAAGCTCAGCCGGTTGGCCCGGGCTTCGGCGGCCGGTGGCAGGAGGCGCATCACGGAGCGTCCGGTGATGCTCTTGCCGGAACCCGACTCGCCGACGATGCCGACCTTCTCGCGGCCGACCTCGAAGGAGACGCCGCGCACCGCGTTGACCAGGCCCCGATGCGTGCGGAAGCTCACGTGCAGACCGTCGACCCGGAGGAGGGGCTCGTGCATGCGGCCGGCCCTCAGCTGCTGCGCGGATCGAGGATGTCGCGCAAGGCATCCCCGAAGAGATTGAAGGCGAGGCTGACAGTGAGGATCGCGAGGCCGGGCATGGTCACGAGCCACCAGGAATCGAGCATGTAGCGCCGGCCGGTCGAGGTCATCGCACCCCATTCGGGGCTCGGTGGCTGGGCACCGAGACCAAGGAAGCCGAGGCCGGCCGCGGTCAGTATGATCCCGGCCATGTTCAGCGTTACCCGGATGATGACCGAGGGAACGCACATCGGCAACACGTGGCGGAGCACGACCCGCATCGGCGAGGCGCCCTGCAGCCGCACCGCGGCGATGTAGTCGCTGTTGCGCACGGTCAGCGTCTCGGCACGGGCGAGGCGCGCGATCTGCGGCCAGGCGGTAAGCGAGATGGCGATGATGGCGTTCTCCAGACCCGGCCCCATCGCGGCGACGAACGCCAGAGCGAGGATCAGGCTCGGAAAGGCGAGGAAGAGGTCGGTCAGCCGCATCAGCGCCACGTCGACCCAGCCGCCGAGATAGCCCGAAACGGCACCGACCAGAAGCCCGATGGGGGCGACGATGACGGACACCAGAAGGACGATCAGGAGCGTGATGCGCGAGCCGTAGACGACGCGGCTGAAGATATCGCGGCCGAGTTCGTCGGTGCCGAAGAGATGCTCGCTGCTCGGCGGTGCCAGGACATTGCGCAGGTTCTGCTCGTACGGCGACTGCGAGGCGATCACGGGGGCGAAGGCGGCGACCAGCAGGAGCGCCACGATGATCAGGAGCCCGATCATGCCGAGCGGGTTGCGCAGGAGCTGCAGCCAGCCGAGCCAGGCCCGCTGCGCGAACGCCTGGAACGGCGAGGCCGCGGCCTCGGCGTTGAGCCAGTGGCGGAGCGTGCCGGCGCTCATCGGGTCCTCGGGTCGAGCAGGCGATAGAGGAGGTCCGAGATCAGGTTCAGCGTGATGAAGACGATGCCGACGAGCAGCGTGCAGGCGGTCACGGCGTTCATGTCGCCG
>JAUIID010000196.1 GCA_030431615.1 Alphaproteobacteria bacterium
CCGGCACTATCGTCTCGCCATCGGCGAAGCCACACCCTTGCCCGTCCCGGGCATCACCATCGACAACGGAGAACGCGAGGATGAACCCCAGGCTGGCTGAGCTGATCGCCGAGACTTTCGACATCCCGGTGGCCTCGGTCACGCCGGAGCTGACGCGCGACGAGCATCCGGCCTGGGATTCCCTGAACCACCTCCGGCTGGTGACGGCGCTGGAGGAGGAGTTCGGCGTGCAGCTCTCGATGGACGAGATCGAGAACACCACGTCGGCGGCCCAGCTCGATGCGCTGGTGGGGGCGGCCCCGACCTCCGGCTGAGGGCGCTGCCCGGCGCTGCCGCCCTGTAGCTCAACTACCGAATTCGGGCGATTGCGTGTTGACGGTCGCCTGATCCCGTAGTTGAGTGAGCTGGTCGGACAACAGCCCGCGGGGAGGCGGCGCTTGCGCATCACGGGTATCCGCACCTATCCGCTGACCGTGCCGATCGGCGACCTGCAGCGCACCTCGCAGGGTTCGTTCGGCACCATCTCGATTCTGATCGTCGTGGTCGAGACCGATGCCGGCATCACCGGCGTCGGCGAGGCTTTGGCCCGCTTCGGCCCCAGGTCATATGCCGAACTGGTCGACGGGCTGCTCGCACCGAAGATCACCGGCATGGACCCGTTCGCCGTCGAGGCCGTCTGGCAGAAGCTCTACCGGACCTTCTCCGGTCGCTCCGGCGGCATGCTGATCGAGGCCATCGCCGCCATCGACACCGCACTCTGGGACATCATGGGCAAGGCCACCGGCCGCCCGGTCTACGAGCTGCTCGGCCACATGGGCCGGCCGAGTATTCGGGCCTATGCCTCCTCGATTCCCTGGGTCGACGACGCGGGCGCCGGCAAGGTGGTCGAGGATTGCGTGGGCTGGGGCTTTCAGGAGATCAAGGTCAAGCTCGGTGCCCCCGTCGAGGCGGCCCTCGACCGGGCAAGGCTGGTACGCGAGATCGCCGGGCCGAAGATCCGGCTCATGGCCGATTCCAACTGGATCTTCGATGTCGACGACGCGCTCGAGGTGGGCAAGGGCTTGGCCGAACTCGGCTATTACTGGTTCGAGGAGCCGATCGTCCCGGAGGACATCGAGGGCTATCGCTGGCTGCGGCAGAAGCTGCCCTTGCGCCTCGCCGCGGGTGAGAGCGAGCACACGGCCTACGGGGCGGCCCCGCTGCTCACGTCGCGGGCGGTGGGTGTCGTCCAGCCGGACGTCGCCCGCTCGGGCGGCATCAGCGAGACGCGCAAGATCGCCTATCTCGCGAACGCGCTGCACGTGCCCTACGCGCCGCATGTCGGTGCGTCGGGTGCAGTCTGCGCCGCGGCGAGCCTGCACCTCGCCGCCGCCATGCCCAATTTCCTCACCTTCGAGTGCATGATCTTCCCCAACCCGCTGCGCGACCGGCTGGTCAGGGAGCCGCAGGGGCGCATCGATCAGATCCGGGACGGCAACCTGCCGTTGCCGCCGGGTCCGGGGCTCGGCGTCGAGCTCGACATGGCCGAGGTGGAGAAGTGGACGGAGCGCTAGAGGCTGCCGATTTTCTCGCCCGGCTGAGCGGCGAGGCCGCCAGGCTCAGTCCGTCCGAGACGCGCGTCGCCGACGTGGTGCTGGCGCACCCGGAGCAGGTGCCGCGCATGACGCTGGCGTCGCTCGCCGGCCATGCCGGGGTCAGCGAGCCGACCGTGCTCCGCTTCTGCCGCTCGCTCGGGCTCGACGGTTACCCGCACTTCAAGATCGAGCTGGCGAGAGCGCTGGCGGTCGGCGGCGCGCCTTATCTCCATCGCGAGATCGGTTTCGGCGACGACCTCGCCACCGTCCGCCACAAGGTGGTGCAGTCCTCGATCCAGGCGCTCGGCACGCTGCAGCAGTCGCTCGACGACGCGGCGCTGGGCGAGGCGGTGGCGCGGATCGACGCTGCCCGGCGGCTCGAGCTCTTCGGCGTCGGGCTCGCCAACACGGTGGCGAGCGACGCGCAGCAGAAGTTCATGCGCCTCGACATCACCTGTGCGGCGCGGCCCGACACCCATCTGCAGACCATGGCGGCGGCCACGCTGGCGCCGGGCGATGTCGCCGTCGCCTTCTCCTATAACGGCCGCATCCGGGACATCCTGCGCTCGGTCCGGGTCGCCCGCGAGAACGGTGCCTTCACCATCGCGGTGACGCGCAAGGGCTCGCCGCTCGCGGCGGCGACCGATCTCCTGCTGGACGTCGACCCGCCCGAGGACACCTTCATCTACGCGCCGATGACCACCCGCCTCGTCCATCTGGCTGTGGTCGATCTCCTGGTGATCCTCGTGACCCAGGCCCGTGGGCCGGGTGTCACGGCACGGTTCGAGCACATCAAGGATTCGTTGAGCGATCAGTGGATCGCCGACGGCGAGGGAAGCGGCGGCGGCAAGGCTCGCCGGCGCCGCGACAATGGTCAGCACAAAGGGAGGCAGACGTGACCGGAACAGCGACGAAGCTCGGCCTGATGGCCAGTGCGCTGGCGATGACGCTGGCGGCCCCGGCGATCGCCCAGGACAAGCCGGAGAACCTCACCATCATCTCCCACCGCGTCCACCAGACGGTGGCGACCGCCGAGGGCAACGACATCACTGCCGACTGGCAGGAAGAGAACGGCGTCGGCATCGAGTGGGTGACGCTCGACACGGGTGCTTTGCACGAGCGGCTCTTCCGCGAGCTGCAGCTGCCCGAGACGACGATCGACATCGCGTTCTTTTTGAACACCCACGCGGTCGAGAGTGTGACCACCCTGCTCGAGCCCCTGAACGCGCATCAGGAGGCGAACCCCGTCGAGGAGATCGAGGACATCTTCCCGGGTCTCAGGGACGCCATGACCTTCAACGGCGAGCTCTACGGCATCCCCTTCCGCCATGCCTCGTCCTGCTTCCACTACAATGCGCGGCTGCTCGAGGAAAAGGGGATCGAACCGCCTGAGACCATGGAGGAGCTGATCGAGGCGGCGCGTGCGCTGACCTTCGAGCGCGACGACGGCACCAAGGTCCACGGCTTCCTCATCAACGGGCTCGGCTACGCCAACACGGTCGACCTGGCGCGCGCCTGGAACGGCGACTTCATCACGCTGGACTACGAGGTGGCGACCACGGAGGAGGGCATGATGAATGCCGTCCAGCTGCTCCGCGACTTCTACGAGGAGGGGGTGATGCCGCGGAACTGGGCGGCCATCCAGGACGAGGAGGTCAATACCTGGATGCAGACCGGGCGGGCCGCCATGACCACGACCTCCTGCGGCCGCAACCGCATCTACAACGACCCCGAGAAGTCGGAGGAAGCCGGCAATATCAAGACGGTAGCCCTGCCGGTTGCGGCGGCGTTCAAGGACCAGTTCGACGTCGCACCGGCCAAGGTCGAGTTCTGGACGATGGTCATCCCGGCCAACTCGCAGAACAAGGATCTGGCATGGGACCTGGTCCGCACGATGGCGAGCAAGGAGAGCACGCTGATGGCGGCGCTCAACGGTAACGGCCCCGTCCGCGCTTCCACCTACGACACCCCGGAGATGCAGGAGCAGCTGGCCTATGCGGCGGACGAGAAGGCCGTCCTCTTGGTCGGCCGGGTGCCGCTGCCGCCGTTCGACAACGCTGCCAAGGCGTCGGACATCTTCGTCGAGGAGCTGCAGGCCGCGGTGCTCGGCATGAAGCCGGTCGCCGATGCGATGGAGTCGGTCAAGACGCGGGTCGAGCCGCTTCTGCCGCAGTGAGGTGAGGCGGGTGTCCCCTGGACCGATCACGCTCGAGCGGCTGCGGCTGGCGCACCTGCCGACGCCGCTCGAGCCGGCCCCCGGACTCGGGGCCGCCATCGGCTGCCCGGGGCTCCTGCTCAAGCGCGAGGATCTCTCGGGCCTCGGGCTCGGCGGCAACAAGCCCCGCCAGCTCGAGGTCCTCCTCGCCGAGGCGAAGGCGGAGGGTGCCGATACCATCGTCACCACCGCCGGTGCGCAGTCCAATTTCTGCCGCGCCACCGCCGCCGCCTGCGCCGTGCTCGGCTGGCGCTGCATCCTGCTGCTCCGCGGCGACGGCACGGCCGAGCCGGCCGGCAATCTCCTGCTCGACCGGCTCTTCGGCGCAGAGCTCCACTGGATCGACACGACCGATCCCTATGCCGATGCGGTGCAGGTCCGGCTCGACCAGCTGGAGCAGGCGGCACGCGACGCCGGCGGGCGGCCCTGGCAGATCCGCCTGCCGGGGCGGACGGGTGCCCTCGCTGCCGCCGCTGCCGTCAGCCTCGCGGACGAGCTTCTTGCCCAATGGGCCGAACCGCCGGGCCATGTCTGCCTCGCCGCCGGCTCCGGCCTCACGGCGGCCGGCCTGCTCGCCGGCTTCGGCGCCACGGGCGTGGCGACGCAGGTGCTGGCGATCTCCGTCCAGCAGCCCGAGAGCTTCATCCGCCCGCTGATCCTGCGCCGTGCCGAGGAGGCGGCGGGGCTCCTGGGCCTGGATGCAGGGATCGACCCGAGCCGGCTCGTCGTCGACGACCGCTTCATCGCCCCGGGCTACGGCCTCTCCAGCCCGGCCTCGCTCGAGGCTCTCGGGGTGGCAGGCCGGGCCGGCGGGCTCGTGCTTGACCCGGCCTATACCGCGAAGGCCCTGGCCGGGCTGATCGGGCGGCTCGGCGAAGGCAGCATCGAGGCCGGAGCGGGCGTCGTCTTCGTCCATACCGGTGGTGCACCCGGCTTCTTCGCCCAGAGTGCCGCCATCGCCCGGAGCCTCGGGGACAGCGCCCTTTCATGAAGGCGATGTCGACCAGGCTCGCCCATGCCATCATGGTGGCACCCGTCCAGCTCATGCTGGTGCTGGTGATCGGCCTGCCGTCGCTCTGGGTGCTCTGGCTCAGCCTGCACACGACGAGCTTCGGCCAGGCTCCCGTGTTCGTGGGTCTGGCCAATTATGCGACGGTGCTGGCCGACCCCTATTTCTGGCACGCGCTGGTCAACACCTTTGTCGTCGTCAACGTGGTCGTCTATGTCGAGCTCATCGCCGCGCTTGCCATGGCGACGCTCTTTGCCTCCGGCGTGCCGTTCCGGCGGACCATGATCTCCATCATCCTCGCCCCCTATGCGGTGAGCGAGGTGGTCGCGGTGGTGATCTGGAAATACATGCTGGAGCCCGATGTCGGGCTGGTCTCGGGCCTTATCGCCCTGGTCGGCCTGCCGGAGCTCGCCTGGACCACCGATCGCTGGTCGGCGCTGACGCTGGTCTCGTTGCTCAGCATCTGGCTGCATTTGCCGTTCAGCTTTCTGATCCTCTACTCGGCCCTGCTCGGCGTGCCGAAGGAGCTCTACGAGAGTGCGGCGATCGACGGTGCCAATGCCTGGCATCGCTTCGTGAAGATCACCGTGCCGATCCTCATGCCGGCGATCCTGGTCGCCCTCATGTTCCGCTACGTCTTCGCCTTTCGGCTCTTCGCCGAGGTCTGGCTGCTCACGGGCGGCGGGCCGGCGCGACAGACGGAGGTGCTGGCGACCTATCTCTACCGCCATGCGTTTCGCTACCAGGAGTTCGGCGTGGCCTCGGCCATCGGCTGGCTCATGGTGGTCGGCACGCTGCTCATCTCGGCCGTCTACCTGCGCGAGATGTACAAGCGCATGCTGAGCGCCGATGCGTGACGCACCCGGAAGACGCGCCGGCAAGCTCGCCGCCCTGGCGCTGATCGCCATCTGGTCGGGGCTGCCGATCCTCATCGTCGTGCTCTCGTCGTTCAAGCCGCCGCGCGAGATCCTGGCCTTTCCGCCGCGCATTCTCTTTGCCCCCACGCTGGACAATTATCGAGCGCTGGTGGTGCGTTGGCCCGAGTTCTTCGAAGCGCTGCAGAGCAGCCTGATCGTCACCACCGGTGCCACGATCCTCACCGTGATCGTCACCACGCTCGCCGGCTACGTCTATGCGAGGGTCAGGAGCCGCAAGCTCGCGGCCAGCGCCTTCCTCATGATCGTCATCCGCATGGTGCCGCCGATTGTGGTCACCCTGCCGCTCTTCCCGGTCGTCAACTGGCTCAGGCTGAACGACACGCACACCGTCCTCATCCTGCTCTATGCGACCTTCTTCGTCTCGCTCAACACCTGGATCATGAAGGCCTTCATCGACCAGATCCCGGTCGAGCTCGAGGAGGCGGCGATCATCGACGGTGCCGGCGTCTGGCAGATCCTCCGCCACGTCATCGTGCCGCTCGCCGCCCAGGGCATGATCGCGGCCTCGACCTTCGTCCTGATCTTCTCGTGGAACGAGTTCCTCTTCGCTTTCATCTTCACGACGACCGAGGCGAAGACCGCACCCCTCATCCTCAGCGAGATGGTCGGTGCGGTGGACGGCGTGGAATGGGGCGTGCTCTTCGCCGCCGCCACGCTGCAGCTCCTGCCGATCCTGATCTTCGTGATCGCCGTGCAGAAATACGTCATCGCCGGCATGACCGCCGGCTCGCTCAAAGGCTAGTCAACCGGGAGGTCAAACTTGGACGCCATGCAGAAGGCCCTGATACGGGCCAACCCGAAGCTCTCGCGCTTCGATCCGCTTGGCCGGATCATCTATTTCGACGATTTCGACGAGGGGCTCCAGGGCTGGACCTCGCTCATCGGCAATTACGAGGACAATCTCGACCGGATGCATCCGGGCTACCGCCAGCTCACCACGCCGATGCTCTCGAACCTGTCCTTCTGGGACAACGGCACGCATGGCAGCGTCGATGGCAGCTACGCCCTGAAGATGGCGACCCGGCCGAAGGCGGGTGCGCAGAACGTCGGCATCAAGCGGCTCACCTACGTCCGTGCCTGTCCGATCCAGATCGAGTTCTGGTTCACCTTCAAGCCCGAGGCGAGCACCCAGAAGCTGCTCGACACGGACCTGCGGTCGGTCGGCATCCTGCTCGACCTGCAGAACGACGACTACCGGATCATGCCGCATCTGCGCTACCTCAACGCCTTCGAGGGGCAGCGGATCGAGAAGTGGCAGTTCAAGGAGAAGACCGTCCCGTTCGAGCGGTTCAGCGAGAAGACGGTGACCCACTACCACCTCGCCGAACGCGACTGGCAGGACCTCTCCGGCGAGCGCCAGGTGCTCTGCTACAACGAGATCCCGACCAAGGTGAACTGGCAGTACGCGAAGATCGGCTTCGACCTCAGGACCATGCGCTACACCCATTTCGAGTGCAACGACGTGGCCTATGACATGAGCGGCATTGGTGCTTTGCAGATCGACGCCATGCCCAATCTGCGCGGCATGCTGAATGTCGGGTTCTTCGTCGAATCGGATGCCGACCGGCGGTCCTCCTTCTACGTGGATTCGATCCTGGTCTCGGGGGAGTGGGACTGATGCCGACCTTGCGCGAAAGCACGACGGCCGTGGTCATCCGCGGCGAGCATGTGACGGACGGCTTCACCAGCGAGCCCTACGAGGCGGGCTGGGCGATCGAGGCGCTCCTGTTCCTCCGGCTCCTGGTCCAACCCGAGACGTCCGTTGGCAATGTCTGGGTCGAGATCTCGGCCGACGGGTTCAACTGGGCCACTGACGGCGAGCCCGTGGCGCTGCCGAAGGCCGAGGGCGAGGTCGCCTTCCGGCGGATCGGCCATTTCGGCAACTGGCTCCGCCTGCGGCTCGAGATGGCCGAGGGCAGCACGGTCCAGCTTCTGGCGACGCTGCACCTGAAGGGATGACGACGGGGCTGCCCGGGGCCGGCGCGGCTGCGGGCCATACGGGCGTTCCCTTCGTCTGGAGCTTCGAGAGCGGCCGTCCCGGCCCGCATGTGATGATCGCCGGCCTGACCCACGGCAACGAGCCGGCGGGGCAGGCGGCGGTCCTCCGGCTGGTCGAGGAGGGCGTGCGTCCGCTCTCCGGGCGGCTGACGCTGGCGCTGGTCAATCCGGCGGCGGCCGCGGCGGGCCGGCGCTTCGTGGACCGCGACATGAACCGCCTCTGGCGCGACGACTGGCTCGACGGGGATGGGTCGAGCGTCGAGGCGGCGCGCGGGCGCGAGCTGCGGCCGATCGTCCGGCAGGTGGACGTGCTGCTCGACCTGCACACGACGGCCTTCGTGGCCCGGCCCTTCTTCGTCATCGCCGAGCTCGCCAAGACCCGCGCCCTCGCCGACCGCATGGCCTGGCCGCCGACCCAGCAGCTCATGCCGGGCGGCTGCGTCGACGGCCGGCATCTGACGGATTACGGCCGCTTCGCCGACCCTGACGATCCGGCCGTCGCGGTCACCGTCGAATGCGGCACCCACGACGCCACGGCGAGTGCCGGGGTGGCGCACGCGGTGGCCCGCCGCTTCCTCGAGGTGGCGAACGGGCCTGGTCCGGCGCGGCCGAATGTCTCGATCGAGCGCTTTCGCACCGGCGAACCCTGCATCGCACGCACCGACCGGTTCGCGCTCCGCATCCCGACGACGGGCTTCGTGGGGGTCCGGAAGGGCGATGTGGTGGCCATGGATGGCGACCGGCCGGTCATCGCACCGGCCGACCTCGTGATCGTCTCGCCGCGGCCGGACCCCAAGGCAGGCCAGACCGCCTTTCTCTGGTGCGAGCGGTGCTGAGAGCCTGTCAGGGGCGCTGGTGCCGGCGGCAGGGTTCGAACCCGCGACCTACCGCTTACAAGGCGGTTGCTCTACCAGCTGAGCTACGCCGGCACTGATTGTGGCTTACGGCGTCGAGGCGCCCGTCGTCAACGGCCGCCCCGCGCCAGGGCCCAGAGTGCGAGGCTGGTCGCCACCGAGACGTTGAGGCTGTCGATCCGCCGGTCGATCGGGATCGAGAGGATCTCGTCGCAATGCTCGCCGACCAGCCGGCGCATGCCGGAGCCCTCCGAGCCCACGACCAGCACGCGGCGCGCCGCCGGCGGAGCGGCGTCGATGGTCACCTCGCCGTCGGCATCGAGCCCGCTGATGCGGAACTCCGCCTCCTTGAGCCGCGCGAGTGCGCGCGAGAGATTGACCACCTCGACGATCGGCACGAGGTCGAGGGCACCCGACGCGGCCTTGGCTGCCGTGCCCGAAAGCTCCGCACTGCGGCGCTCCGGCACGATCACGGCATTCACGCCCATGGCGACGGCACTGCGGAGGATGGCGCCGAAATTGCGCGGGTCGGTCACCTGGTCGAGGGCCAAAAGCAGGCTCTTCTCGGGCTGGATGGCGATCACCCGCTCGAGCTGGAGCTGGGGCAGGGGTGCTACGTGCAGGGCCAGGCCCTGGTGCACGGCACCGCGCGGCAGGCGCTTGCCGATCTCCGGGTTGGGGCAGGGCGTGATGCGCAGGCCACGCTTTGCGGCGGCCTCAGAGATGCGCGGCATGCCCTCCTCGCTGGCGAGGAGCTGGTGGCAGGTGCGCCGCTGGTTTCGGATGGCCGCCAGGACCGCATGCTCGCCGAAGAGCCAGAGCTGGTCCGGGGAAGGGCGCTCGGTCCGTGCGCGCTCGGGGCCGCGCCGCTGGGCCGTGGCGGGGCGGGGGCCGCCCGGCCGCTGGCCGCCGTCGCGCGGGCCGCGGGCCGGCCGGTCGCCGCCGCGGCCCTGGCGGCCGGGACCTGCGGGTCGCTCTGGGCCACCGGGTCGGCCGGGGCCCTCTCGTCTGGGAGGCTTGGGAGGCATGGGTCGTCCAGTTGACAAGACGGTGGATCAGGCGATACCACCCGGCACGTTTTCGCCCGAGGCGGACTCCTGGAGGGGTGGCCGAGTGGTTAAAGGCAGCAGACTGTAAATCTGCCCGCGTACGCGTACGTAGGTTCGAATCCTACCCCCTCCACCAGACCGCTCCGGTCGTCGACGTCGCATAGGTCAAGCGCGGGTGTAGCTCAACGGTAGAGCTCCAGCCTTCCAAGCTGGCGGTGGGGGTTCGATTCCCCTCACCCGCTCCATCCACCACCGTACCCGACACTCCGAAGTCGGACAACGTGTCGGCAACGTCACCTCGAGCAGGGTAGAACTGGGAACCCGGTCATGGCCAAGGAAAAGTTTCAGCGGGACAAGCCGCACGCGAACATCGGCACGATTGGTCACGTTGACCACGGCAAGACGACGCTGACGGCGGCGATCACGAAGGTTCTGGCGGAGGCTGGCGGAGCGACGTTCACGTCGTACGACAACATCGACAAGGCGCCTGAGGAGAAGGCGCGCGGGATCACGATCAACACGGCGCATGTCGAGTACCAGACGGCGGACCGGCACTACGCGCACGTGGATTGCCCGGGCCATGCCGACTACGTGAAGAACATGATCACGGGCGCGGCGCAGATGGACGGTGCCATCCTGGTGGTCTCGGCGGCCGATGGGCCGATGCCGCAGACGCGCGAGCACATCCTCCTGGCGCGTCAGGTGGGCGTGCCGGCGCTGGTGGTGTTCTTGAACAAGGTCGACATGGTCGACGACGAGGAGCTGCTGGAGCTGGTCGAGCTCGAGGTGCGCGAGCTGCTCAGCTCGTACGAGTTCCCGGGCGACGACATCCCGATCGTCAAGGGCTCGGCGCTGGCGGCG
>JAUIID010000197.1 GCA_030431615.1 Alphaproteobacteria bacterium
AACGTGGCCGACAGTGCCATCGTCGTCGGCGCGGTCCTCCTGGTGGGCGACAGCCTGCTCGGCGGCCGGGAAGCGCTACCTGTCGCAGGGAGACAAAAGTGAAGCGAGCGGGCCACGGACGTCGGATCGCCTTCGGCTGCATGGCGCTCGTCCTCGTGGCGCTGACCGGCTGCGGCAGCGGCACGCTGCAGGAGCGGCTCGGCATGGGCCGCCGCGCCCCCGACGAGTTCCAGGTGGTCCGTCGCCAGCCCCTGGTGCTGCCGCCGAACTACAACCTGCCGACGCCCGGCACGCCGAGCCCGGCCCAGCAGCAGGGCACGGCATCGCTGCAGACCCAGGAGCTGCTCTTCGGCCAGCCGGTCCAGGAGAACACGCAGAGCCCGGCCGAGGTGGCCCTCCTCGCCGAGGTGCCCGGCACCATTGAGCCAAACATCCGCGAGGTCATCCTCGAGGAGAACACCGAGATGACCCAGCTCGACGAGAGCCGCTTCCTCTTCATCCTCGATTTCCAGCGGCGGCGGATGGTCGACAATTCCGGCATCTACCAGCCGCTCGACCCGAACGCCGAGGCGGCACGCCTCGAGGCGGAAGGCCAGAGTGCGCGCGTCGTCACCCAGCGGGTCGGCACGTCGGTGGTCGAACCGTGAGCGCCGCGATGGGCCTGAATCACAGAGCCGGTGCCGGTGCGCCCGCGGGCATGTTCCACCCCAGCACCTTCACGCTCGACAACGGCATGCAGGTGGTGGCCATCGAGAACCACCGCGCACCCGTGGTCTCGCACTGGGTCTGGTACCGGGTCGGCACCGCCGACAGCCCGCCCGGCAAGTCCGGCCTGCCGCATTTCCTCGAGCACCTGATGTTCAAGGGCACGGAGGCGATCGCCCCCGGCGAGTTCTCGAAGATCGTGGCCCGCCATGGCGGCAACGACAACGCCATGACGTCGAGCGACTTCACCGCCTACTTCCAGAACATCGCGAAGGACCGGCTGGCCATGGTGATGGAGATGGAGGCCGACCGCATGGCCAATCTCCGCCTCGACCCGGCGCATGTCCTGGCCGAACGCGACGTCATCCTCGAGGAGCGCAGCTCCCGGGTCGACAACCAGCCGGGTGCGATGCTGCACGAGCAGCTCGACGCGGCACAGTTCCTGAACCATCCCTACCGGCTGCCAATCATCGGCTGGTACCACGAGATCGCGAGCTACACCCGCGAGGATGCGCTCGCCTTCTATGACCTCTGGTACGCGCCCAACAACGCCATCCTGGTGGTCGCCGGCGACATCACGCTCGACGAGCTGCGCCCGCTGGCGGAGCGGACCTATGGCCGGGTCGCGCCCCGCCCGACGCCCGAGCGGCAGCGCCTGGTCGAGCCGCCGCAGCTCGCCGAGCGGCGCATCGAGCTGGCGCACGAGCGGGTCGAGCAGCCGAGCCTCGTGCGCTCCTATCTGGCACCGAGCCACGCCACGGCGGCGAACGGCCGGGCGCACGCGCTCGAGGTGCTGGCCGAGCTCTTCGGCGGCGGCGGCACGAGCCGGCTCTACCGCGCCATCGTCGTCGACCAGGCGCTGGCCTCGGGCATCGGCGCCTATTATCGCGGCACCAGCCTCGACCAGACGGCCTTTCGCATCTACGGCAGCCCGCGCGGCGAGGTCGATCTCGACCGGCTGGAACAGGCGCTCGATGCCGAGATCGGGAAGCTGGTGGCGGACGGTGTCAACGAGGCCGAGGTCGAGCGCGTCAAGTCACGGCTGATCGCCGAATCGGTCTATGCCCGGGACAGCCTGACCACCGCCGTCCGCGTCTTCGGCAGTGCGCTGACCACGGGCTCGACGATCGAGGACGTCGAAGGCTGGCCGGCCAGCATCGCCGCGGTGACGAAGGGGCAGGTGGAGGAAGCGGCACGCGAGCTCTTCGATCGCGGCCGCTCGGTCACCGGCCGTCTCACGCCGGCGCGGAACGGCAGCCGTCCGGCGCCTGACGCTGCCGCCGCCGACGCAAGCACGGGATAGCAGGCCTTGCCGCACGACATGCCCGCCGCCGCCCTGGCGGCCACGACTGCCCCCGGCAGCGCCTTCGGCACTTCCGTCGAACGGGTGCTGACCCCGGCCGGGCTCGAGGCCTGGCTCGTCAACGCCCCGAGCGTGCCGCTGCTTACGGTCGCCTGCAGCTTTCGGGGCGGGGCCGCCGCCGATCCCGCGGGCAGCGAGGGCCTCTCGCGCATGGTCGCCGGGCTGCTCGACGAGGGGGCGGGTGAGCTCGACAGCCTCGCCTTCCGCACCGAGCTCGAGGACCTCGCGATCCGGCTCCATTTCAGTGCCGAGCGGGACGCGCTGGCCGGCCGCCTGATGACGCTCAACGAGAACCGCGATCGGGCCTTCGAGCTCCTGCGCATGGCGCTCGCCGAGCCGCGCTTCGATGCCGAGCCGGTCGAGCGCATCCGCCAGCAGATCACGAGCGACCTGCAGCGCCGGCGCACCGACCCCAACACGGTCTCGGGCCGCGTCTGGTTCGCGCATGCCTTCGACGGGCACGCCTATGGCAGGCCGGCGCAGGGCACGACCGAGGCCATCCGGGGGATCGAGGTGGCCGACCTCGAGGCCTATGTCGAAAAGCGCCTCGCCCGCGACAACCTCGTGATCGGCGTCGCCGGCGACATCACCGCCGAGGAGCTGGCGCCGCTGCTGGATCGGGCCTTTGCCCATCTCCCGGCCCGGGCCGACCTGCCGCCGCTCCTGCCGGCGACGCCCGTGACCGGCGCCACGCTGGTCACGCCCATGACCATCCCGCAGAGCGTGGTGACCTTCGGCCTGCCCGGCATCGCCCGCGACGATGCCGACTACTACGCCGCCTATGTCGCCAACTACATCATCGGCGGCGGCGGCTTCGCCTCGCGACTCCTCGAGGAGGTGCGCGAGAAGCGGGGGCTCGCCTACTCGGTCTACTCGCAGCTCGTCAACGCCGAGCTCGCCCCGCTCTGGCTGGGCGGGGTGGCGACCCGGAACGACCAGGTGGCGCAGTCGATCGACGTGATCCGGGGCGAGCTCCGGCGAATGGCCGAGGGCGATATCGGCGAGACCGACCTCGCCAATGCCAGGACCTACCTCACCGGCTCCTTCCCGCTCCGCTTCACGAGCAACGAGAGCGTCGCCCGCATGCTCGTCGGCATGCAGGTGGCGGAGCTCGGCATCGACTATCTCGAGCGCCGCAACGCGTTCATCGAGGCGGTAAGCCTCACCGACGTGGCCCGCGCGAGTGCACGCCTGTTCGCCGCCGAGCCGCTCTTCTCCGTCGTCGGGGATCCCCTGGGCCTCGACGACGCGACCCGCCTGAGCCCGCTGGTTGCGGCCAACGGAAATGGCGGCAAGGGCTGAGAGCAGCGAGCCCACCGCCCAGGGGCCGGCGCCACGCATCCGCCGCCTGCCCCCGGGGCTGGTCAACCGCATCGCCGCGGGCGAGGTGGTCGAGCGCCCGGCCTCGGCCGTCAAGGAGCTGGTCGAGAACGCCATCGACGCCGGTGCCACGCGCGTCCGGGTAACGCTCGAGGAGGCCGGCCGGCGGGCCATCACGGTCGAGGACGACGGCTCGGGCATGACCCGGGCCGAGCTGGAGCTCGCGGTCGAGCGCCATGCCACCTCGAAGCTCCAGGACGAGCAGCTCGTCGACATCCGGACCCTCGGCTTTCGGGGCGAGGCCCTGCCGTCGATCGCCTCGGTCAGCCGGCTGACCCTGACCAGCCGCACCGCCAACGAGGCGCATGGCTGGCGGCTCGCCGGCGATGGCGGGCGGCTGCGCGCCCCCGAGCCCGCCGCGGCCCCGCCCGGCACCCGCGTCGACGTGCTGGACCTCTTCTTCAATACGCCCGCCCGGCTCAAGTTCCTGAAGTCCGAGCGGCGCGAGCTGGAGCTGGCGCGCGAGATCGTCGAGCGGCTGGCCCTGGCCCATCCCGGGATCGGCTTTCGCCTCGAGGCCGGTGGTCGCCGCCTGCTCGACCTGGCGCCGGCCGGCCGCGAGGCCCGCCTCGCCGCCCTGCTCGGCCGGCCCGTGGTCGAGAACGCCATCGAGATCGCCGCCGAGCGCGACCTCATGCGGCTCTTCGGCCTCGCCGTCCTGCCCACGCTCAGCCGCAACCACGGGCAGGACCAGCATCTCGTCGTCAATGGCCGCCCGGTCCAGGACCGCCTGCTCAAGGGTGCGCTGCGCGCCGCCTATGCCGACCTCCTGCCGGCCAACCGCCAGCCGATCGCCGCCCTCTTCCTCGAGCTGCCGACGCAGGCTGTCGACGTGAACGTCCACCCGACCAAGGCCGAGGTGCGCTTTGCGGACAGCGGCGAGGTGCGCGGGCTCATCGTCGGTGCCCTCAAGCGGGCGCTGGCGGAGCACGGGCACCGCAGCAGCACCACGACCGGCACCGCCGCCCTCGGCAAGTTCACCCACGGCGACGGGCTCGCCGGTGGCCACGGCAACGGCGGCGGCAGCTGGAGCCGGCCGCCAATCCCGCCGGCCCCCGGCCTTGCCGAGGAGGCACAGCGCTACCAGGCGCCAGCGGGTCTCGACATCGGCCCGCCGAGCATGCGGCATGGCGACGCGGCCCCCTCCGCCGAGGAGGCCGACTTCCCGCTCGGCGCCGCCTGCGCACAGGTGCACGAGACGTATATCGTGGCGCAGACCAAAGACGGCATCGTCATCGTCGACCAGCACGCGGCCCATGAGCGACTGGTCTACGAGCGCATGAAAAAGGCGCTTGCCGAGGGCGGCGTGGCACGCCAGGCCCTGCTGATCCCCGAGGTGGTGACGGTCGATGCGCGCACGCAGGAGTTGCTGCTCGAGCGGGCAGCCGACCTTGTGCCCATGGGTCTCGTGCTCGAGGCCTTCGGCAGCGAGGCGATACTGGTGCGCGAGACGCCGGCGCTCATCGGCACGGCTTCGGTGGCGGCACTGCTGCACGACATCGCCGGCGACCTCTTGAGCCTCGACCAGGCGCTGCCGCTCGAGGAAGCGCTCCTCAAGGTCGTGGCCCGGGCCGCCTGCCACGGCAGCGTGCGCGCCGGCCGGCGGCTTGCCCCGGCGGAGATGAACGCGCTCCTGCGCGACATGGAGAGGACGCCGCATTCAGGCCAGTGCATCCACGGCCGGCCGACCTCGATTGCACTCGGCAAGGCGGATATCGAGCGCCTGTTCGGCCGTCGCTGACGGGCACGAAAACGTGCCGAACCGGCTGGTCCGGTGCGCCGTTCTTGGCTAGAACCGGAACGGCCAGCGAAGGACGGAGACCCGATGACCTACGTCGTCACCGAAGCCTGCATCAAGTGCAAGTACATGGATTGTGTCGAGGTCTGCCCCGTGGACTGCTTCTACGAGGGCGAGACGATGCTGGTCATCAACCCGGACGAGTGCATCGACTGCGGCGTGTGCGAGCCCGAATGCCCGGCCGAGGCCATCCTGCCCGATACCGAGGGCGAAGCGGAAAAGTGGCTGGAGCTCAACCGCGAGTACTCGACCGGGCCCTGGCCGAACATCACCCGCAAGGGTGAGGAACCCGCCGACGCGGACGAGCACAAGGACGAGAAGGGCAAGTACGAGAAGTACTTCAGCCCCAAGCCCGGCAGCGGCAGCTAAGCGACGGGCACCGGCCGACCCTTTCGGGCGACGACTGACCGGCCGGCATGGGCTTTCGCTGCGCTGCGACAGCGGTGTGGTATTTGAGACGAATTTGTGCTAAACATCACACGCTGCGTTGGATAGCGAGGAAGAACAACCTCGAGAGTCGCCCTCGGCTCGGCCCATGGACACACGCACTGCGCCACCGACTGTCGGGTGGTGCTGTCGGTCGTTCAAATTTGGGTTCGAACGAGGCTCGATTGAATTCGCGTGGCTGGGGCACCACCGTTAGTGGAGAATCAAGTCGATGGCAAGAGACCTCGCCTACGATGCCGGGGATTACATCGTCTACCCGAGCCATGGGGTCGGACGGATCACCGGTATCGAGAAGCAGACGATCGCCGGGATCCATCTGGAGATGTACGTCGTCTCGTTCGAGAACGAGAAGCTGATCCTGCGCGTGCCGGTCGAGAAGGCACCGAACTCCGGTATGCGCAAGCTCAGCAGCCGCGAGAAGATCCAGTCGGCCCTCGATGCACTTAAGATCCGCACGCGGCCGCGGCGCAACATCATGTGGAGCCGGCGCGCACAGGAGTATGAGGCGAAGATCAACTCCGGCGACCCGGTCTCGATCGCCGAGGTGGTCCGCGAGCTGCACCGCGCCGACGACACCGACCAGTCCTACAGCGAGCGGCAGATGTACCGTGCCGCCCTCGAGCGCCTGGCCCGCGAGGTCGCGGCGATCGATTCGGTCGACGAGACCGAGGCGACCAAGAAGCTCGAGAAGGTGCTGCTGGCCGCTGCCGCCTGAGCACCCCCAGTCCCGGCTTCGACAAGGGCTCCCGCAAGGGAGCCCTTTTTGCTGGGCGCTCGGCCCCACCACCGGTCTGAGCGCCTGCACGGCGACCGCAGACGAGGAAGACAAGGCGATCGGCGCGCAGCGTAGCCAATGCTACATGAGCACCGATCGACCGCAGTCTGACGAAGTATACGGTCGCCGTGCAGGCGCTCAGCTCATCCAGCGCCGGGCGGTCGGCCCATTGGCCAGCCGGGTCTCGATCGCGTCCCAGATCTGCCGCTCGAGGCTGACCCCGTCGAAGCGGTCGATCTCCTGCAGGCCGGTCGGCGAGGTGACATTGATCTCGGTCAGGTAGTCGCCGATCACGTCGATGCCGGTGAAGACGAGGCCGTACTCCTCGAGCGCCGGCCCGATCACCTCGCAGATCTCGAGATCGCGCTTGGTCAGCACCGACTTCTCGGCCCGGCCGCCGACATGCAGGTTGGCCCGCACGTCATACTCTGGCGGCACGCGGTTGACGGCACCGGCAGGCTTGCCGTCGATCAGGATGATGCGTTTGTCGCCCTGGCGGATCTCCGGCAAATAGCGCTGCACCATCAAGGGCTCCTTGAGGAAGCTCTGGAAGGTCTCGACCAGGCTCGAGAGGTTGTTGTCGTCCTTCTTGATCAGGAAGACCCCCGCCCCGCCATTGCCGTAGAGCGGCTTGACGATGACGTCGCCATGCTCGGCGCGGAAGGCGCGGATCTCGTCGATGTCGTAGGAGATCAGCGTCGGCGGCATGAGCTCGGCGAAATGCGTGACGAAGAGCTTCTCGGGCGCGTTCCTTACCGAATGCGGGTCGTTGACGACGAGCGTGCCCGGATGCACGCGGTCGAGCAGATGCGTCGCCGAGATATAGGCGAGGTTGAAGGGCGGATCCTGGCGCATCAGGACGACGTCGAGCGTGGCGAGGTCGATCACCTCGGCGGCGCCGAACGTGACATGGTTGCCCTGCTCCCGCCGCACCTCGAACGGCCGCGCCTTCGCCAGGACCCGGCCCTGCCGGTAGCTCAGATGCTTCGGCTCGTAATGATAGAGGCCGTGCCCGCGACGCTGCGCCTCGAGCGCCAGCACGAAAGTGCTGTCGGCGTCGATGGCGACGGTCTCGAGCGGGTCCATCTGGATGGCGACGGCGAGCGACATGAGGGCTTCCCGGGTGGTTGCCGCGCCGGGTGGCGGCCCGGCCGGATCGTTGCCCGAAAGTTCGGCCACCCGTCTCTGCCAGTCCCGGCGCGCCTTGACAAGCAGCGGCCGGCCCGCCCAGGAACCCCCGGAACCTGATCAAGCAAGGGCGACCGCCGCCCCTGGAGCATCCTGGATGAGCTACGACACCAGCAATGTCTTCGCCCGCATCCTGCGCGGCGAGCTGCCCTGCCGGAAGGTCTACGAGGACGAGTGGGCGCTGGCCTTCGAGGACATCAACCCGGCCGCACCGGTGCACGTCCTGGTGATCCCCAAGGGCGCCTACGTCTCGCTCAGCGACTTCAGCGCCACCGCCCCGGAAGCGGCCATCGCCGGCTTCTTCCGGGCGGTCGGCAAGGTCGCGGAAGAGCTCGGCGTCACCGCCAACGGCTACCGGGTGCTCGCCAATCACGGCCCCGATTCACATCAGGAAGTGCCGCACTTCCACGTCCATATCCTCGCCGGCCGCAAGCTCGGCCCGATGCTCGCCCCCCAGCGCTAGGGCGGCCCTCAGGCCGGGCGCAGGCGCCTGCGCCGCAGACGGTTCAGCGCGAGCCGGGCCAGCGCCAGGCCACTCGCCACCCCGGCGAGGTTGGCCGCCATGTCGGCGAGCTCGAAGGTCCGGCGCGGCAGCAGCCCCTGGCCCAGCTCGAGCCCGATTGCGGCAGCGAGGCAGACGACGCCCACCGCGACGAGCTCGCCGGTGCGCCGGCAGAAGCCCAGCACCGCGAGGCTGATGACGAAGAAGCAGGCGAAATGGACGAGCTTGTCGGTCTGGCCCGCGAGGTCCACCGGCGCCGGGCCGAGCATGGCCCAGGCGACCACCACCCACGAAGCAAGCCAAAGAACCAGCGCCCCGGCCCGCAGGCCGCGGCCCGACGGCATCGATCGGCGTGTCCTGCGGCGCCTACTGATACTTGTTGCGATCCTTCAGCCAGCCTTCGGTCTGGGTGCCGTCCGGCAGCTGGATGGCACAGGCGCCGAGCGCCAGGCCGCTCAGGGTAAGCAGGGAAATCACGAGGATCGGCATCAGTCCGCGACGCATCGGCTACATCCTTTCGACAGGCCCGGCGGCGTCCCGCCCGCTGGCGGCCAGGCGGGCATGACGCTGCAGCCATGATCACTAGCGGGCCGATCGGCCACAGGTCAATCGGCCCGCCTCACCGTGCGGTGAAACGATCGCCCGCCGGCTCAATTGAGACGCGTGACGCGGCCTTCCGCCCCCTGGTCGACCTTGCCGCCCATGGCCGTGATGTAATTCATCACGGTGTTCGCCATCAGCGTGCCGGCGGCACCGTCGATCAGCACCTTGCCGTTGCCGAGGCTGGCAAAGCCGTCGCCGCCACTGAGCATGTAATCGTTGGTGGCGACCGAATAGGTGGCTGCGAGATCGAGCGGTGCGTCGCCGACCAGCACCTCGGTGACCCGGGCTCCGGCCGGCTGGCTGGCATCGTAGGTGAAGCTCAGGCCGGAGACGTGCGGGAAGCGGCCGGCCCCCTCCTCGACCTGGCTGACGCCGTTCTCGAGCGCCGCCTTCAGATCGGATCCCTTGAGCTCGACCAGGACCGTCGTGTTGCCGAACGGCAGCTCGCTCAGGATGTCGCGCCGGGTCAGCACGTGGCCCGCCTCGTAGAGCCGATTGCCGCGAATGCCGCCGCCATTGGTGAGCCCGATATCGGCGCCGGTGGCGTTCCGGATCGCGTCGGCGATGAGATTGGCGAAGCCGCTCTCCGTGGCACGGATCGTCGCCCGCTGCGTGTCGAGCTCGACCAGGGTCTCGCCGATGTCGATGTCGAGCTCGGCCGATAGCTTGTCCTCATAGGGCTGCAGCCTGGCAAGCGCCGCCGCGTCAGGCTCGAAGGCCGCGCTGTCGATGGCGCGGAAGGCCGGCCGCCATTCCACCTCGCCGTCCTCATCACGCTCGGCCGTGAGCTCGATCGCCGTGACGAAGTCGGCCTGCGAGCCGCTCTCCACCATCGCCGTCCGCCCGTCATACATGATCCTCAGATCATGATCGTGGCCGGTCAGGATGATGTCGGCGACCCGGGTGCGATAGAGCTCCATGTCCTCGCCCCAGCCCGTGTGGACGACGGCGACCACGAGGTCGGCACCGGCCTCGCGCAGCTTCTCCTGCATCAGGCTCGCCGTCTCGACGACCGGCTCGAACCGCGTGTCGCCGGTGGTCGCGATCTCGATCGTGTCGGGCGTCGTCAGGCCATAGAAGCCGAACTTGATACCATTCACCTCGACCAGCTTGCTCTCCATGGTGTCCGGGAAGAGCTCGCCCGCGGCGGTGCGGACATTGCTGTTGACGACGTCGAACCCGGCCTCGGCCATGCGTTCCGCCGCGACCTCGGGTCCGAAGTCGAACTCGTGATTGCCCATCACGAACACGTCGATCGGCAGCTCGTTCAAAAGGGCGATCATGTGCGCCCCCTGGTCGAACCCCGAGAGCAGGGACGGCGAAATGGCATCCCCGGCGTGGATGAACAGGGTATCGTCGGCGGCCGCATCTTCGGCAGCCAGGATCGAGGCCAGCCGCGCATAGCCGCCGCGGCCGTCGTCGTCCTGGTAGCGATCCCAGTCATTGACCTGCAGAAGCTTGATGCTGACCGGCTCCGCCAGCGCCGGCAGGGCGAACAGCCCGGCAGCGAGACAGCTGGCAGCGAGCAGACGATTGGCAAACGTCATGTCCGTTTCTCCATTGGCGACCGCATCCCCGCATACAGCAGCACAGCCCGCCCTGTCAGCCGCTATCAGCGGGCAGCGCGGCAGGCAATCCCGGGCAGCTAGTTGGGTCGGGGCGCATTACCGCCCCAACCCGAGCCTCCCGGCCGTAT
>JAUIID010000004.1 GCA_030431615.1 Alphaproteobacteria bacterium
ATGGACCGGATGATGCTCTACGACGAGGCGAGCGGCGAGCAGCTGCACGCCTTGCTCAACCCGGAGACGCTGACCCTGCGGCGGAGCGCCGGGCTGCGCGACCGGCGCCTTGACGAGCTTGCCGTCACCGCGCCCGAGAGCCCGGACGATCCCCTGATCTTCACGGGCGGCGGCGAGACGGAGATCGAGCTCGAGCTCCTCTTCGACACGCGCCTCGACCGCCAGGGCGACGCACTCGAGGCGAGCGAGCCCGGAGCCGACGTGCGGACGACCACCGGCCGCATCTGGCGGCTGGCGGAAAGCCGCCCGCCCAGCCATCGGGGCGACTGGCCGCCGCCGCTCAGGCTGATCTGGGGTGACTGGAGCGTGCCGGTCGCGGTGGTCGCCGTGGCCGAGCGGTTCGAGGAATTCACCTCCCAGGGCGCCCCGCAGCGCTCCTGGCTGAGCCTGCGGCTGCGCCGCGTGGCGGCGTTCGGCCAGCCTCCGAGCGACCCGGAGCGCCGGCCGATCCAGGGCGAGGCCATCGAGAGCTATCTCGAGCGGCTCCGCCAGGACGATCTCGTGGTGCAGCGGGCCGGCGCCGGGGCGTCCGGCAGCGACGGGGTGCTGCGCCTCGACCTTTTGGCCCAGGAGGCGTTCGGCGATCCCCGGGACTGGCGCATCATCGCCGAGCTCAGCGGCCTCGCGGACCCGCTCATGGCCCCGGCCGACGGCCTCATCCTGACGGTGGCCGGCGACCGCGCGGAGACGCGTTGATGGCCCATGGGATGGCATCGGCGCGGAGCGGCGCGGAGACCGGGCTGGCACCGCCGCCGCTGCGCATCACGCTGGGCGGCAAGGTCCTGGACGACGACGCGCTTGGCCGAGTCACGAGCATCCGGGTGCTGCGCCGGCTCTCGACCGCGGCCATGGCGGAGCTTCGCCTCGACGACCTGCCGGACATGCTGCTGCCGGCGCTCGGCGCACCTCTCACGATCGTCCGGACCGATCGGGCCCTGCCCCTGTTCGAGGGCGAGGTCAGCGCCGTTCGCCGCTCGCGCCGGGGCGGCCGTCCGGCCGGGCTCGCCATTCGCGCCTTCGACCCCCTGCAGCGCCTGCACCGCACGAGTGCTGCGGAGACGCTGCTCGAGACCACGCCCGCCGCCATCGCCAGGCGCTTCGCTGATGTGCTGGGGCTCGATTGCGTCGCCGCCCAGAGCGGGCCGCGCCTGCCGGTGCTGGTGCGCCGCGAGCGCAGCGATTTCGAGTTCCTCGTCAACGAGACCCGGCGTTTCGGGCTCTGGCTGCATGTCAGGGAGGGGGCGCTCAGGCTGCACGGGCTCGACGGCAGCGGCCCGGTGCAGCGCTTCGCCATCGACGAGGATGCGCTGGAAGCCCAGCTCGAAGCAAATCTCGAGGAGGCCCTGGGCTCGATCGCCTATACAGCTTGGTCGCCGGCGACGCTGGAGGAGCAGCCCGGCATGGCGATGGGGCTGCACGAGGCCGATCCGACCGCCGGCGAGGCGACGCTGCTCGACCTCGCGGCGGCGGATGGCGACGAGGCGCTCGACATGGCGAGTGCCGAGATGGCGCGCCGCGACGCGTCGCGGCAGGTGCTCCGGGCGCTGGTCGACGGCAGCCGGTCGATCGGCCTCGGCGACCGGCTCGAGATCGTCGATGGCGACAGGCTCCTGCCAGGGCTCGGCGGCCCCCTCGCCGTGACGCGGCTCGAGGAGCGCATCGACGCGGCCGCCGGGCACGTGATCGAGTTCTCGACCGAGCCGCCGCCGGCCCCGCCCGTGGATGTCGCCGCCCGCGCCTGCTGGGGCCGGGTGGTCGACAATGACGACCCGGAGGGCTGCGGCCGGGCGCGCTTCGCCTTGCCGGCCTTCGGCGGGGTCGAGACCGGCTGGCTGCAGGTGCTGCGGCCGATGACCGGCCAGGGCCGCGGCTTCGCCTTCGCGCCCGGGATCGGCGACGACTGGCTCATCGTCGCCCCGGGTGGCCGGCCGGAGCATGGCTTCGCCGTCGGTGCGCTGAATGGCAGGCGGGCCGCAGCACTCGCCGAGGGAGCCGGCGACGCGGTCCGCTTCGGCTTCGTCACCGCTGCCGGACACCGGCTGGTCTTCGACGACGATGCCGGCACGGTCGGCCTCGAGGCGGCCGGCGGCTCGCGCTGGACGCTCGGGCCGGACGGGGTGAGCCTCAGGGCGGCCGGCGACCTCACGCTCGAGGCACCCGGCCACAACGTCGTCATCCGCGGCGCGCGCATCGACCTGAGCAAGGGCTAGGAGGCTTCCTCGATGCTGCTCCTGAACGCCGCCGCCGCCGTCTTCTGCGCCCACGGGCCGGGCCGCGTCGCCGCCCTGCCGCGCCAGACCTTCGCCCGGATCGAAGGCCTGCCGATCCTGACCAGGGGCGACACGCTCGGCCGCCCGGTCGCCGGCTGCCCGCCGACACCGCCGCTCAAGCCCTGCCTCGTCACCATCGCCGAGACCGAGGGCCATTCCGAGCTCGTCCGGATCGACGGCGAGCCGGCCCTGCTCGACACGCTGAGCGGCATCACCAGCGGCGATCCGCCGGGGGCGGTCGACTACACCGCCCGCAGCCCCGGCCAGCACCTGGTGCAGGAGACATGAGCCCCGAGGGCCGGAGCCGGCGACGCCTGCAGCGCGGGCTCCGCTTCTTCCCGCTGGACGCGGGCGACGCCCGGCCGCCCGGCCTCGCCATCGACAGCCATGGCGGCATGCGCATGGTCGAGGGCGCCGACACGGTGCGGCAGTCGCTGATGACCCTGCTCTCGACCCGGCCGGGCGAGCGGGTCATGCGGCCGGACTATGGCTGCGACCTCGACGCCCTGGCCTTCGCCCCCTTCGGGGCGACCACCAACACGCTCGCGAAGCTCCTGGTCCGCCGGGCGGTCGAGTGGTTCGAGCCGCGGGCGGAGATCAGGCGCCTCGAGGTCACGACGGCGGCACGCAGTGCGGCGGAGCTGGTCATCACCCTCGACTACGCGGTGCGCGGCGAGCCGGGCCAAGACCGGCTGGCCTTCACCGTGCCCACCCGGCCCGACGAGCCAGCGCCATGACCCTGAAGCCGCCCAATCTCGACGATCGCACCTTCGACGACCTGGTCCAGGCGGCGGCCGAGCGGATCGAGGCCTCCTGCCCCGAATGGACCGACTTCTCCGCCGGCGATCCCGGCAGGACGCTGGTCGAGGTCTTCGCCTATCTGACCGAGACGCTGATCTGGCGGGTCAACCGCCTGCCGGAGCGCGCCTATCACGAGTTCCTGGGGCTCATGGGCATCGGGGTGCGCCCGCCGGCAGCGGCGTCGGCGCTGCTCACCATCAGCCGCGCCGACCCGGCGGAACCGGCGAGCCTGCCGCCCGGCACGCGGGTCCTGGCCGAGCGGCCGGGCGGCGGCGGCGATCCCGTCACCTTCGTGACGCTCGCCGGCGTGCAGTTCGAGGCGGGGGCCGCGGCGGCAACCGTGCGGGCCGCCCATGTCGAGGCGGTCGAGGGCGAGCTGGTCGGCGAGGGCGACGGCCGGCCGGGGCAGAGCTTCCGCGTCGCCCGGGCGCCGATCCTGGCCCCGCTCGGCGATGCGGGCGACCTCGCCGTCGGCGTCGAGCTCGGTGCTGCCGAGGAGCCGCCGGCCGGCGAGACGGTGCGGCGCTTCGGCGAGACCCGCTTCGCCGTCTGGCGCGAGGTCCTGGACTTCAGCGCCTGCCGCGCCGGCGACCGCGTCTACGTGGCGGATCGGGCCACCGGCCTCATCCTCTTCGCCCCGGCGGTGCGCCTCGCCACGCCCGGCGAGGCCGATGTCGGCCCGCCGCCCCTCGGCCGCCGCCCCGAGGCGCTGGCTGCCGCCCCCGGCAAGGGCCGGCGGGTGCGTGTCTGGTATCGCGTCGGCGGCGGCGAGGTCGGCAATGTCGTGGCCGGCGCGCTCACACGGCTCGAGCCACCCCGGGCCGGGATCGCGGTGACCAACCCCGCGGCCGCGACCGGCGGGCGCGACGGCGAGACGGTCGCCAATGCCGTCGCCCGCGGGGCGCGCGACCTCGCCGCGCGCGGCCGGGCGGTCACCGCCAGCGACTACGAGGCGCTGGCCGAGAGCCAGGGGCACGTCACCCGGGCCCGGGCCTACCCCCTGGCCGAGATCTGGCGCCACGCGGCACCCGGCTCGGTCGAGGTGGTGCTGACCCCGTTCCTCGCGGCGGACCCGGAGAGGGGGCCGCTGACCCGCCCCATCCTCGAGGCGGCCTGCACCGAGGACGGGCTCGAGCGCACCCGCCGGCTGCTGGCGGAGCGCCGTCCGCTCGGCGCCCGCTCGGAGGCGCGCTGGGCCGCCTTCAAGCCGATCCGCATCCGCGTGCGGGCGTCGCTCCGGGCGCATGTCGACCAGGAGGCGATCGCCGGCCGCCTCCAGCGCGCCCTGGACGCGCTGATCTCGCCCTTGCCCGATCCCGCCACCGGTGCCGCCGGCTGGCCGTTCGGCCAGCCCTTGCGCAGCTGGCACATCAACGACCTGGTGCGCCGCGAGCCTGGCATCGACTATCTCGAGGACCCGGTCATCGAGACCGACGAGACGCCGCACGGGGTCACGCGCACGCTCGCCGCCGATCGCTTCCAGCAGGGCTTCTGGTATGCCGGTTCCGGCGACGCGCTCTATCGCTCGGTCAATGACGGCGACGGCTGGGAGCTCGCCCGGCGTTTCGCGGACGAGACCGTCGAGCTGGTGGCGACGCCGGCCGCCTGGCACCGGGCGCCGGAGATGGTCGGCCTCGTCGCCATCGTCACCCGCTCCGGCACCGGCGGCGCCTTCTACCTCTCGCGCGACTGCGGCGACAGCTTCGCCCTGCAGCTCCGCTTCGAGGAGGACGCGATGGTTCGCGACCTCGACTTCGTCATGCGCGACGCCGGGCCGGCCCTGCTGTTCGCCGCCCAGGACGGGCTACGCGAGTTCGTCATCGACCGCGACCGGCTGTGGCGCCAGATCGTCGTCGACCCGGCCCAGCCCGACCTCTCGCTGCAGGCGCTCGCCGTCGCCCGCAACCCGGTGGCCGGCACCAGCGTCTTCGTCTCGGTGATCGGCCGCGGCCTCTACTGCTCGTCGCGCGACGGCATTGCCGGCAGCTTCCGCGGAATCGGCCCGGCCGGCTTCCAGCATGCCCTCTTCGGCGTGCTCGAGGCGCACGAGTTCGGCGGCCGGAGCCGGGTCTGGGCGGGTGTGCGCGCACCCTCCGACGCCGAGGGCGAGGGCTGCTTCGAGTTCAGCGTGACCGGCACGGAGGACCAGCCGCCGGTGCGCCGCCTGCTCGAAGGGTGGGGCGGCGAGAGCTGCCGCGGGCTCGCCTTCCAGGACGACCTCGTGCTTTCGGGCACGCACCGGGGCGGCGTGCAGACCCTCTCGCTCACCGACGCGGAGCCGCGCTGGCGGCCCTCCGACGTCACCTGCGGCCTGCCGCTCAGGCGGCGCGACGCGCTGCAGCCGGTCCTGGTCATCGCGGCGGCCAACGGTGTCGTGATGGCCGGGCCGGACCGGCGCGACGATGGCGAGGGTGGCGGCGTCTATCGCAGCACCGACGGGCGGAGCTTCCGCCTGTGCAGCCCGCGCCAGCATCGCGGCATGGTCACCCTGCCGCCCAACTGGCTCTTCTGCGCCGCCGACCACCACGTCATCGAGCCGCCCGAAGATGAACGCTGAGCGCATCCTGGCCCTGCTGCCGGGCTTCTGGCGTGGCGCCCGCCTGCCCGGCAGCCCGCTCGACGCGACGCTCGAGGCCATGGCGGAGATGCTGGCGCCGGTGGCGGAGCGCCTCGACACCATCGACGAGATCCTCGACCCGCGCCGCTGCCCGGACCGCATGCTGCCCTGGCTCGCCACCATGGTCGGCATGGCGCCGCTGCTGCCGCTGCACCGGGGGGGCCAGGGCGTGCTCGACGACGCAGCGCTCAGGGCACTGATCATGGCGGCGCCGCGGCTCACCGCCGACCGCGGCACGAGGGCCGCGCTGGAGCACGCCCTCGAGGTCGCCCTCGGCGAGGGTCTCGTGATCGACGAGGGCGGCGACGGGCGGGCCTTCCACTTCACCCTCGAGGCGCCGGGCGAGCTGCGCCCGCGGGCCGAGCTGATCGAGGCGCTGGTCTGGCTGCTCAAGCCGGCCCACGTCACCCACGCGATCCGCTGGCGCGAGCCCGGCGAGGGCGCGGTGGAGGCGAGCGGCCAAGCCGTGTAGGCTGGCTGAATCAAGGCAGGCATCGGCTCGGGGAGCGAGAGAGATGGCAGCGATCGTCAATATCGACCAGCCGGTGACCGGGCTCGTGCTCGATGCCGGGCAGAAGGAGACGCTCAGCCTCGACGTGGTCAACGTGGCCGGCCGGCCCCTGCAGGTGGCCGTCGCCACCGTGCCCGAGGCCAATGCGGGCGGCACGGTGCCCGGCTGGATCACCATCGAGGGCGAGACGACGCTGAAGCTCGCGCCGAGCGAGACGCGCAAAATCACCATAGGCCTGGCGCCGCCCGCGGGTGCGGCCGGCGGGGCCGCCTTTCGCCTCAAGGTCTACGAGGTCTCGCTGCCCGAGGAGAACAACAGCTTCAGCGAGGTCGTGCAGGTCACGGTCAACGCGGCGGCCGCACCGGTCGTCGAAAAGAAGCGGCCCTGGGCGCGCATGGGCGCCATCGCCGCCGTCCTCGCCCTGCTCCTCGCCGGCGGTGGCTGGCTCGCCTATGACCGGCTCAGTCCCGGGGCCCTGCCCAATGTCGAGGGCCGGCCGCTCGCCGAGGCCATCGCCGCCCTCGGGGAGGCCGGTGTCGCCCGCTCGGCGATCGAGGAGGAGCGGCCGATCGAGCGCGACGCCGACGGCACGGTGACCCGGCAAACGCCCGCCGCCGGCACGACCATCGAGGAGGGGCTCGTGGTGACGCTGACCGCCCCGCGCCCGCCCGAGACCGTCACCCTGCCGCGCCTGCCGGACGATGCCACGGGTGCGGTGGCGCAGGAGACCTATGGCGCTCTCGGCCTCACGGTCGAGCTGGTCGAGGATGCAGCTGCACCGGGCCAGGAGCCCGGCCTTGTCGTCGACGTCACGCCGGCCCCGGGTTCGACGGTCGCCGAGGACGAGACGGTGCGGGTGACTGTGCTCTCGGCCCGGGCCACGGTGCCCGATGTCAAGGACGGCGTGCTCACCCCGGCCATGCGCAACGAGATGAAAATGAGTTTCGAGCTGGTCGAGGACCGGGTCGAAGACGCGAACCACGATGCCGGCTTCGTCCTGGCACAGAGCCCGGTCGGCGAGCAGCCGCGCGGCAGCCAGGTCCTGCTGGTGACGACCCGCAAGCCGCGCTCGGGCGGCGGCCGGTTCAACAGGGATCTCAGGATACACGAGCTCTTCCAGGGCAACGCGGACATCCAGACGCAGATGATGAGTCGCCCCCAATAGGCTCACCCGCCCGTCCACCGGCCTTGAGGCCGGCGCCGCCGTCGGGCAGGTTCGGGGCAAGTGCAACGACCGACCATTTCGAGGAAGAGCACCGCCCATGGCCGCCATCGTGCAGATCGACCAGCCCGTCACTGCGGTGGCTGTCCAGGCAGGGGAGCAGCAGTCGCTCGGCTTCGACATCGTCAATGTCGCCGGCCGTACCCTGAACATCGTTGCCACCACCGTCCCCGCGAGCGGCGGTCGGACGCCTGCCTGGCTCACCGTGGACGGCGAGCGGACGCTGCGCCTCCAGCCGAACGAGACCCGCAAGGTGACGCTCCGCCTCGCCCCGCCCGCCACTGCGCCGGCCGGCGAGCTGGCGATCCGCCTGAAGGTCTACGAGGTCTCGCTGCCCGAGGAGAACAACGGCTTCAGCGAGGCCGTTGCGGTCACCGTGACGCCGGCACCACCGGTGGCGCCGAAGCGGCCCTGGAAGCTGATTGCCGCCATTGCGGCAGTGCTGGCGCTCGTGGTCGCCGGGGGTGGCTGGCTGGCCTTTGAGCATTTCACGCGCGCGGTCATGCCGAACGTCGAGGGCAAGAGTGTCGCCGACGCGGAAGCGGCGCTCCAGCAGGCGGGCATCGCTGCGGACGCCATCACCATCACGAACACCATCGACCGCAACGCCGACGGCACGGTGACAAGCCAGTCGCCGGCCGCCGACACGCCGCTCGACGACGAGGCCAGCGTCACCCTGACCGTGCCACGCCTGCCCGTGATGCCCGATCTCGCGGGCATGACGCTGGACGAGGCGAACAAGGCGTTGGTCGACGCCGGCATCGATCCGACCAGGGTCACGCTCGGCCGGGCGCCGGGGCGCCAGAGCGGGCGCATGGTGGCACAGGAGCCCGAGCCGGGCACCGAGCTGGCACCGGGCACGGAGGTGTCCCTGAAGCTCTCGGCGCTCATCATGCAGCTGGTCGAAGGCGCCACGCTCGAGGGCGCGCGCGCCCACCTCGAGGAGGCCGGCTTCTCCTGGTCGGTCGTGACGGTCGAGCGCCCCATCAGCCTCGACGCCGGCGGCCAGGTGACCAGCCAGACGCCCGGCCCGGGCACGGTGATGGACCAGGCCTCGCCGGTCACGCTGGTCGTGCCGCGTCTGCCCGAGATGCCCGACGTGAACGGAAGACTCCTGGCGCAGGCGTTGACCGCGCTGGAGCAGGCCGGCATCCCGCCCGCCCGCGTGGCCGTCGAGCAGCCGCTCGCCAGCCAGGACATCGACCGGGTGACCGCGCAGGCGCCCGACCCGAAAATCGCGGTCTCGGCCGACACCCAGGTCACCCTGACCGTGCCCCGGCGGCCGGGCAACGTGGCGGTGCCCCCCCTTCCCGACGCCGCCACGCGTGCAGACGCGGAGCGCATCCTTGCCGAGCACGGCCTGAACGTCCTGATTGTCGAGGAGCGGGAAACACCGGGCCTCATCCCCGGCCTCGTGCTGAAGACCATTCCGCCGGTGGGGTCCCTCATCGCCGAGGACGGGACGGTTCGCGTGCATGTGCTCTCGACCATGGTCGACGTCCCCCGACTGCGAGGTCAGATCCTCAACGATCGCCTGCACCAGCAGCTCCGGGAGCTCGAAAGCTACCTCCGCGTGGTTATCCAGGAGCGGGTGGATTTCAAGCCGTCCGGCTGCGTCTTCGACCAGTCGCGCTTCGACGAGGCGCAGCGTGGCGGCCGAGTGATCTATCACGTCGTCGGCCGATCGCTGTCGCGCGGTCGGGTCGACGTCGATATCCCCTGCGACTCGTCTTGAACGGCAGGGTCCACAGGCCGAGCTACGCGCCGTGAAGAAGGCGGTGGCCCTCCTCGGCCTCGTCGTCGTCCTCAGCTGGCTCGCCTTCACCGCCGGTGCCTTGCGGAGCGACGGGACCGGCGGTGGCGATCCGATCGAGGCGGCGCGCGGCGTGATCGCCAGCCTGCTGGAAACGCCGCTGGCCTCGGGCGATCTCGCAGCACCGGCCACGGCAGGCTGCCGACAGGAGGGGATCGAGCTCTCCGTCGCCACCGGCCAGACCTGCACCTTCACCGTCGCCCCTGGCGGCAGCCGGGTGCGACGGGGGCTGATCCGGATGCGGCAGGGCATGGGTGAGGCGGTCTTCAGCCCGGCGCCGAGCGCGGCCACACGGCCCGGCCCCACCGCCCGCAAGCTCGGCGGCGACCGCACGCTCGACCTCTTCGCCTATGAGGAGGGCGGCGAGCTCGAGCTTTCCTGCACGGATGCCGGCGGCGGGGCCGCCTGCCGCTTCCGCCTCGAGCGGCCGGCCTGAGAGGATGCGCACCTGGCCCGTCCACCTCGCCCTCGTCGCCATCCTCGTGGCGCTCGGGCTCGAGATCGGCGCCCGCTTCCTGCCGGTGCCGGTCATGCCGCCCGACGAGGCCATGTTCCAGGCGATGGACGAGGAGGATCGGGACGCGGCGCGCGCCCAGTTCGCCGAGCAGAGCGAGGGCGCCGAGCGGCCGCCCGGCCTCGCCCTGCCGGCGCTGGCCACGGTCGACGGCCTGCTCGCCTGGACGGGGCTCCTCTTTGCCACGGCGACGGTGATGGCGCAGGGCTGGCACAGCCGGATCCGCACCGTGGCGACCATCCTCGTCTGCCTCTCGGTCATGGGCACGGCGGGGCTGATGCTCATGGCGGCCATCGCCAAGCTGACGCTGATGCTCTCGCTGCTGCTGGCGGTTCCGTTCGGCACCATCGCCTATCTCGCCGTCTACGGCAGCTTCTCCAGCGGCCCGGTCCTCGCCATGCTGGCCGGGGCCACGCTCTGCCGCGGGATCTTCATCGGCCTCCTGCTCTTCGCGAGCTGGCGCTATGTCGAGAACAAGGTGCTGATGTTCCTGACCGCCACGGGCTTTCTCGGCGGCTTCGTGATCGGCCTCCTCTTCTCCTTCCTGCCCGGCATCCTGCACAGTATCGGCGATGCGGTGGGCGCCATCGTGCTGGCGATTTTTGGCCTCATCTGGGCGATCGTGCTGTTGCTGATGTCACTGCCCGGCCTGATCAAGCTCCTGCGCGTCGACCGCCTGGTGTGAGTGGGGTCCGACCGCCTGTTACATCTTGATACAAATCGCGTGACCACCGACAAACTCTGCCAACGCCCGCCCTTCACATTGCCGATGCGATACCCGGCGCCGAATTGCCTTTCGGCAATTGCCGACAACGGCCTCTAACCTAGTTTGGTCCTGGCATGTCCATCGCCAGGGACGCCTGCCGATCTCGCCCGATGGTCGCAGCACAGGAAAACGCACGAAGGCAATCGTGAACAGCTGGAGGACAGAATGGCCACATCGTTGAGGAAGACCGCCCGGGATTTCGACCAGCGCCTTCTCGAAATCTATGACGGCTATGTGCACGGCAAGATGTCGAAGCGCGAATTCATCTCGCAGGCCGGCAAGTACACCGCCGTTGGCGTGACCGGCGCCATGGTCCTGGAGCAGCTGCAGCCGAATTATGCGCTGGCCCAGCAGGTCGCACCCGACGATCCGGCCATCGTGACGGAAAGGGTCGAGTACGAGAGCCCGGAAGGGCACGGCACCATGGTCGGGCTGATGGCCCGCCCGGCGGACGCCTCGGGGCCCCTGCCCGCGGTCCTGGTCATCCACGAGAATCGCGGCCTCAACCCCTATATCGAGGATGTCGCCCGCCGCCTCGCCAAGGAGGGCTATCTCGCCTTCGCACCGGACGGCCTCACGCCGCTCGGCGGCTATCCCGGCAATGACGAAGAGGGCCGTGAGATGCAGCGGCAGCTCGACGGGGCCAAGCTGATGGCGGACTTCTTCGCCGCCTTCGAGTTCCTCCGGGACCACGACGCGTCGACCGGCAAGGTCGGTGCGGTCGGCTTCTGCTATGGCGGCGGCGTCTGCAACGCTCTTGCGGTCGCCTATCCGGACCTCGCCGCCTCGGTGCCGTTCTATGGCCGGCAGGCCGCGGTCGAGGACGTGCCCGCGATCGAGGCGCCGCTGATGCTGCAATATGCCGGGATTGATGAGAACATCAACGCGGGCTGGGAAGCCTACGGCGCCGCCCTCGAAGAGAACGGCAAGGAGTTTTCGGTTCACTTCTATCCCGGCGTGAACCACGGCTTCCACAACGACACCACGCCGCGCTACGACGAGGCCGCCGCGACCCTCGCCTGGCAGCGGACGCTGGCCTTCTTCAAGACCCACCTGAGCTGAGCGGATGCGGGGCGGCCGGGGTCAGGCGGTGCGGGCCGCCTCCTCGGCCAGCGCCGCAGCGACTCCCCGCTCGAGCATGCCCGCCAGGATCGCCGTGACGGCGTCCGTCCAGGCGGGATCGGCGACGAGCTCGGGCGGGAACAGGCCAACGAGCCCGTGCAGGGCGCGGGCGATGCCGGCGGGCGTGCCGCTGCTCGCCACGGCGGCACGGATCGCGTCCGCGCGCGGATCGCTGAGATCGTAGACCTCGCCGGCATCGGTTCGGCCGATGGCGAAGCGCATCCAGACGGCAACGGCAAAGGCGAAGGGGCGGAGATCGCCACCCCGCCGCGCAACCTCAAGTGCCGGCGCCATGACGCGCTGCGGCAGCTTCTCCGTGCCGTCCCTGGCGATCTGCCGGGTCTCGTGGGCGATCGCCGGGTTGGCGAAGCGCTGGCAGAGGGCCGCGGCATAGGCGCCCTGATCGATGCCGACGAGCGGCGGCAGGGTCCGGGCCGCGGCGGCGAGCTGGCGCCTGACGAGCCGGGCCAGCACGGGGTCGCCCATGACGTCGCGCACGTAGCGGTGGCCGGCGAGGAAGCCGGCATAGGCGAGCATCGAATGCGTGCCGTTCAGCATCCGGAGCTTCATCCGCTCATAGGCCGCGACATCGTCGACGAAGATCGCCCCGCCCGCCTCCCAGGCCGGCCGACCCGCCGGGAAGCGGTCCTCGATGACCCACTGGCTGAAGGGCTCGGTCTCAATGGCGGCCCGGTCCTCGCAACCGGTGAGCCGGGCGGCGTCGGCGAGCGTGGCCGGGGTCGCGGCCGGCGTGATCCGGTCCACCATGGTCGAGGGGAAGGCCGCGCCCGCCTCGATCCACAGCACCAGCGCCGGATCGATCCGCCCGGCGAAGTCGAGCACGCCCGCCCGCAGGAGCGCGCCGTTCTCCGGCAGGTTGTCGCAGCAGAGCACGGTGAAGGGCTCGAGCCCCTCCTCCCGGCGCCGGCGGAACGCCTCGACCAGGAGCCCGATCGCGCCTTTCGGCTCGCGCGGCGCGCGCAGGTCGGGGGCGATGGCGGGATGGCCCGGCTGAATGACACCGCCGGCGCGATCGAGGCCGTAGGCTTTCTCGGTCACCGTCAGGCTGACGATCCGCGTCGCCGGGTCGGCCATCGCCGCCAGCACCGCTCCCGGCTCGCGCGCTGCGGCGATGACCCGGGCGATGCTGCCGATCACCCGGGCCTCGGTGCCTTCAGGCCCCCGCACCAGCATCGTGTAGAGCCCGTCCTGCGGGTTCAGCGCGTCGGCGATGGCCGTGCTGCGCGGGCTGACGCCCAGGATCCGCCAGTCGCCACCGGCGGCGGCCAGGGCATCGTCGGTGCAGACAGCCTGGTGCGCCCGGTGGAAGGCGCCGACGCCGAGATGGACGATGCCGTGGCCCGCGGCGGCCGGGTCGAAGCCCGGCCGGCGGATGGTCGCCGGGAGGCTCGCCAGCGACGCGCGGCAGAGCCTGCCGGTCAGGACGCCATGCCCCAGCGCGGGTGGGTCAGCGCCGTCATGACGCCGCGCAGCTCGGCCAGCCCCTTGAGCCGGCCGATCGACGGGTAGCCCGGCTGGGCGCGGCGGCCGAGGTCGTCGAGAATGTCCTGGCCGTGGTCCGGGCGCATCGGGATCGTGTGGTCGGCGCGGCCGGCGGCCTTGCGGCGGCGTTCCTCGGCGATGACGGCGGCGAGCAGCGCCACCATGTCGGTGGCGCCGGCCAGGTGCTCGTCCTCGTAGAACGAGCCCTGGACCTGGTCGCTCTCGCGGCGGACGTTGCGCAGGTGCAGGAAATGCACCCGGTCGCCGAGCCGCTCCATCATGCCGGGCAGGTCGTTGTCCGGCCGGGCGCCGAGCGAGCCCGAGCAGAGCGTGATGCCGTTGGCGGGACTGTCGACCGCCTGCATGATCGCCGCGTAGTCGGCTTCGGTCGACATGATCCGGGGCAGGCCGAGGAGCGGGAACGGCGGGTCGTCGGGGTGGCAGCAGAGCCGGATGCCGACCTCCTCGGCCACCGGCACGACCGCCTCGAGGAAGGCCGTGAAGTGCCCGCGCAGCGTCGCTACCGAGATGGTGCCGTACTCGTCCAGATGCCGATGCAGGTCGGCGAGCGTCATGGTCTCGGCGGCACCCGGCAGGCCGAAGGCGACATTGCCGGTGAGCTGCTCCTTCTGCGCATCGTCCATGCCGGCGAAGCGCTCCGCCGCGGCCTCGCGCACCGCCTCGGGGTAGTCCTCCTCCGCATAGCGACGCTCGAGGATGAACATGTCGAAGGCGGCGAAGTCGACGAGGTCGAAGCGCATGCAGGTGCCGCCATGCCCGACCTTGTAGGTGAGGTCGGTGCGGGTCCAGTCGAGCACCGGCATGAAGTTGTAGCAGACCACCTCGATGCCGGCGGCGGCCAGATTTCTCAGGCTCTCGCGATAATTGGTGAAATGGGCGCGCCACTCGCCCTTCTGCTTCTTGATGTCCTCGGAAACCGGCAGGCTCTCGACCACCTCCCATGCCAGGCCCGAGGCCGTGCCGTCACGCCGGCGGCCGATCTCCCCCTGCCGCTTGTCGATCTCGGCCGGGCTCCAGACGTCCCCGGTCGGGACGTGGTGCAGGGCCGAGACCACGCCCTCGACGCCCGCCTGCAGCATGTCGTCGATCGAGACCAGGTCCTTCGGGCCGAACCACCGCCATGTCTGTCGCATTCGCTATCCTCCTCCCGCCAGCTTGACCGGTTGCCTAACAGATTTGAATTCGGTTGATTAGCATGGAAAAGCGGCGGGTCGGCTCGCTGCAGGAAAGGCCAAGCCATGCAATCCCGAGTCTGCCGCCTCCACGCCCAGGGCGACATCCGCATCGAGACCATCGACGTCGCGGCTCCCGGACCGGGCGAGGTGCGCCTGCAAATGGGTGCCGGCGGAATCTGCGGATCCGATCTGCACTACTACCAGCATGGCGGGTTCGGCCCGATCCGGGTGAATGAGCCGATCATCCTCGGCCACGAGGCCGCCGGCACGGTCGAGGCGGTCGGCCCCGGCGTCGAGCTCGCCATCGGCACGAAGGTGGCGGTCAACCCGAGCCGACCCTGCGGCCAGTGCAGCTACTGCGCGGCCCGGAACTTCCAGCATTGCCTCGAGATGCGCTTTCGGGGCTCGGCCATGCGCTTCCCGCACGAGCAGGGCCTGTTTCGCGAGCGGATCGTCGTCGAGGCCGCGCAATGCGTGCCGGTGAGTGCCGCCACGAGCCTCGCCAAGGCGGCCTGCGCCGAGCCACTGGCAGTCTGCCTGCATGCCCGAAGCCGGGCGGGCGACCTCGCGGGCCGGCGCGTACTGGTCACCGGGGCCGGCCCCATCGGCAGCCTCTGCGTCGCTGCCGCAGCGGCGGCCGGGGCCAGTGAGATCGTCGTGACCGACCTGCACGATGCCACGCTCGCCGCCGCCACCGCCATGGGCGCCACGCGCGCCGTCAATCTCACGCGCGATGCCGGGGCGATGGACGCCTACAAGGCCGACAAGGGGTATTTCGACGCCGCCTTCGAGTGCTCGGCCGCGGCACCTGCCATCCGCACCGCGATCGAGACGACGCGGCCCATGGGCCGGATCGTCCAGGTGGGTGTCACGGGCGACGTAGCCGTGCCGCTCAACCTGATCGTCTCCAAGGAGATCGAGCTGGTCGGCACGCATCGCTTCCACCCCGAGTTCGCCGAAGCCGTCCGGCTGATCGACGAGGGCCGGATCGACCCGACGCCGATCCTGACCGGCGAATTCCCCATCGCGGACGCGGCCGAGGCGTTCGAGCTCGCCGGCGATCGCAGCAGGGCCGTGAAGGTTCAGCTCACCCTCGCGTCGTAGGTCCTTGCTGTCCGGCGATCGCCAAAACGATCGGGCTGCCCGTAATTGGCGGGAAATGCTGGATCCCGGCGAGACTTGCGAAGGTCAACAATTCACCGTGATCCAACCTCGTGCTCGCGAAGCGGCTGGTATCTTCGTGGTCTCCGAACCATCGATCTGTTAGAATTCGCGGCTTCGGGTTCGATCACCGGCGAGGAATTGCGTGGACATCGGCACGTGGTTGCGGGCGTTGGACGTCGAGCGCTACGAGCAGGCGTTCCGCGACAACGACGTCGACGCTGCCGTGCTGCCAAATCTGACAGCGGACGATCTGATCGGGCTTGGGGTCGCCTCGATCGGGCACCGTCGCAAGATGCTCGCCGCCATCGCCTGCCTGCACGCAACCGAATCAACACCCACGCCACCGCCTGGCGAACGGCCTGATATTGCGGGGCCCGACCTGGCTCGGCGATCCGACGCCGAGCGGCGGCAGTTGACGGTCATGTTCTGCGATCTGGTCGGGTCGACCGCGCTGTCGGGCAAGCTCGACCCCGAGGACCTCGGTGGGTTGATCCGCGCCTATCAAGGGCAGTGTGCCAAAGTGGTCGAGCGTTGGGGCGGCCACCTGGCCAAGTATATGGGCGACGGGGTGCTCGCCTATTTTGGCTGGCCGACCGCCCATGAGGACGACCCCGAGCGCGCGGTCCGGGCGGGGCTGGAGCTGGTCGAGTCGGTTGCGGATCAGACGACACCGGACGGGAACGCCCTGGCGGTTCGGGTCGGGATCGCGACGGGCCTCGTCATGGTCGGCGACCTGATCGGCGCAGGGGCATCGCTGGAGCAGACCGTGGTCGGTGAGACGCCCAATCTGGCCGCGCGCCTCCAGGGCCTGGCCGAATCCGGCACGGTCGTCGTGGCCGACGACACCCGGCGTCTGCTGCGCGGTGCATTTCAGTTAGACAATATTGGCGCGCACACGCTCAAGGGCTTCGATGCGCCCGTGACTGCCTGGCGGGTGTCGGGCGAGGCGGCAGCGGAAAGCCGCTTCGAGGCCCAGGTGCAAGAGCCCACGCTTCTGGTCGGACGCGACGACGAGGTCGAGATTCTAGATCGTCGTTGGCAGCGCGCGCGTGGCGGTGAGGGCCAGGTGGTGCTGATCGTCGGGGAGGCAGGGATCGGCAAGTCCCGGCTCGCGGCGACCCTGCGCGAGCATATGGCCGATGCACGCCATGTCCGGCTGACCTATCAATGTTCGCCACACCATGCCGAAACCGCTTTCCACCCCGTCATCCGGCAACTCGAGCATGCGGCGAGCATACGACCTGAACAGGACCGGGCAGAAAGGCTCGGTCGGCTGAAGGCGTTGTTGCGGTCGTCGGGCGACGCCGCGGAAGAACCGGTTCGGCTGCTGGCGTCGCTGCTGTCGATACCATTGGAGCCGGTGGCGAAGCTCGACGGTCACGAACTGAAGGAGAGGACACTCCGCACGCTGCTCATGCAGGTCGAGAGGCTCGCGTCGTCCGGCCCCGTGCTGATGCTGTTGGAAGATCTGCACTGGGCCGACCTGTCGACGCTCGAGCTCTTGGATCGGCTGGTCGAGCGGGTCGAGCCTCTGCCGGTTCTCGTTCTGCTCACGGCGCGGCCCGGATTCGTCGCACCCTGGACCGATCAGGCTCATGTCACGTTGTTGACCCTGAACCGGATCGGCAGGCGGGAAAGCCGCACCCTGTCGGAAGCGCTCGTTGGCGAGGGGTCGATATCCGACGACCTGATCGAGGAGATCACCATCCGGAGCGATGGTATCCCGTTGTTCATCGAGGAGTTGACGCGCACCGTGCTGGAGACCCGACGGGCTGATGGCCAGTTGGCGACCGGCTCGGGCCCGCCAGGAGTTCCGGCCTCGCTACAGGACTCCCTGATGGCGCGGTTGGATCGTCTGGGCACAGGCAAGCCTGTGGCGCAGGTCGCCGCTGCCATCGGCCGCGACTTCACTCCCGAGATGCTCGAGCCGATTTGCGGCCTGCCGCGCGGCGAGCTCGACCGGGCATTTGACGAGCTGGCCAGTGCCGGCGTGCTCATCCGACGCGGAACGTCGCACGCCTCCTACGTTTTCAAGCACGCGCTGGTCCAGGATGCCGCTTACAACAGTCTCCTGCTGGGGAGCCGGCGCCAGCTGCACCAGCGGATCGCAGAGGCGCTCGGCGAGCGCCTGGCTGAAGAACCGGCGCTGCTCGCCCATCATTGGGAAGGCGCGCAGGATTTCAGCCAGGCCTTGAAGTATCGCCTGGTCGCGGGCGACCGCGCCCTGGCACGTTCCGCCATGCAGGACGCGAACGCGCAGTACTGGCGTGCGGTGGAGCTGTTGCGAAAGCTGCCGGACTCCGAGGACACGCGGCGGCAACACCTCGCCACGATATTGGCGCTGGTCCGTTCAATCGGCGAATTCTGGCAAAATGATGCCGATCGGGCCCGAGCGCTTTCACATATCGACAGGGCTATCGAAATCGCGACCAACAGCAACGATGCAGCCGCGCTCGCGCGGCTGAAAGCGTTCAAGGCCGAGAGATGGGGCTTTGAACCACTCTTCACCGAAGCCGTCCGCCACGCCATCGACGCCGGCGACCAACGGGTCAGAGCCGACGTCGAGCGCTATGCCGGAGGCCTCTACGGCATGCTCGGCAGATTCGAGGAATCCATCGGTCATATCGAACGAACGATCGAGATGTACGCTGAGCTCGGGGCCGAAATTGACCAGGGCCTCGCCATGGGCGGCGCCGGTCGGTGCTACTCGGCCCGTGCAGGGAGGCTCGAGCAATCGTTCCAATATGCCGAGCGCGCTCGCGCCATCGCGACTGCGACGGGCAACCTCAGGCTCAGATCGAGACTGGCGATGGAGGCCGAGCCCTGCCTCTACAAGGGGCTCTGGCAACGGGCGGTCGACGTCGTGGACCATGAGCTGCCTGTGGCCTGGGAGTTAGGCGATTGGCCCACTATCCTGTGGTGCTCCGGCTGGGCGGCCATAAGCGAGGTGAAGCTCGGTCGGAGCCGGTCTGCCCGCGCCCGGATCGATGCAGCCTTCAAGAAGGCCGGTCCGCGTTGTGCGAATCCATTCGTCAAGTCCTACCCGCTGATCGCCCTCGGCCAGGTGCATTTGGCTGAGGGAGAGCTTCAGGCTGCCCTGGATGCAGGCCGCAAGGCTGCCGAGATGGGCGTCCGGGCGGAAGCCAGACTGGAGCAGGGGGCGGCCCACCGCCTGCTGGGGCAGATCCAGGAGGCAAGGGGCGATCGAGCTGCTGCTGAGGCCGATCATCGAGAGAGCCTCGAGATCCTCGGCGCCATCCAATCGCGACCAGAGCTGGCCCAGAGCCTGCTCGCCTACGGGTGCTTCAAGCGCCCGGACGATGCCGACGCAGCTTGCCGCCTGCTCGAGGATGCCCTCGCGATATTCGAGGACATCAACGCCACCGGTTGGATCCAGGAGACCCGGGTCGCGCTGAAGGCGTGACTTGCGCCGTCGTGGCGGTTTCTGGGGCTCATCGCACGATGACGCCTGCTACCTTGATTTCCCGTTGGCGGGAGTGAGGCGTTGGGCGACGAGGCACATGGCGACCGGGCCGGCGCGCCCGGCTGGCTCCAGGCGTGGCGGAGCCGGGCGATCGGGCCCGCCTTGGCGCTCGACCGTTTCGATGGCCTGCCGGGACTCGACCCCGAGGCCATGCTCGGCAGCTGGCGGGGCTGCAGCCTGCCGACCGGCCATCCGCTGGACGGCCTGCTCGAGGCGCTCGGCTGGCACGGCAAGGCGTTCGAGGATGTCGATCGCGTGCATCCGCTGCTCTTCCGGGATCCGTCGGGCACGCCCGTCGCCATCGAGCCGGCCCGGCTGCCGGTGGACATCGCCCTGCGCCTGCCAAGCTTCAGCCGGAGCGGCCCGGTAAGGGCGGCGTTCCGGGCGCTGCGCCCGCTGCTCCGCGCCAAGGGGCCGGCGGCGAAGCTCGAAAGGCGCCACTTTCGCGGCCGGGCGAGTGCGGCCATGGTCTATGACCGGCTGCCGATCACCGATCATTTCCGCCGGATCGACGAAGGCCGCGTGCTCGGGCTGATGGAGCTGCGGCAGTCTCCAAAGCCCTTCTTTTTCGTCCTCAGTCGCTAGCCAATCAGCAGTGGCCCGGTCCGCCGGGCCGCATGCGCGGGGTGCCGTCGCCGGCGCAGAGCCGCTGCAGGGCACCGATATCGGCGATCTCGACATGGTTGCCGTGCGCCTGCACGCCGAGCGACTTGAGGCGCGAGAGACAGCGCGAGAAGGTCTCGGGCTGCATGCCGAGCGCGCCGGCGATGAGCTGCTTGTCGAGCGGCAGCTCGAACGCGGTGGCGGTCACCTCCTCCGGGCAGAGCTGCAGGAGGAAGCGCGCCAGGCGCTCGGTCGACGAGCTCGACGTGCGCTGCTCGATCTGCTCGACCAGCCGCCGCAGGTGGCGCGACATCGAGGCCAGGATATTCAGCGCCAGCGACGGGTCGGACATCAGCCGGCGGCGGAAGGACTGGGCGGTGACGACGAGCAGCCGGGCGTCGGCGATCACCGTCGCGGTGACCGGGAAGTCGGCGCAGTCGAACATCGCCGCCTCGGCGAAGGATTCGCCGCGATTGATCAGGCTGATGACGCTCTGGTGGCCGCTCGGGCTGACCCGGTGCAGCATCACGCAGCCGTCGAGCACGACATAGAAGCGTGTCGCGGGCTCGCCCTGGTAGAAGAGGACGGTGCGGCGCGAGACGGCGGCGACGCTCGCCTCCTCGAAGATATCGGCGCGTTTGGCCGGTGCCAGATCGGCGAACATCGGCAGCCGGGCGAGCCGTGCGGCATCGGCTGCAGCCAGCCCGCGCAATGGCGGCGAGCCGCCCCGGTCCGAGGGTGGCCGACACGCCTGCACCATGGTTTCCCCCCTGTGCGTCGACCCGCCCTGTCTCTCGGGGGACCGTCGAATGCCGAGAGTGCCCCGTTCCTTGATCGCGATCAAGGTGACGCGGCCGGTCCGGCCCCCAGATGGCCCCGCCGAGACAGGACAACCGGAGATGCGCATGGAGATCGTTCTCTTCACCGTCGTGGCAGGGACGCTCTACCTCGCCGCGGACCGGCTCCTCGTCCTCGTCGAGCGGCGGCGCGGCGCCCCCCTGCCGGGGCGCTCCCTCGTCTTCTTTCTCATGCTTCTCGGGATGGCGCTGCCGGTCTTCGCCCTCATCCGCCACCTGCTCGGCGCTTGACGACGGTCAAGGACAGGGCGGCGACCGGAGTCCTAGGCTCGACCATCAGTGCATTCACGCTTCGGCAGCCCAGCGACTGCCGGCGATCGTGACCGGAGGGGAGCTCGGGCATGGCACGACAAGAAACGGACAAGGACGTCGGCGCACGGCCGCACGTCATGCAGCGACTGCTCGACAACCCGTTCCTCCTGGTTTTCCTCGGCGTCACCATGCCGACGGTTCTCTACCTGATCTGGGGGATCATGGAGATCACCCAGATCCCGCTCGCCCCGTCCTGAGCAGCTAGGAGGTCGCCATGGCGCTCCTGCCACCGAAGAACCGCCTGTGGTGGAACGAGCCACTGCATCGCATGGAGATCGTCTGGATCACCATCGCCTTCCTCTGGGGCATTGCGATGTTCTCCACCATGATCTGGTGGCACATCTACGGTGAGCAGAACCTCTCCAACGAGTCCTACCGGATCCTGCCCGACGTCTATGCCGAGCGGGTCGACGTCATGATCGACGCGTACCAGGTCGGCGAGGACGAGTTCGGCATGCCCATCGTCCGCCCGCCGGTCGGCTCCGACATCTACCTGCAGGCACGGCTCTGGGACTGGTCGCCGATCCTCGAGCTGGTCGAGGGCGAGAGCTACCGGTTGCACCTATCCTCGATCGACTGGCAGCACGGCTTCTCGCTGCAGCCGACCAACATCAACCTGCAGGTCCACCCCGGCTACGAGATGGTGGTGACCCTGACCCCCAACGCGGCGGGCGAGTTCGGCATCGTCTGCAACGAGTACTGCGGCATCGGCCATCACCTGATGACCGGCCGGATCAACGTGCTCGACCGGGAGGCGGCGCTGGCCGCCGGCATGCAACTGGCGGCGGGAGAGTAGCCATGGCGAGCATTGCGGTCCCCGGGCGCCAGGTTGCGGAAGAGCGTTTCCGCACCTGCCCCGACACCGGCCTCGAGGTGCACGCCAAGGCGGAGACGCTGATCCGCGTCAACGTGCTGACCGCGGTGGTCTTCCTCGCCGTCGGCGGGCTCTTCGGCCTGCTCATCGCCCTGACCCGCTGGCAGGCCATCCATCTCCTGCCGGCCGAGTGGTTCTACCTCCTGCTGACCGCGCATGGTGCCGCGGTGCTCATCTTCTGGATCATGTTCTTCGAGGTGGCGCTCTTCTACTTCACCTCGGCGGTGGTCCTGAACTCCAGGCTGGCGACACCGATGATCGCCTGGGTCGCCTATGTCATGATGCTGGTCGGGGCACTCGTCGCCACCGTGGCGGTGCTGCAGGGGAACTCGTCGGTGATGTTCACCTCCTACCCGCCCTTGCAGGCAGCACCGCATTTCTATCTCGGCCTGATCCTCTTCGCGGTCGGCATGCTTTTGACCTGCTTTATCTTCCTCGGCACGCTGGTCGTCGCCAAGGACGAGGGCACCTACGAGGGCTCGATCCCGCTCGCCACCTTCGGCGGGCTAACCGGTGCGATCATCATGATCTTCACCCTGGCCTCGGGTGCGATCATCCTGATCCCGACCTACCTCTGGTCGCTCGGCATCATCTCCACCATCGACCCCCTCACCTACAAGCTCGTCTGGTGGGGCCTCGGCCATTCCTCGCAGCAGGTAAACGTCACCCTGCAGGTGGTCGTCTGGTACACCATCGCCGCCCTCGTGCTGGGTGCCCGGCCGCTCTCGGAGAAGGTCAGCCGGACCGCCTTCCTGCTCTACATCCTCTTCCTGCAGCTCGCCTCGGCGCATCACCTCCTGGTCGAGCCTGGCCTGAGCTCGGCCTGGAAGATCTTCAACACCAGCTACGCCATGTACCTCGCGGTGCTGGGCTCGATGATCCACGGCATGAGCGTGCCGGGGGCGGTCGAGGCGGCGCAGCGCCGGCTCGGGCACACGAAAGGCATCTTCGGCTGGCTGCGTGAGGCCCCCTGGGGCAACCCGGCCTTCGCCGGCATGTTCCTCTCGCTCGTCCTCTTCGGCTTCCTCGGCGGCATCAGCGGCGTCATTCTCGGCACCGAGCAGATCAACATCCTGATGCACAACACGCTCTACGTCCCGGGCCACTTCCACGCCACGGTGGTCTGCGGCACGACGCTGGCCTTCATGGCCATGACCTATCTCCTGATCCCGATCTTCTTCCAGCGCGATCTCGCCTTCCCGAAGATGGCGAAATGGCAGCCTTACGTCTTCGGCGCCGGGGCCGCCGGGATCTCGCTCTTCATGATGGGTGCGGGCACGCTCGGCGTCGCGCGGCGCCACTGGGACATCACATTCACGGACGCGCTGATCTCCTTCGACTATCCGGCCACGGCCTTCTTCATGCTCGGCCTGAACGGGCTTTCGGCGCTGGTCGCGGCGGCGGGTGGCGTGATGTACGTGGTCGTGGTCTTCGGCTCCGTCTTCGCCGGCAAGCGGCGGACCGCCGCCGAGGCGAAGTCCAACCCCATCGCCCCGGGTGCGGTGGCGCTGCGGACCTATGGCAGCGAGGGCACGCTGAAGCTGCCGGGCACCATCGTGCTGGTCTCGGTCTTCTTCATCGCCTTCGCCCTCTACTACTTCATCAACTGGCGCTTCCTCGCCGGCATCTGGACGATGAGCTGATCCGCCATGCGGCCGACCCAGCCCCTCGTCCAGCACATCGTTTCGGTCTTCAAGCTGCGGATCGCCGTCGTCATCGCGCTCAGCGCTCTGGCCGGCGTGGCGGTCGCCCCGGGTGCGCCGCTCTCGCCGCTGCAGATCGCCGTGCTGACCCTGGCCGTGCTGCTCTCCTCGGGCGCGGCCGGGGCCTTCAACCAGCTCTTCGAGCGCGATCTCGACGCGCTGATGGTCCGCACGCGCAGGCGGCCCTTCGCCAGCGGCGAGTGGCAGGCCGGCCCCCTCTGGTGGGCGCTGATCATGGCGATCCTCGCCCTGGGCGTCGGGCTCGCGGCGCTGGTCCTCAACGTCACCAGCGCCGTCATGCTCTTCCTCGGCGCCTTCACCTATGGCGTCGTCTACACGGTCTGGCTGAAGCGCCGGACGGTCTGGAACATCGTCATCGGCGGGCTCGCCGGCAGCTTCGCGGTGCTCGCCGGCGCTGCCGCCGTCGATCCGAGCCCGAGTGCCGCCCCGCTCGTCCTCGCCGTCGTGCTCTTCCTCTGGACGCCGCCGCATTTCTGGTCGCTGGCGCTGATGGCAAAGGACGACTACGCGGCCAACGGCGTGCCGATGCTGCCGGCGGTCAAGGGCGACGCGTTCACCGCCTGGGCCATCCTCGTCCACGCCATCGCCCTCGCCGGGCTCGCCGTGGTGCCCTTCTTCCTCGGCATGGGCTGGCTCTACCTCGCTGCCGCCGTGGTGGGCGGCGGGTACTTCGTCAAGACCAGCATCGCGCTCGTCCGGCGACCGAGCAGGGCCACCGCCTTCGCCAATTTCAAGAGCTCGCTCCTGCAACTCTCGCTGCTCCTCATGGGCGCCATGGGCGATGCGGCGCTTTTCGGCTAGGGGCCTGATCGGCGCCGTGCTGCTCTGCCTCGGCCTGCCGAACCCGGCGCCGGCCCAGGAAGCGCCCAATCCCTTCGACGAGCGGGCCGCCCTCACCTACAGCCAGGCCGCGATCGGCCGGAGCGTTGCGCCGCACGAATTCCTCGACGAGGCCGGCAAGGCGGTGAGCCTCGGCGAGTTCCGCGGCCGGCCGCTCGTTTTGAACCTCGTCTTCACCGCCTGCTCGACGACCTGCCCGGTCATCGTCCAGTCGCTGCACCGCAGCGTCCAGGTCGCCAACGGTGCCCTCGGACCCGACGCGTTCTCGGTCGTCACCATCGGCTTCGACACGGATCACGACACACCCGAGCAGATGCGCGCCTTTCGCGCCAGCCAGGGCGTGCGCATGGCGAACTGGTCCTTCCTCAGCGCCGACAAGGCTACCATCGAGGCCCTGTCGGCCGAGGTCGGCTTCATCTACTTCCCCTCGCCGCGCGGCTTCGATCACCTGACCACGACCACCATCCTCGATGAGGAGGGCAAGGTCTTCCGCCATGTCTATGGCGACGCCTTCGCGCCGCCGGCCGTGGTCGAGCCCCTGAAGGATCTGGTCTGGGGCCGATTCAGCCCGGTCACCGACCTCGAGGGTGCGTGGAACCGGATCAGGCTGCTCTGCACCCTCTATGACCCGAAGAACGACCGCTACCGGTTCGACTACGGGATCTTCATCGGGCTGATCGCCGGCATCATCTGCCTCGGCGGCATCGCCCTGGTGCTGACGCGTGCCTGGCTCGCCACCCGCCGCCGGCGGGAGCCGGCGCCGGCTTTGCCGGCGAGGCGGTAGCGGGCATGGATCTGCTGCGTCGCACCTTGCGCACGGGCTTCGCCCAGGTCGAAGCGCTGCTGGATCGCGTCTTCCCGCCGACCTGGCAGCCGCTCTACCACCTGGGTGCGCTCGCCTTCTTCTGCCTCTGGATCGTCTTCGTCAGCGGGCTCTACGTCTACGCCTTCTTCGACACCGGCACGGTCGACGCCTTCGAGTCCGTCCAGAACATGAGCACCAGCTACTGGTACCATGCCGGGGTGATGCGCAGCCTGCACCGCTACGCCTCGGACGGCATGGTGCTCTTCATGGCAGCGCACCTGCTCCGCGAGTTCTCCCTCGACCGCTACCGCGGGGCGCGCTGGTTCACCTGGGTGACGGGCGTCGTCATCATCTGGCTCGTCTACGTCTCCGGCATCACCGGCTACTGGCTGGTCTGGGACGAGCTTGCCCAGTTCGTCGCGATCCGGACCTCCGAGCTGGTCGACGCCATCGGCATCTTCGGCGAGCCCATCGCCCGCAACTTCCTGACCCCCGGCAGCCTCGACGACCGCTTCTTCTCGCTGATGCTGTTTTTGCACATCGCCATCCCGCTGATCCTCCTGATGGTCATGTGGATCCATCTGCAGCGGCTGACCCGGCCCGAGATCAACCCGCCGCGCGGCCTCGCCATCGCCATGCTGGCCGCCTTCGTGGCCCTGGCGCTGGTCATGCCGGCGACCAGCCAGGCCCCGGCCGATCTCGGCCGCGTGCTCGGCCGGATCGGGCTCGACTGGTACTATCTCGGCACCTACCCGCTCGCCGACCTGATCGGCCCGCGCGGCCTCCTCGGCCTGCTCGGCGTGATTACCGTCATCCTTTTGGCCCTGCCGGTCATGCCGCCGATGCGGCGGCCGCCGGCGGCCACGGTCAATCTCGAGTTCTGCAACGGCTGCGAGCGCTGCGTCCACGACTGCCCCTACGAGGCCGTCAAGCTCGTGCCGCGCACGGACGGCCTGCCCTTCGAGCACGAGGCCAGGGTCGATCCGGCACTCTGCGTGAGTTGCGGCATCTGCACCGGCGCCTGCCCGACCGCCACGCCCTTCCGCCAGCGCGGCCGGATGATCGCGGGCATCGAGCTGCCGCACCTGGCGCTGAAGGATCTGCGGGCCCTCACCGACAAGGCGGCAGAGGGCCTTGCCGGCGACCGGCGGATCATCGCCATCGGCTGCGATCACGGCGTCGGTCTCGAGGGGCTCGGCGACCAGGCTGTCGGTGTCGTCCGCCTGCCCTGCACCGGCATGCTGCCGCCCTCCTTCATCGACTACATCCTCAGCCGCGACCTCGCCGACGGGGTGGTGCTCACCGGTTGCGCGGAAGAGGCCTGCCAGAACCGCAACGGCATCGCCTGGACCGAGGCCCGGATCGAGGGCGGGCGCGACCCGCATCTTCGCCAGCGCGTGCCGCGCGAACGCATCCTGCGCATCTGGCCGGGCAAGACGGGCGAGAAGGCCCTGGCCCGGGCGATCGAGGCCTTCCGCGCGGATCTGCCGGACCAGCCGAGTGCGAAGGCCGTCAAGCGCCCGGCGGCACAGCCCCGGCCGGTGGTGGCCGACCATGAATAAGCCTTTGAAATGGCTGGCCCAGGGCCTCGTCCTAGCGCTGATCATGGTGATGATCGGCTTCCTCGCAAACCGGCCGGCCTACACCAATTTTCCCGAGGACCAGGCGATGATCCGCCTCAGCTTCAGCCATGGCGGCGGCCGGCCGGACTGCCACCGGCGCACGCCCGAGGAGCTGGCCGCCCTGCCGCCCAACATGCGCGCCCCCATGGACTGCCCGCGCGGCCGCCTGCCGGTGCTGGTCGAGCTCGATCTCGACGGCGGCCCGCTCTTCCACGCCCTCCTGCCGCCCGGCGGGCTGCATGGCGACGGGCCGTCCCGCGTGCACCAGGGCTTCGCCGTGCCGCCGGGCACCCACACCATCACGGCACGGCTGCGCGACAGCGGCCGGACCGACGGCTTCGACTACGAGCGCGAGGTCACGCTCGACGTGGCGCCCCGGCAGAACCTGGTCATCGACTTCAAGACCGATGCCGGCGGCTTCATCGTGCACTGAGCCGCCAGCGAGAAGGGAGCGACGCGGATGCGCCAGCATACCGGAACTCACGGCCACCTGACCGGCGCCGGACGCGGCCTGCTCCTGCCGCTGCTTGCCATCGCCTTCATGGGCGTGACCGGTTGGCTCGTTGCGTCGAACCTGCCCTGGCCCGCGATCATGGCCGAGGAGCCGGCCGTGCCGGTGATCGAGAAGGAGAGCCTCCTCACCCTCGTCGACCACCGGGGCCGGAGCCTCGCCCCGGCAGCGCTCGAGAAGCCTGCCCTCGTCGTCTTCTTCGGCTACACGCACTGCCCCGATGTCTGCCCGCTCGAGCTCGCCACCATGGCGGCCGCTCTCGACCGGCTCGGCCCGGCGGCAGACGAGGTCGCCGCCTTCTTCGTCAGCGTCGACCCGGAGCGCGACACGCTGGAGGCCCTCGCCGACTACGTGACGCTCTTCCATCCGGGGATCACCGGGCTCTCCGGCACGAGCGAGGACGTGGCCGCCGCCGCTGGCGCGTTTCACGCCTTCTATGCCAGGGTCGACGCGGCGGACGGTGCCTATACAATGGACCACTTCGCCCGCACGCTGGTCCTCGACCGGGAGGGGCATCTCCGGGCGGCCGTCCCCTTCGCCAGCCCGCCAGAGGCCCTGGAGAGCGCCATCCGGCCGCTGCTGGGCGCCGCACCGACGAGTTGACGCGCAAGGAGACAGCCATGCCACTCCTGCCCTGGTCCGAGAAATTCGAGCTCGGCATTCCCTCGGTCGACCACGAGCACAGGGAGCTGGTCGACCTGATCAACGACCTCCACGACCGGCTCGGCCGCACGCCGGCGAAGGAGGAGGTCATGGGCTTCCTCGAGGAGATCAATGCCCGGATCCACGCGCATTTCGCGCTCGAGGAGAAGGTCATGCGCGGCATGCGCTACACCGAGCTCGATGCCCACAAGCACGACCACGAGGAACTCCTCGACGGCATCCACGACATCATGGATCGGACCGAAGCCGGCGACTTCGTCGACCTCGAGGCAGAGCTCGGCCCCCAGCTCAAGGCCTGGTTCGGCAATCATTTCGCCACCAAGGACGCCCGGCTGCATCATTTCATGGAGGAGCAGGGCATCGACGAGGAAAGCTTTGTCCGCGAGCATCCGGACGCTTGATCTTGGTCAAGGCCGAAAGGCGGCCCACAGTGGCAGGGTCAAGCGCGTGGCCAAGTAGATCAGGGAGCCCGCAATCATGAACCAACCCATGAGCATACATGGGCCAGGCACGGCGCCGGCCACGACGGCCGAGCACCCCTTTGCCGCGGTCGTCCGCGCCGTCGCCAAGGGCGAGAAGCTGGGCCGCAGCCTGACCCTGGAGGAGGCCCAGGAGGCGATGCGCCTCGTCCTCGCGGGCGGGGTCGAGCCGGTGCAGCTCGGCGCCTTTCTCGCCGTGCTGCGCTATCGCAAGGAGACCGGGACGGAGCTCGCCGGTTTCGCGCTCGCCGCCCGCGACCGCCTGACCTGCGGCCCCCTCCCGGCCACGGCCCTCGACTGGCCGTCCTATGCCGACCGGCATCGGCAGCTTCCCTACTTCGTGCTGGCGGCGCTGCTGGTCGCCGGGGCCGGGGTGCGCGTCCTGATGCATGGCGTCGCCGGCGAGGGACCGGCCGGCACGCGCACCGTGCTGGCTGCCCTGGGCGTACCGCTTGCCACGGATGCGAGCGCGGCCGAACGGCACATGGCGGAAAACGCCTTCGCCTATCTGCCGCTCGAAGCGATCTGCCCTGACCTCGAACGGCTCTTCGCCCTGCGCCCGCTCCTCGGCTTGCGCTCGCCGGCCAACACCTATGCGCGCGAGCTCAACCCGGCCGCGGCACCCTGCCAGATCCAGGGCGTCTTCCATCCCAACTACGCCGACCTGCACGCCCAGGCTGCGAGCCGCCTCGGCCAGCCGCGCGCCGCCATCTTCAAGGGCGGTGGCGGCGAGGGCCAGATCAACCCGCTGAAGCCCATCGCCCTCACGCTTGTCGAGGACGGCCAGGTGCGCCGCGAGACCTGGCCCGCCCTCCTGGACGCGGACGATGCCGGCTGGCGCGACGAGCCGCTCGAGCCCGCCCGCGTCGTCGAGCTCTGGCGCGGGCAGCGCTTGGCCCCCGGCCCCGAGGCCGCCATCATCGGCACGGCCGCCCTCGCCCTGCAGCTCACCGGCAAGTCACCCAACCCGGAGAGTGCCCTGGCGGCAGCCCGCGAGCTCTGGGCGAGCCGCGACCGCGCGCGCTACTGAAGCCCGGCCGCCTCGATGATCAGCGGCAAGAGGGCCGGGTCGGGGCCGATCGGGCCGAAATAGACGCCGGCGCGGCCGGTTTCGACCATGAGCCGCGCCACGTCGCTCGCCCCGTGCTGGCCGGCATCGGTGAGGAAGCCGACCCCGGCGATGAAGGGCGCTCCGAACCGGGCCGCGGCCTCCGCCACGGCCGGCGCCTCGTCGAGAAAGGCCACGCCCACCTCGGCGAAGATCCCGCGCGCCGTGATCGCCGCCGCATGGCGCTTCGCCGTCAGGGCCGAATCCGGATGCCGCGTGGTGCCGTGCCCGACGAGCAGCAGCGCCGTCTCGCCCGGCTCCCGGCCGTGGGCGCGCAGGCCCTTGAGGGCGCGTGCCACGAGCAGATCGGCGATCCCCGCATGGGAACCCAGAGCCCGGGCCAGCCGGGCGTCGGGCCGGGCGGCCCGCAGCCGCTCCTCGAGCACCTGCAGCGTATGGCCTTCGGCCATCATGAAGGGCAGCACGGTCAAGGGCCCGGGGGCGATCCTTGCGAGCACGGTCTCCAGCTTCGGGACACCGAAGAGCGCGCAGGCCTCGACCGCGGCGAAGCGCCCCTGCCGCCGCAGCACACCCGCATGCCGGGCGGCGGCGCCGGCCACGCCACGGGCACCATGCGCGCAGAGCAGCAGCACCGGTGCCCTGCCCGACGCGGGGGCCGGCTCAGTCGCCGGCAGCGGCGAGGCGATTGTGGACATTGTACTTGCCTACCGGTCGGCGCATCGGGATGCGTTTCACCTCCTCCAGGGTGTGCGCATCATAGACCACAAGTGCCCCCTCGTCGGCCCAGACGCTGACCAAAGCGTGGCTGCCGTCCTTCGTGAACTCGACATGCCCGGCCGTCGTGCCGGGGCTCGGGCGGATGGTCCTCACCAGCTCGAGCGTGCGGGTGTCGAGCACCTGCACGGCATCGGCGTCGAGCCCGAAGAAGACATCGACCCAGGCATAGGGGGTGGCGGGATGCGCCCTGAGGAAGAAGCCCGGGCCCAGCGTCTCGATCTCGTCCACCACCTCAAGGCGCTCGATGTCGATGACACTGAGCGCCGCGTCGCGCAGATGCGGCGTCGCCATGACCCGGCGCCCCTGCCATTCGAAGGCTGCCGCCGAGCCCAGATGCGGCATGCCCGGCAGCGGCAGCTCGGCGATTTCGCGGCCGACATCGAGCTGGATGGCGACCACGCGGTCGCCGCTGCGCGCCGAGCCGAGGAGCACGCGGTAGTCCGGGGTGAAGAAGAAGTCGTCGACCGGCTCGTCCAGCAGAATCCGGCGGATCGGGAACGGGTCGGAAGAATCGACGACCTCCTCCGCCCCGCTCTCGTTGCTGTGGGCGAGGCCGCTGACCTTGACGGCCCGGGGGCCGATCGGGATCTCCCAGATCTCGGCCACGTCCTTCAGCGCCACGATGAAGCTCTGGCGCGGCGGGGCGGCGTAGACCGCACTCACCCTGGAGCCATTGCCCCGGATGTCGGCGACGGGGATGACTGCGAGCGGCCGGAGATCCTCGGCGTCGAGCACGGTGAGGCTGTTGGGCAGGTAGTTGCCGACGAGGACGAAGCGGCCGTCATGCGAGAGGGCGAGGTTGCGCGTGTTGATCCCGGCCCTGACCTTCGCCAGCTTTTCCAGCCCCCACATGTCCACCTTCTCGACCCAGCCGTCACGGGAGGCAAGGTAGACGAAGCGGCCATCGGGGCTGAACTTGGGGCCGCCATGCAACGCGAAGGCGGTGGGCAGGCGGCGAAGCGGCTCGAAGCTGTCGCCGTCGAGGATGGTGATATGGTGGTCGCCGGTCTCGACCACGACGAAGAGATTGAGCGGATCGGCGGCAAAGACCGGCGCCTCTGCCGGCACCGCATTGGTCGTCTCGTGCGACGCCTGGATCTCGGCCATGCCCCATTCCGGCACGGATTCCGGCTGTGTGTAGACGAGGGCGACGAGCGCTTCGATCGCTGCCTCGTCCAGCACGCCTTCGAAGGCCGGCATCTGCGTCTGCGCCCGGCCGCTCCGGATGACGTCCGCCGCCTGGGCCGGCTTCAGCCGGCCGAGATTGTCCGGCAGCAGCGCGGGGCCGGTGCCGCCGAGCCGCGCCTCGCCATGGCAGACCGAGCAGTTCTCCGCATAAAGCGCGGCACCGTCCGGTGCGGCCGCGGCGATGCCCGTCCAGCCGAGGGCCAGGGCAAGGCCGGGAACGACGAGGGCCCTATTCCGCGGCATGCACGGCCTCGCGCTCGACCGTCTTGCCCGCGAGCCCGATCTCGGCGTCGGTGAGGTAGCAGCCCGGATCGGCGGCCCAGGGATCGCCCGTGGTGCGGGCCGCCCGCACGCGCGTGTTGCCGTTGCAGATGGCGAGATGGCGGCAGGCGCCGCAGCGCCCGGTGACCGGCCGGGGGCGCTGCTTAAGCCCGGCGAAGACGGGGTCGGCAGAGGTGTCGGTCCAGATCTCGCTGAACGGGCGGTCCCGGACATTGCCGAGCTTGTGGTGCCACCAGTAGGTGTCCGGGTGGACGAAGCCGCGATTGTCGATATTGGCGACGTTCACGCCCGACGCGTTGCCGCCCCAGCGCTCGAGCAGGGCCTGGATGTGGGCGGCCCGGGCGGGGAAGTTGCGGCGCACCCAGTGCAGCAGGAAGACGCCGTCGGCGTCGTTGTTGCCGGTGACGAACTCGGTGTTGCGGCCCTCGTTGATGTGCCTGAGGCAGGTCTCGAAGATCAGCTCGAGGGCATCCCTGGTCATCACGTCCTGCGCGTCCTCGCCCCTGACCTTGAAGCCCCGGCCGCCATAGTTGAGGTGCGAGAGGTAGAACTTGTCGATGCCGCGCTGGTCGATGAGGTCGAGGATGGTGGAGAGCTCGGCCGCGTTGTCGCGGGTCAGCGTGAAGCGCAGCCCCACCTTGATGCCGATCGCCTGGCAGTGCTCGACGCCGCGCATGGCGGCAGCGAAGGCACCGGGCTCGCCTCTCAGATGGTCGTGGGTCGGCTCGGTGCCGTCCAGGCTGATGCCGACATAGTCGTAGTCCAGCTCGGCGATCCGCTCGATATTGGTCTCGTCGATCCGGGTGCCGTTGGTGGAAAGGGCGACGTAGAATCCCAGACGCTTGGCCTCCGCCGAGAGCTCGAAGATGTCCGGACGCAGCAGGGGCTCGCCGCCGGAGAGGATGAGCGCCGGCACGCGGAACGCGCGGAGATCCTGCATGACCCTCACGACCTCGTCGGTCGAGAGCTCGTCGGCATAGGCGACATTGGCCGAGCCCGAATAGCAGAAGCGGCAGCGCAGGTTGCAGCGGCGCGTCAGGTTCCAGATGACCACCGGTCCGGGCGGCTTGCGGGCCGGGCCGATGCGGCTGGGCCAGACGACCTCGCGCATGAAGTGGGTGATCCGGAACATGGACGTCTCCCGTTGCTTCCCGGCGGCTACCGGGCGAGCCGAAGCCCGGTCTTCTTGAGGATGCGGCGGCTGTAGAGGATCGTGTCGCCGCGGCATGCGGATCCGAGCCGGCTCCTGATCTGCCGGACCTTCGTCTCGACGGCAGGCCGCGTTCTGGCGTGGACCATGGCGAAGAGGTTGTAGGGCCAGAACGGCGGATTGCGGGGCCGGCGGTAGCAGTGGCTGACGAAGTCGAAGGCGCCGATCACGGGCCCGAGCTCGGCCACCGCGTCGTCGTCGACGTCGAAGACCGCCATGCCATTGGCCTGATAACCCAGCGCATAGTGGTTCGGCACGGCGCCGATGCGCCGGATGGCGCCGCGGGCGAGCATGGCCTCGAGCGTGGCGATGACTGTCGCCTCGTCGGTGTCGAGTGCCGCCGCGACCTCGGCATAGGGTTCGGGGACGAGCGGCAGGCCGGTGCCGATCGCCTTGACCAGGCGGCGCTCCAGCGAAGTCGCCTTGGATCGCTCGCCGGTCTTCATGGCTGCAGCCTCAGGCCGACGAAGTATTCCTCGAGCTTCGGCATGGACAGCACCTCGATGCCGGTCTCCGCCGCGATCTCGGCGAGCACGGCCTCCGCCCGCTCGGGCGTCTCGGCCGCCACCACGAACCACATGTTGAGGAGATGCTCGCGCTCGTAGTTGTGGGCGACCTCGACATGGGCATTGACCAGCTCGGTCACCCGGTCGAACGCATCCTCGGGCACCGCCATGGCCGCCAGGATGTAGGTGCCGCCCATGGCCTCGACATTGAAGAGCGGGCCGAAGCGGCTGAGCACGCCGGTCTCGACCAGGCGCGCGAGGCGACGGATCAGCTCGTCCTCGTCAAGCCCGAGTGCCCGGGCCGCTTCCGCATAGGGGCGCGGGCACAGGGGGAAGCCCCCCTGCAGCCCCGCCACGATGCGGCGATCGGTGGCGTCCATCAGGCGGCCTCCGCCCGGTAGCGCGCACCGCGCTGCTTGAAGCGGCGCGTGCTGAAGAGCACGGCATGCGGCAGGTCGGCGAGCCCGTGCTCCGCCAGCAGCTCGTCGATGCGGGCGAGCACGGCCTCGCGCTCGCGGCCATGCACCATGGCGAAGAGGTTGTAGGGCCAGTCCGGCAGGCGGCGCGGCCGGCGATAGCAGAGCGTCACGTCGGCGGCCCTGGTCAGGCGCTCGCCGACCGCGTCGACCTGGTCGTCCGGCACGTCCATGACGGTCATCGCATTGGCCCGGTAGCCGATCTCGTGATGCCGGACGACGAGGCCGAGCCGTTTCACTACCCCGGCCGCCTGAAGGGCCGCGAGCCGCCGGGTCACCTCCGCTTCGTCGAGACCCGCGCGTTCGCCCAGCACCGCATAGGGGCGGGAAACGAGCGGCAGCCCGCCCTCGAGGGCGTCGAGCAGGCGGCGATCGGCCGGGGTCAGCTCCATGACGGCTTGAACCCCAGATCGATGCCGTAGGCGCGCTCCAGCGGCAGATCGAGCACTCCGATTCCGCTCCGTTCGGCGATGTCGGCGAGCACGTCCGCGACCGCCTCGCGGCTGGCCGCGGTCACGACGAACCAGAGATTGAGCCGGTGCTCGCGGGCATAGTTGTGGTTGACCTCCGGGCAGGCATTCACCAGCGTCGCCACCGCGTCGAGCCGTTCTTCCGGCACCGCCATGGCGGCGAGCGTGCTCCAGCCGGCGCGATGCGGCGCGATCACGGCGCCGACCCGGCTCAGCACGCCGCGCTCCTGGAGGTGGTGAAGACGGTCGAGCACCACCGCCTCGCTCACCCCGAGCGCCTCGCCCATGGCCGCGTAGGGCTCGGGGCAGAGCGGCAGGTCGCGCTGGTAGGCCTCGATCAGCCGGCGATCGATGGCGTCGAGCGGCACCTCATGGATATCGGCGATCGTCATCAGTAACCCAGTCGATTGGCGCGGGCGGTAAAGAAGATGCCGCTCGGCGCCTCGGCCTCGATCGACCCCACCGTCTCGAAGGTATCCGTGTCGACGATATCGATGCGGTTGGCGTCGCGAACGGAGATCCAGACCGCCTCGCCCTTGGGCGTGAACTCCATGTGCAGGACGCCGGGGCCGGGCCTCAGATCCTTGACGATCTCGCCCGAGGGCACGTCGATCACCTGGATCACGTCGTTGTCGGGGTGGGCGAAATTGACCCATACCTGCCGGACGTCCGGCCGGGCGATGGCGAAGACCGGCTGGCTGTGAACCGGAATGCGGTCGACCTCGGCGAAGGTCGCCCGGTCGACGACCAGGAGCTCGTGCCGGCCGATGGCGGGCAGATAGAGCCGGTCGCCGGCGACGCTCCAGCCCTCGAGATGCGGCATCTTGTAGACCGGCAGGGGCTCCTCGCCCTTGCCGTAGCCATCGAGGATGCGCCGGGGTGCCGCGTTCGCGTCCCAGAGGTCGAGCACGACCAGGCCGTCCTCGCCGAAGAGCCCGGCGATATAATAATGGCCGTCCGGGGTGAGCAGCGCGTCGTAGGGCAGCTTGCCGACCCCGGCGAAGCGCTTCACCGCGGGATCGGCGCCATCCTCGAGCCCGACCGTCCAGATGGCATCGGCATCGTAGAGGGCGAAGACGAAGCGGTTGTCGGCGATCTCCTCGATCCCGACTACCTTCGAGCGGGCGCCGTCGGCGCCGTAGGTCGAGGGCACCTCGGCGATGGGCGAGAGGTCGTCGCTCCTGAAGAAGCGCACGCCACCCGGCTCGTAATTGGCGACGGCGACGATCCGGCCGTCCTGCGAGATGGCGCCGCCGATGCTGTTGCCGGCCTGGACGATCCGACCCGCGATCCCGCCGGTCAGGAGATCGACCTTGCTGAGCCCGCCATCGCGGCCGAAGACGAAGGCGTAGCGGCCGTCGCGCGAGAACACGACGGACGCATGGCTCAGATCGCCGAGGCCCTCGACCCGGCCGATGGCCCGGTTTTCGGTCGTGTCGACGATCAGGATGGAGCCCTCGGCCCGCTCCACGACGACGCCAAGATCGCCGGTGCCGCGCAAAGGCGGGCTGGTGGTGCAGGCAACAAGGCCGAGCGTCACGGCCAGGAGCGCAGCGGTGCGTCGTTCAGCGCGCATCGCCGATCCCCTCCTGCAGGCGGCCGACCAGCCAGACCACCTCGTCCTCGACCAGGAGCCCCCGCCAGGGCGGCATGGGCCTGCCGGGCACGCCGTCGAGGATGATGGCGACCAGGCTCTCGGCCGGCTGGTCACCGAGTGCGTCGGGCAGGAGCGACGGCCCGAGCCCGCCCTTCAGGGTGAGGCCATGGCAGGAGCCGCAATCGTGACGCAGGAGATGGATCAGCTCGTCCTGGCGCTCGGCCGACGGCTCGGCGGCCGCAGCGGAGCCGGCGAGGCTCCAAATCGCGAGGCCAAGCGCCACCCGGTCAACCCAGCTGGCGGCAGGCATCCGCCTCCTCCCGAAGGGCATTCCCGGCGGCCAGGATGTCGCCGAGGGCAACGACCGGGCCGACCGCCAGCAGCACCGGTGCGGTGAGCCCGGCCGCCTCGACCGCCGCCGGCAGCTCCGCCAGCGTCGCTCGGCAGATCTGCTCGCCCGGCTGGGTCCCGGACGCGATGGCGACGGCGGGTGTCGAGGGTGCCAGGCCGGCGCCGAGCAGCCCGTCCCGGAACCGGGCGAGGCTCGCGAGCGCCATGTAGACGACGAGCGTGGTGGCGGGATCGGCGAGCATGCGCCAGTCGATGTCGGGATCGTCCGATTCGCAACTATGGCCGGTGATCAGCCGCACGCCGGTCGCCATGCCCCGATGGGTGAGTGGAATGCCGGCGGCGGCGAGCACGCCCGAGGCTGCGGTGATGCCAGGCACCACCTCGAAGGGGACGCCGTGCGCCACGAGATGCAGGGCCTCCTCGCCGCCCCGGCCGAAGATGTAAGGGTCGCCGCCCTTGAGCCGGACGACGCGGCGGCCGGCGCGGGCCAGACGGACGAGGAGCGCGTTGATCGCGTCCTGGGCCAGGAGATGCTCGCCCGGCGCCTTGCCGGCGCAGATCCGCTGCACGCCCGACGGGATCAGCGCCAGGATGGCGGCCGAGACGAGCCGGTCGTAGACAACGACGTCCGCCGTCTGCAGGTGGCGGAGCGCCTTGAGGGTCAGGAGCTCCGGATCACCCGGTCCGGCGCCGACCAGTGCGACTGAGGCTTTCTCGGGCATGCCTGTAGCTCCGCCGGACAACAAGGCCCGGCCGGGGCAGTGCTGGGCGCACTGCCCCGGCCGTCGCTCAGTAGACGTCGTTGATGGTGTTGAAGACGTTGAACTTGCCGGTCGGCGTGATCAGCCGCGGGTCCTTGATCACGTGCTTGAGGGTCCGCGTCTTGTCGTCGACCACGACGATCGCCGATTCCTGGTCCTGCGCGTTCCAGACGGAGAACCAGACCTCGGTGCCGTCCTTGTTGTACTCGGGCTGCACGATGCGGCGCACGCCCTCGGTGATGCCAGACCACTCGCCGATCGGGATCTCCTCGTAGCCGGCATCCAGGTTGTCGAGATCGAAGACGGCGACCGAGGAGGCGATGCTCGGCTCCGGGTTGAGCGGCGTGTCGACCCAGAGATTGCGCGAGTTCGGATGGGTTTTCAGGAAGAGCGAGCCGCCGCCGAGGCCTTCCAGCATCTGCACGACCTTCCAGGCCTCCTCGGGATGGCCCTCGGGGTCGGTGCCGATCAGCGAGATCGTCCAGTCGCCGAGATGCGTGGTGGCCCAGACCGGCCCGAACTCGGGGTGGACAAAGTTGGCGCCACGGCCCGGATGCGGCGTCTGCCCACCCGTGTCGATGATCGCCTCGAGCTCGCCCTCCTCGGTATCGACCACGGCGATCTGGTGCACCGCGTTGGCGGCGACCAGGAAGTAGCGGCCGGTCGAATCGAAGCCGCCATCGTGCAGGAACCGCGCCGCGTCGATGTCGCGAACCTTGAGGTTCGAGAGGTCCTCGTAGTTGACGAGCAGGATCTTGCCCGTCTCCTTCACGTTCACCACGAACTCGGGCGTATGGTGCGATGCCACGATCGAGGCGACCCGCGGCTCCGGATGGAACTCCATCTCGCCCACCGTGTAGCCCCTGGTCGAGACGACCTTCAAAGGCTCCAGCGTGGCACCGTCGGTGATGACGTAATGGGGCGGCCAGTAGGCGCCGGCGATGACGAACCTGTCCTCCCAGCCCTCAGCCTTCGAGCTCTCGACCGAGCGCGCCTCGATGCCGATCTTGAGCTCGGCCACGACCGCTGGCGGATCCATCCAGAGATCGATCATGCTGACCAGCGCGTCGCGGCCGATCACGTAGAGATAGCGGCCCGAAGCCGAGAGCCTGGAGATATGGACGGCATAGCCGGTCTTCAGGATCGTCTTGATCTCGTAGGTCGCACCGTCGATCAGCGCCACCTCGCCGGAATCGCGCAAGGTGACGGAGAAGAGGTTGTCGAGATCGAGGTCGTTCAGCTTCTCGGTTGGCCGCTCCGCCACGGGCACCAGCACGCGCCAGTTCTCGCGCATCGTTTCCATGCCCCATTCGGGCGGCTGCGGCGGCTCGTGGAAGAGGTAGCGGGTCATGATGTCGACCTCCTCGGGCGAGAGATCACCCGAGGTGCCCCAGTTCGGCATGCCGCCCGGCGAGCCGTACTCGATGAAGGCGTTGACGTAGTCGCGCCCGTTTTCCTTCATGATGTCGGGCGTTAGCGGCCGACCGGTGGCACCCTTGCGCAGCACGCCGTGGCAGCCGGCGCAGCGCTGGAAGTAGATCACCTGGGCCCGCTGGAAATCGTCCGTCGAGAGCGGCTCGATGCCCATCTCCTGGAGCTCCGGGGCGAGACCCGGCTGCGCCAGCTTGATCTCGCTCAGCACGTTGAGCTCGGGCACGTAGGTCGTGCCTGCCTCGGGCGTATGCCCTTCGAGCGCCGTCGGATCCGGCTGCTCCTGGGCACTGGCGATCGGCGCCGCCATCAAGGTCCACGCACCGAGCGCGGTCGCCGCCAGAAGTGCAGTGCGTCCCAACATTTAGCCTCTCCCTTATCGCCTGCATCAGGGCACCTTGCCGCAAACGCTAGCCGTCGCAGAACCGGCGGTCCTTGACCGGCGTCAAGGAGCCCGGCGCCAAAGCCACCTAGCGTCGGGCCCATGCACGGAGGACGAGGCCCGGTGACTGATCGGCGGGGCGTTGCGGGAGTGCCGGGACCCGGCCTCATGGTCCTGGCCCTGCTCCTCTGGTGCGCCACGCTCCTCGCGATACCGGCCACGAGCCGCGCCCAGGATGCGCCGTCCCTGACGCTGGCGCGGGAGGTCTTTCAGGGGGCCGAGGGGGTCGGCGCCTTCACCGGCGAACCGCCGGCGGCCGATGTCATGATCGGCGGCCGGCTCGCCGGCCATCTCCTTTCCACCCGCGCCGTCCTCGGCTCGGTCGGCTATAGCGGCCGGCCGTTCGACGCCGTGGTCGGGCTCGACCTCGAGGGGCGCATTACCGGCGCCAGGCTGGTCTCCCACAACGAGCCCGTGCTCGTCGTCGGGGTCGAGCCGGCAGAGCTCGACGCCTTCATCGCCCAGTTCCGGGGCCGGGCCGTCGATGCGACCGGCGACAGTGGCGGCGAATCCGGCGTCGACGCGATCAGCCGGGCCACCGTCTCCTCCGTCCTCTTCGCCGACGCCATCCTGCGCGCTGCCCGGGAAGTGGCGCTCAGCCGCGGCATCATCGAGCCGGCAGCGGCAACGGCCGGCCTGGACCTCGATCGCTTCGAGGCGCTGGACTGGCCGGCGCTGGAGAACGAGGGCCTGACGAGCCGTCTCCTCCTGACCAATGGCGACATCGCGAGAGCACTCCTCGAGCGCGGCCGGTCGCCGCCGACCGGGCCGGGCTTCGACGACCCGGCGGCCACCTTCGTCGATCTTCGCGTGGCGCTCGCCACGCCGGCCTTGACCGGCCGGAACCTGCTCGGCGAGGCGCGCCATCTGGCCCTGGCCCACGCGCTCCAGCCGGGGGACCAGGCCATCATCGTCCTCGCCAGCGGCCGCTACTCCGTCAAGGGCACGGGCTTCGTCAGAAGCGGCGTCTTCGACCGCCTGCAGGTGCTGCAGGGCGAGAAGGTCATCCGGCTGGAAGCCGAGGGCCACACCCGCATCGACGCGCTCGCGATCGAGGGCACTCCCGAATTTCGCGAGATGGGCTGGTTCGTGCTGCCGGCGGCGAGCGGCTTCGATCCGCTGCAACCCTGGAGCCTCAGGCTGATCGTGGCCCAGCCGACCGAAGCGGGCGAGGTGCTGCTCGATTTCGTCCTGCCGGTGACGGCACCGGCGGCCCTCGTCGCCCGGCCGGTCGAGGAGGTGCCGCAGGGCTGGCTCGCCAGCCTCCTGCAGGCCGCCACGGAGCCCGACGGCTCGCTCGTCGTCAGCCCCGGCCTCTGGCTCGAGATCTGGGCCGCCCGCTCGCTCGAGATCGCGCTCCTGGTCCTGCTGCTCGTGGTCCTGTCGGTGGCGCTGGTCTTCCAGGACGCACTGGTGCGCCGCAGGACGTTCTATCGCCGCTTCCGCCTGGGCTTCCTCGCCGTCACCCTCGTCTGGCTCGGCTTCGTCGCGGGCGCCCAGCTTTCGGTCGTCAACATCCTGACCTTCTTCAACAGCCTGCTCACCGGCTTCAGCTGGCAGGTCTTCCTGATGGAGCCCTTGATCTTCATCCTCTGGTGCTACGTGGCGCTGGGCCTGCTCTTCCTCGGCCGCGGCGTCTTCTGCGGCTGGCTCTGCCCGTTCGGCGCCCTGCAGGAGCTGACCAACAAGTTCGCCCGCCGGCTTCGCGTGCCGCAGCTCGAGCTGCCCTTCGGGCTGCACGAGAAGCTCTGGCCGACCAAGTACATCATCTTCCTCGGCCTGCTCGCCCTCTCGCTCCATGCGATGAGTGCGGCCACCCTCGCCGCCGAGGTGGAGCCCTTCAAGACGGCGATCATCCTGCGCTTCGTGCGCGACTGGCCGTTCGTCGTTTTCGCGCTGCTGCTGCTCGGCGCCGGGCTCTTCATCGAGCGCTTCTACTGTCGCTATGTCTGCCCGCTCGGTGCCGCCCTCGCCGTCCCGGCCCGGCTCGCCACCTTCCGCTGGCTGAAGCGGCGGCCGCAATGCGGCCGGGAATGCCGAATTTGCGCGGTCAGCTGCCCGGTCCAGGCGATCCACCCCTCGGGCGAGATCGTGCCGAACGAGTGCATCTACTGCCTCGACTGCCAGGAGCACTACCACGACGCCCATACCTGCCCGCCCTTGATCAAGGGGCGAAAGCGGCGCGAGGCGGCAGCGGCCCTGCACGCGCCGGCAGACGGAGGGAGCCCGACATGAACACCGGCAGCCGCCTCTTGCAGACCCTCGCCGTGATCGCCGTCGTCTTCGGCATCGCCACCGTGCTCTCCGGCGGCCGGGCACTCTTCGGCGGGCCCGAGGCCCGGGCCGCGGTCGGCGATGCTGTGCCCTTCGTCCTCTGGTTCAACACGTTCGCCGGCTTCGCCTATATCGCGGCCGGTGTCGGCCTCTGGCGCGCCCGTCCCTGGGCACCCCGCCTCGCCTGGCTCATCGCCGTCGCCACGCTCATTGTCTTCGCGGCCTTCGCCGTCCACGTCGCCACCGGCGGCGCCTTCGAGATGCGCACCGTGGGCGCCATGACGCTGCGCAGCCTCGTCTGGCTCGCCATCGCCTGGTTCGGCTGGCACCACCTGGCCGGGGCACGGGCGGCATGAGGCAGCTCGACCGGCGCCGCTGCCTGACCGTGCTCGCGGCCAGCGCCGCCGGCCTGGCGCTGCCCGCCGGCGCCGGCGGCGCCGCGCCTGCGCAGCGCTGGTCGGGCATCGCCCTGGGTGCGCCGGCGGAACTGATCATCCGCCATGACGATGCGATCAGGGCCCAGGGCCTGATCGCCGCCGCCGTCGCCGAGATCCGCCGGCTCGAGCGCATCTTCGGCCTCTTCGACCCGGCGAGCGCCCTCGCCCGGCTGAACCGCACCGGCCGGCTCGACGCCCCGCCCTTCGAGCTGGTCGATCTCCTGGACCAGGCGCGTGCCGTCCACCTTGCCACCGGCGGCGCCTTCGAACCGACCGTCCAGCCGCTCTGGCGGCTCCATGCCGACGCTGCCATGGCCGGCAGGCCGCCGGAGGCAGAGGCCCTGCGCGCGGCCCGGGCGGTCGTCGGGATGGAGGCCGTCGCTGTCCACACCCGTCGGATCGCCTTCGGTCGGCCGGGCATGGCGCTGACCCTGAACGGCATCGCCCAGGGCTACGTCACCGACCGCATCGCCGACCTGCTGCGCGCCGGCGGGCTCGCCCATGTGCTGGTGGATCTGGGCGAAATCCGGGCCGCGGGCGAGCGCAGCCCCGGCGAGGCCTGGCGCATCGGCCTCGGCACCGATGACGAGGTCGTCAGCCTGACGGACGGCGCTGTCGCCACCTCGGCACCCTTCGGCACGGTCATGGATGCTGCCGGCAGCATCGGCCACATCATCGACCCGCGCCTCGGCCGGCCAACCACCGGCAAATGGCGCCGGGTCTCCGTCCTGCACCCGCGCGCCACGATCGCGGACGGCCTCTCGACCGGCTTCGTTCTCCTCGACCGGACTGCGATCGGCCAGGCGCTCGCCGCCTTCCCGCCAGCCCGGGTCAGCCTCACCGCCTGAGCAATTTCCTGCCAATTGACAAGGTGTCCTGCCGCACCTAGCGTACTAACCAATTGGTTAGTTAGGGACGGAACGCATGGGCTTGGCGGAACCGGGCGAGCGGACGGTCAGGATCGCCGCGGATATCGGCGGCACCTTCACCGACCTCGTGCTGATCAAGGGGGCCGGCGAGGTGCTGACCGCCAAGGTTTCCTCGACCGGTTCAGCGCCAGAGGCCGCGGTTCTCGACGGCATCCGCGGGATCATGGCCGAGGCCGGCGTCGACGGCAGCCAAGTGGTCGAGGTGCTGCACGGCACGACCATCGGCTCGAACACGCTGCTCGAGCGCACCGGAGCGCCGACCGGGCTGATCACGACCCGGGGCTTTCGCGACATCCTCGAGATCGGCCGCGTGCGCACGCCCGAGATGTTCGACCTCGCCTGGACCAAGCCCGAGCCGCTGGTGCCGCGGCGCGCCCGGCTCGAGGTGACCGAGCGGATCGCCGCCGACGGTGCCGTGCTGACGCCTCTGGCCGAAGCGGAGGTGCTGGAGGCCGGCCGGCGGCTGCAGCAGCAGGGCATCACCTCGGTCGCCGTCTGCTTCATCAACAGCTACCGCAACGCCGCCCACGAGCGCCGCGTCGGCGAGCTTTTGGCCGAGCACTTCCCGGCCTTCGAGGTGACCCTCTCGGCGGCACTGCAGCCCGAGGCCAAGGAATACGAGCGGACCAGCACGGCCGTGGTCAACGCCTATGTCCTGCCGGTCATGCGGGGCTATCTGGCGCGGCTCGCCGCCGGGCTCGCGGGGCTCGGCATCACGGCACCGCTGCTCGTCGTCAGCTCCAGCGGCGGGCTCGTCCGCTCCGCCGTGGCACAGGAGCAGCCCGTGCTCTTCATCTCCTCGGGCCCGGCCGCCGGGGTCACCGGTGCGGCTCGGCTCGGCACGGCCGGGCGGATCGACGACCTCATCGTCTTCGACATGGGCGGCACCACGGCGAAGGCGGCGCTCATCGAGGGCGGGCGCATCTCGCGCACCAACGAGTACGAGTTCCGCGCCGGGATCTCGACGCCGAGCCGCTTCATCAAGGCCGGCGGCTTCCTCATGCGCGCGCCCACCATCGACATCGCCGAGGTCGGCGCCGGGGCCGGCTCGATCGCCCGGGTCGATGCGGGCGGGCTTATCCATGTGGGCCCCCGCTCGGCCGGTGCGGAGCCCGGGCCGGCCTGCTACGGCAAGGGCGGCGACAGCGCCACGGTCACCGACGCCAATGTGGTGCTCGGCTATCTCAATCCGAAGGAGCTGGCCGGCGGCACGCTCGCCATCGACGCCGGCCTCTCGGAGCAGGCGGTCACCAGCCATGTCGCCACCCCGCTCGGCGTCAGCGCCGCCGAGGCGGCGCTTGGTGTGCGCGAGATCGCCAATCTCAACATGGCCCGCGCTATCCGGGCGGTGACGGTCGAGCGCGGCGTCGACCCGAGGGACTTCACGCTTGTCGCCTTCGGCGGCAGCGGCCCGGTCCATGCCTGCGACCTCGCCGCCATGCTCGGCATCCGCCATGTCCTGCTGCCCAACCTCGCCGGCGTCTTCACCGCCGCCGGCATGCTGGCGGGCGACATCGAGCGCCAGCTCGTCGAGCCTTTGCCCGCCCCGCTCGACGAGGCGCTGGGGCCGCGGCTGCAGGCAGCGCTCGACCGACTCGCGGCCGAGGCCCGGGCGGCGCTCGCCGAGGAGGGCTTCTCCGCCGACCAGATGGCGATCGAGCGGCAGGTCGATCTCCGCTTCGAGAATCAGGACACCGAGCTCGGCATCGTCGTCGAGGACGCCATCGAGGCAGGCTTCGCCGCCCCCTTGCGCGAGCGATTTCTCGAGGCCTACGAGCGGGTCTACGAGTACCGTGCGCGGGACCGGGTCGAGGTCGTGGCGGTGCGCGTCGTCGGCCGCGGCCACCGGGCCGGCAAGCTCGACTTCACCAGCTACCGCACGGCCGCCACCGGTGGCACGAACGTTGCTTCGGAGCGTCAGGTGATGTTCGCGCGCGAATCCGGTTACGTTTCGACCCCCGTCTTCGACCGCTCGGCTTTGCCGGAAGTGGCGACGGGGCCGCTGATTGTCGAGAGCCTGGACACCACCGCCGTCATCCCGCCGGGCGCCGTGGTGCGGGCGGACGAGGCGGGCAATCTGCGCATCGAGCTGGAGGGCTGAAGGTCATGACCAAAAGCGACGCCTCGCCCTTTGCCGACCCGATCACCTTTGCGGTCATCAAGAACGCCTTCGACACCATCGTCGACGAGATGGCCTACAACGTGATGCGCACGGCCCGCTCGCACATCGTCCGGGAAGTGCTCGACTACTCGACCACGCTCTGCGACCGGCATGGCCGCATCGTCGCCCAGGCGAAGACCGTGGCTCTCCATCTGGGGGCGGTGCCCGACGCCATCGAGGCGGTGCAGGCCGCGTTCGGCGACGACTTCGCGCCGGGCGACGTCGTGATCATGAACGACCCCTACGAGGGCGGCATGCATCTCCCGGACATCTTCATGTTCAAGCCGGTCTTCTTCGCGGACCGGCTGCAGGGATTCACCGTCGTCGTTGCCCATCATTGCGACATGGGCGGGCGCGTGCCGGGCTCGAACGCCTCGGATTCCACCGAGATCTTCCAGGAGGGCTTTCGCGTTCCGCCGCTCAAGCTCTACGAGCGGGGCGAGCCCAACAAGACGCTCTTTCGCCTGTTCGAGAAGAACGTCCGCGTGCCCGACCTCGTGATCGGCGACCTGCTCTCGCAATACGCCACCTGCCGGATGGGCGAGCGGCAGTATCTCAGGCTCTTCGAACGCTACGGCGCCGCCACGGTCGAGAGCTATATCGAGGGCCTGCTCGACTACGCCGAGACCATGACCCGCCGCGAGATCGAGGCCTGGCCGGACGGCACCTACAGCTTCACCGACCACATCGACGGCGACGGCTTCAGCGACAAGCCGATCCCGATCAAGGCGACCATCACCGTCAAGGGCGGCCATCTCGAGGTCGACTTCGAGGGCAGTGCGCCGCAGGTGAAGGGGGCCATCAATTCCACCCTCTCCTTCGTCAAGTCGGCGAGCTATCTGAGCGTGCGCTGCGTGATGGACTCGGATGCACCCAACAATGCCGGCGTCTTTCGCTGCATCGACGTCAAGGCGCCCTTGGGCTCCATGCTGAACCCGCGTTTGCCCGCGGCGGTCGCTGCGCGGGCGCTTACCGGCTATCGCATCGTCGACACCATGCTGGGGGCCCTAGCCCAGATCGTGCCAACCAAGGTCATGGCGGCCGGCGAGGGCGGCAACACGGTCGTCTGCCTCGGCGGCTACGACAAGGCTACCGGCGAGCCCTTCATCCTCGTCGACATGATCAACGGCGCCTGGGGCGGGCGCGTCGACCAGGACGGCATCGAGGGTGTGACCAACCCGGCGCAGAACATGTCGAACCTGCCGGTCGAGACGCTGGAAGCGCGTTATCCCGTGCGCATCGAGGAATTCGGCTACCGGCAGGACTCCTGCGGCGCCGGCAAGTGGCGGGGCGGGCTCGGCCTCACGCGCACCTACCGCCTCCTGGCGCCCGAAGCGATGCTGCAGCTTCGCTCCGACCGCACGGCGCATGCGCCCTACGGCCTCTTCGGAGGCGAGCCGGGTGCCCTCACCCGGAACATCCTGAACCCGGACCGGAACGCCGAGGCGGTGCCCGGCAAGCTGACGCGGAACATCGAGGCCGGCGACAGCCTCTGCCACCACCAGGCTGGCGGCGGCGGCTATGGCGACCCGCTCGAGCGCGACCCGGCGCTGGTCGCCACGGACGCGCTCGACGAGAAGATCAGCCGGGACTTCGCCCGCGACCGGCATGGCGTGGTCCTGTCCGACACCTGCATGCCGGACGCGGCCGCGACGGCGGCACTCCGTGCCGATTTGCGCGCGCAGAGAACGTAGTCTTCACAAAGGAGAGACGACGATGGCAGCCCGACGGACGATCCTTGCAAGCACGCTCGCTACAGTTCTGATGGCCACCACGGCCGGCCTTGCCGCGGCCCAGGAGCCCCTGACGGTCCGGCTCGATTTCTCGCCCTGGGGCGTGCATGCCGGCATGCACTACGCCATGAACGAGGGCTGGTTTGAGGAGGCGGGGCTCGCCGTCGATCTCCAGGACGGCCGCGGCTCGGGCAACACGCTGCAGCTCGTCAATGCCGGCCAGGTCGATGTCGGCCAGATCCAGCTCGGCCTGCTCGGCGCCTCGCGCGAGCAGGGGGCCGAGATTAAGTCCTTCGCCGGCTTCCAGCGCAAGACCGACCTCTGCATCCTCGTCGATCGCGACTCGCCGATCGAGGAGATCGCCGATCTCGAGGGCACGACGCTGGTCGTCTTCGCTGCCAGTCCCTGGGCCGCCTACATCAACGACTACCTGGCCGCCGGCGGGCTCGACGACACCAAGGTGGAGGTGCTGTTCGTCGACCCGGCAGCGCTCTGGGGCACCTATACCGCCGGGCGGGCGGACGGGCTCATGTCGACCATCGGCTCGGCCATCCCGGTGGCCGAGGCGAGCCGGCCCTCCAAGTGCATGATGCTGGACGAGGCCGGCCTCACCTTCCCGAGCTACGGCCTGATCGCCACCGAGGAAACCATCGCCGAGCGGGGCGAGGAGCTGGCGAAGGTGGTCGAGGTGCAGCAGCGCGCCTGGGCGGCGATCCGCGAGGACCTCGATCTCGGGGTCGAGGCGATCATCGCCCAGCGGCCGGACGCCAACCTGAACCCGGATGTCCTGCGCGAGCAGATCCGTATCACCCTCGAATACTTCGATACGCCGGCGACCGAGGGCCAGCCGATCGGCTGGCAGGCGCGCGAGGACTGGGAGGAGGCGCTCCAGGGGATGGAGAAGACCGGCCTGATCAGCCCGGGCTGGAACGCGGACGACTACTTCACCAACGACCTCTTGCAGTAGGCCCGGGTGAGCCAGGGCACCCAGCCCTATGTGGCGCTCGACCGCGTGGCGAAGGTCTATCCCTCGCCACGCGGCGACGTCGAGGCGCTGAGCGACATTGATCTCGAGATGGCGCCCGGCGCCTTCGTCAGCGTGGTCGGCCCGAGCGGCTGCGGCAAGAGTACCTTGATGAAGTGCCTTGCCGGGCTGGTGCCGATCACCAGCGGCAAGATCGACATCAATGGCCACAAGCTCGACGGCCCGCCCGACGCCATGGGCATCGTCTTCCAGCGCGACGTGCTGCTCGACTGGCGGACCATTCTCGACAACGTGCTGCTGCAGGCCGAGCTTCTGCGCCTGCCGCGCGCCGACTACCGCGAGCGGGCCATGCAGCTCCTCGCCCGCTTCGGCCTCGAAGGGTTCGAGGACCGCCATCCCTGGGAGCTCTCCGGCGGCATGCGCCAGCGCGCCGCCATCTGCCGGGCGCTGCTCTGCGATCCCGAGCTCCTGCTCATGGACGAGCCGTTCGGGGCGCTCGATGCCATGACCCGCGACGACCTCAATGTCGAGCTGACGCGGATCTGGCAGGGCAGCAACAAGACCGTGCTCTTCATCACTCATTCAATCGTCGAGTCGGTCTACCTCTCCGACCGGGTGGTGATGATGTCGCGCGGCCCCGGGCGCATCGTCGAGGTGATCGACATCGACCTGCCCCGCCCGCGCCCGCTCGCCATCCGCGAGACGCCGGCCTTCGGCGCCTATGTGCACCAGATCCGCCACCACTTCGCAGAGCTCGGGATCCTCAAGGAATGAGCTTCTGGCGCAAGCATCTCATGGGCGAAAGCCGCACCCGCGACGTGCTCCTCGTGCTGGCGGCACTCGTCGCCATCTGGGAGCTCGGCGTCTGGTACTACGAGCCGCCGAAGATCTTCCTGCCGCCGCCGAGTGCCATCCTCGCCGAGTTCCTGACGACGCCCGGGCTCTTCATCCGGCACATGGGCTATACGCTCTGGACGACGCTGCTCGCCTTCGCGGTCTCGGTGGCGCTCGGCATCGCTCTGGCGGTCGCCATCGTCTATTCGCGCCTCCTGGAGCGGACGATCTATACCCTCCTGGTAGCGCTCAACAGCGTGCCCAAGGTGGCGCTCGCCCCCCTCTTCGTCATCTGGCTCGGCACCGGGATGGAGCCCAAGATCGCGGTCGCCGTGATGCTCGCCCTCTTTCCCATCGTCATCGACACTGTCCTCGGGCTGCGGTCGGTCGATCCCGACATGGTCAACCTGGCGCGGGCGGCACGTGCGTCGCAGCTGCAGATCCTGGCCAAGATCCGCTTCCCCAACGCGCTGCCCAGCCTTTTCGCGGGCATGAAGGTGGCGATCTCCTTCGCGCTTGTGGGTGCGATCGTCGGCGAGTTCGTCGCCGGCGGCAATGGGCTCGGCTTTCTCGTCCTCGTGGCGCAGGGCCAGTTCGACACCACCCGCGTCTTCGTCTCGCTGGTGCTGCTCGGCCTCATGGGGACCGCACTCTTCTACGCCATCGACTTCGCCGAGCGGCTGATGCTGCCCTGGCACGTCTCGCAGCGCGGCGAGGGCGGCAGCCAGCATGGCGGCTGAACGGGACGACCGCATGAGCACACCTGTCCTGCTCTACCACTACCCACTCTCGCCCTGCTGCGACAAGGTCCGCCTGGCCCTGGCGGAGAAGGGCATCGCCTGGCAGGAGACCATGGTCGACCTCGCCAGCAAGGCGAACCTTGCGCCCGACTACCTTGCCCTCAACCCGAAGGGCTACGTGCCGACGCTGCGCTGGGGCGAGGAACTGCTGGTCGAATCGACCGCCATCCTCGACTACATCCAGGCGGCCTGCCCGCTTCCTTCCCTCGTGCCCGAGGCGCCGCGCGAGGTCGCCGCCATGCGGCTCTGGCTCAAGCATGTCGACGAAGTTCTGCATCCGGCCTGGCCCGGGCTCGCCTGGCCGATCGCCGTCCGGCCGCGCTGGCTGGACAGGAGCCCGGACGAGATCGAGGCGATGCTCGCGGCCCTGCTCGACCCGGCCCGCCGCGACCGCCAGCGCCGGCTCCTGAAGGAAGGCTTCGGCTCGCCCGACACACAGACCTCGTTCCGGGTGCTCGCCGCCACGCTCGACCAGCTCGAGAAGGCGCTCGAGCGCAGGGCCTGGCTTGCCGGCGACAGCTTCTCGCTCGCCGACATTGCCCTCCTCCCCTACGTCCAGATCGCCAGCTTCTACGGGATCGAGGCCTGGATGCTGGAGGGCCGGCCGCGGGTCGGCGACTGGTTCGCCCGCTGCCGTGCCCGGCCGAGCTGGCAGAAGGGGACGGAGATTCACCTGCCACCCGAGCGGCTCGAAGGCATCCACCGCGCCAGCGCGGAGCTGCAGCAGTTCCTCGCCGCCAGCGCAACTTGACGCCGCCCGCCGCCCCCCTGCCCGGCGGTGCCCTGCTGGGCGGGCTGGCGCTGCTCGCCACGGCCACGCTCTGGGGCAGCAACCACGTCGTCGCCCGGGGCTCGACCGAGATCGTGCCGCTCGCCGCCTTCGTCTTCTGGCGCTGGGCGGCCGCTTTGCCGATCCTGATCGCCGTCGCCTGGCCGGGGCTCTGTCGCGACTGGCCGGTGCTGCGCGAGCGCTGGCGGGATCTCCTCCTGCTCGGCACGGTCGGCGTCGGGCTCTTCTCGGTCCTGCTGATCGCCGGCGCCTATTACAGCCTCGCCATCGAGGTCGGCATCATCAGCTCGACCACGCCGGCCTGGGTGGCGCTGATCGTCTGGCTTCGGGGCCGGGAGCGCATCGCCGGGGCGACGCTCGCCGGGCTCGCCATCGCCTTCGCCGGAGCACTCCTCGTCGTCACGCGCGGCGATCCGGCCGCGATCCTCGCCCTCGGCGCCGGCATCGGCAATCTCTACGTGCTCGGCTCCGCCATCCTATTCGCCTGGTTCACCACCCGCCTGCGGCCCTATCGGGACCGGATCGCCAGCCTCTCGCTCACTGCCGCGACGGCGACGGCCGGCACGCTCACCGTGCTGCTGCCGGCCTATGTGATCTGGCTCGCCGCCGGCGGCGAGGCTTATGCGACCCAGGGCGCCGAGCCGGCCACCGCCCTCCTGATCCTAGCTTATGCCGCCATCGCCCCGACGCTGCTGGCCAACGCCTTCTACATCTTCGGCGTGTCGCGGCTCGGTCCGCAACGCGCCGCGGCCTTCCTCTACCTCACGCCGATCGCCTCGGCGGCGATGGCCGTGGCCTTCCTCGGCGAGGCCCTCGCCTGGTATCACGCGCTGGGCTTCGTCCTCGTCATGGCAGGGCTCCTGCTGGTCAGCCGGGCACCGCCGCGTGCGCCGGAACCCGGCTGACCGCTTCCTCCGCCCTGCCCGCCTCGAGATAGCCCAGCACCACCTCGACGATGTGCTGCTCGCGCCGCGCCAGCCGCGCCTCGGCGAGCAGGTCCTCGTTGAAGATGAAGGTCAGGGTGTGGGCATTGGAGATGTAGAAGTAGGAGAGCCCGCTGATCGTGATGTAGAGGTCGACCGGGTCGACCCCGCGGCGGAAGACGCCGGCGGCGGAGCCGCGGTCGAGGATGTCGATCAGTGCTTCGAGCAGCGGGTTGTAGAGCGTCTTGATCGTGCCCGACTTCGCGATGTGCGCGGCCTTGTGCAGGTTCTCGCTGTTGAGCAGCGTGATGATCTCGGGCCGCTCGACGAAGAGCCGGTGCACCGAACGGATCAGCCGCTCGATCGCCGCCCTGGGCTCGAGCTGCTTGAGGAGATCGTCCTGGTGGTGGGTGCGCATCAGCACGTAGACCCGCTCCATCACCGCGATGAAGAGCGCCTCCTTGCCGGCGAAATAGTGGTAGACGAGGTTCTTCGAGACCTCCGCCCGGGCGACGATGGCGTCGACCCTGGCCCCGTCATAGCCACGCAGCGCGAACTCCTCGGTCGCCGCCTCGACGAGGCGTGCCCGACTGATCTCCGCGTTGCGCCGCATGGTCGGTCGCCTGGCCAAACCCTGTCCCCGTCGATTGCCCGAATTCTGGCCGTCCGGCGCGCAAAAGCCAAGCGCACCCGCTCCGGGGCCTCAGGCACTGCGCGGGTCCAGCATGTCGCGGAGCGCGTCGCCGAAGAGGTTGAAGGCGAGGCTGATCACGGCGATGGCGATGCCGGGGGCCGCCACCACCCAGGGGCTGTCGAACATGAACTGCCGGCCGACGGCGACCATGGCTCCCCATTCGGGCCAGGGCGGCTGGGCGCCGAGGCCGAGAAAGCCGAGGCCCGCGGCCGTCAGGATGACGCCCGCCATGTTGAGCGTGACGCGGACGACCACGGACGGCAGGCACATCGGCACGACGTGGCGGGCGATGAGCCGCGTGCGCGAGGCGCCCTGGAGGCGGACGGCGGCGATGTAGTCGCTGCTGCGGATGGTCAGCGCCTCGGCGCGGGCGAGCCGGGCGATCGGCGGCCAGGCGGTGAGGGCGATGGCGATGATGGCGTTGTTGATGCCGGGGCCGAGGGCGGCGGCGAAGCCGAGCGCCAGGATCAGGCCCGGAAAGGCGAGGAAGATGTCGGTGACCCGCATCAGCACCTCGTCGGCGATGCCGCCGAGATAGCCGGCGGTGGCGCCGATCGCGAGGCCGATGGGGGCGACGATCACGGCCACCAGCACGGCAATCCGCAGCGTCGTTCGCGCCCCCCAGACGATCCTCGAGTAGATGTCGCGCCCGAGATGGTCGGTGCCGAGCCAGTGTGCGGCCGAGGGCGGCTGCAGCCGCTCGTCCATGACCTGGATGAGCGGATCGTAGGTGGCGAGCCAGGGGGCGAAGAGGGCGACCAGCACGAGCCCCACGACGAGCACGAGCCCGACCACGCCGAGGCGGTGGCCGAGGAAGGCCTGCCAGCCGCGCCAGGCCCGCTGTGCCCGCGCCTGGCGCAGGCTCGTGGGCTCCTCGGCATCGAGCCAGGCCCTGAGCCCCTGGGGCCGCTCGAGGGAATCGCTGCCGGGCCCGGCCATGCCGCTCACCGCGTCCTCGGGTCGAGCCGGCGGTAGAGCCAGTCCGAGAGCGTGTTCATGGCGAGGAAGAGGAGGCCGATCACCAGCACCGTTCCCATTACCACGTTCATGTCGTTGTATTGCAGGCCGCGAGTCAGGTACTGGCCGACGCCCGGCCAGCCGAAGACCGTCTCGACCAGCACCGTGCCGTCGAGCAGGCCGGCGAAGACGAGGGCCACCACCGTCAGGAGCTGGACGCGGATGTTCTTGAAGGCATGCCGCCAGACGACCGCGTTTCGTGGCAGGCCCTTGGCGCGGGCGGCGACGATGTATTCCTGGCCGAGCTGCTCGAGCATGAAGCTGCGGGCCATGCGGCTGATATAGGCGGTCGAGTAGTAGCCGAGGATCGAGGCCGGCAGGATCAGATGCGCGAAGGCGCTTCGGAACACCGCCCAGTCGCCGGCGATGGCGGAATCGACCAGGAGGAGCCCGGTGCGGGACGGCACCAGCCCCTCGTAGAAGACGTCGACGCGGCCCGAGGCGCCCACCCAGCGGAGCTTGGCGTAGAACACGAGGAGCGCCATCAGCCCCATCCAGAAGATCGGGATGGAGTAGCCGGCGAGGCCGATGATCCGGGCGATATGGTCGATCATCCGGTCGCGGTTGACCGCCGCCACGATGCCGAGCGGGATGCCGAGCAGCGAGCCGACGATGGCCGCCGTCAGGGCGAGCTCGAAGGTCGCCGGGAAGACCCGCAGCAGATCGACCGCGACGGGCTGGCCCGTCGTGGTCGAGCGCCCGAGGTCGCCCTGGAAGATGCCGCCCACATAGGAGAGGAACTGCTCCCAGACCGGCCGGTCGAGGCCGAGCTCGAGATAGACGCGCTGATAGGTGGCGCGGTCGACTTCGAACCCGGTCACGGCCAGCACCGGGTCGGCCGGCAGCAGGCGCCCCATCAGGAAGGTGAGCGCCATCAGGCCGAGCAAGGTCAGCGCCAGGGACACCGTCCGGCCGACTAGGCGGCCGAGCCGCGCCCGGCGTGCCCGGGCCGCCGGCGGTCCGGGCACGGTCCTGGCGCTGGAGACGCTCACGTCCTCCGACGGCCCCTAGTTCTTGGTCACGTCGGCCCAGCGGGTCGACCAGGTCGGGTGGCCGACATAGCCCTCGACCTCGCCCCGGACGACATAGGGATCGACGCGCTGGAAGAACACGATCAGCGACGGATCGAGCTCCTGGTACATCTCGTCCATCTCGCGGAAGATCTGGGCGCGCTTCTCCGGGTCGGACTCGCGCTTCGATTCGTTGGTGAGCTCGGTCAGCTCCGGCACGTCCCAGGCCGTCCGCCACATGTAGTAGCCGCTGAGCTGCGCCTCGTCGCTGTTGTCAGGGTTGAAGGCGTAGTGGGTGGCCGTGGCGAAGGGGTCCGGCAGGCGGCCGCCCGAATTGCCGGTGTAGACCTCGAAGTCGCGGGCCCGGAACTCCGGCACGTGGTTGCCCGGGACCAGCTCCAGCTCGATGCCGGCGAGGCGTGCCGTGGCCTGCAGCGATTCGGCGTTCAGCAGATGGCCGTCGCTGGCCGGATAGAGCTTCTTCTTGAGGCCGTCCGGATAGCCCGCCTCGGCCAGCAGTTCCTTCGCCCGCTCCGGATCGTAATTGAACTTCTCCACGAACTCTTCGGGTGCGCCGGCCATGCCTTGCGGGATGATCGACTGCCAGGGAAAGCCGTTGAAGCGCATCGACGACTGGCTCAAGGCCTCCCAGTCGAGCACGTGCTGGAAGGCCTCGCGCACCTTGGGCTTGGAGAGGTCCGGGTCCTTCTGGTTGAGCGCGATGTAGTAGAAGCCGAAGCCCGGCGTGTGCTGGATCTCCATGTCCTCGTTCTCGGCCAGGGCGTCGAGGTCGCCGGAGCCGACATACTGGCCGATATCGACGTCGCCGGCCTCGAGCTGCAGGCGGAGATTTCCCGATTCCGGCACGTGGCGCATGATCACCCGGCGCATCGCCGGCGTGCCGCCCCAGTAGTCCTCGCGCCGCTCGGTGACGACGATGTCGTCCGGGCGCCATTCGACGAGGGTGAAGGGGCCGCTGCCGGCGGCATTGGCGCGCAGCCAGTCGCGGCCGAGATCGCCATCGGCCTCGTGCTCGAGGGCGGCCTGCCGGTCGATGATGCCGAGCGACGAGCCGGCGAGCGAATAGAGCACGAGGTCCGTGCTGACCTGCTCGGGCAGCTCGATCACCAGGGTCTGGTCGTCCTCGGCGCGGACGAGTTGGTCGACATTGTCGGCGGTGAAGCCCCACTGGGCGAGGTCGGTGGCACCCACCTGGCCGAGCTTGATCACCCGCTGGATGGTCCAGGCGGCGTCCTCGGCGGTGACCGGGTTGCCGCTCGAGAAGGTCGCGTCGTCGCGCAGCTTGAGCGTGATGCTGGCGTTGTCCGGCGCCACTTCCCAGCTCTCGGCGAGCATCGGCTGGACGGACTGCAGGTTGTCGGGGTCGAGCTTCAGGAGGTTGTCGTAGAGGTTGGAGACCAGCTCCGAGACGGTCCGGGCGTTGAGCGCCGCCGGATCGAGCGTTGGAATGGCGCCGACATCGGTGCCGATCACCAGCATGTCGGGCGGCGTGGCGGCGAGCGCCGCAGCGCTGACGAGCGCCAGTGCCGTGGAGCCGACAATCGTGTTGCGGATGTGCCTGAGCATCGACCGTTCTCCCTGACCAGAAGTTTGTAGTTGCTGGTTCGATAACGGCATCCGGCCCCGGGTGCCACCGGAAATCGGCCCCGGTTGCCTTCACCCCGGCCCCGACGCAAACTGCCGGCGTCTCTTCCGTGGCCCGGCGGCGAGGAAAGCTTCCACCCATGCCGACCGATCCCGACATCCTCTCGCTCAACGCCTTCGATCCGGCGAGCGGTGCCGCTGCCGATCCGGCAACGGCCGCCCTGCTCGCCCGGCGGCAGGCGAATCTGGGCCCGGTCTCGGTGCTCTTCTACGAGGAGCCCCTGCACGTCGTCCGCGCCACGGACGTCTGGCTCGAGACACAGGACGGGCGGCGCTATCTCGACGTCTACAACAACGTGGCCTCGGTCGGGCACTGCCATCCCCGGGTGGTGGCGGCAATCGCCGAACAGGCGGCAACGCTCAACGTCCACACCCGCTACCTGAACGAGCCGACGGAAGCCTATGCCGAGCGCCTGAAGGCGACCCTGCCGGCAGCACTCTCGACCCTGGCGCTGACCTGCAGCGGCAGCGAGGCGAACGACCTGGCCCTGCGGCTCGCCCGGACGGCCACCGGGCGGCAGGGCATCGTCGTCACGGCGGCGGCCTATCACGGCAACACCGCGGCCGTGAGCGAGATCTCGCCCTCCGCCTTCAAGTGGGGGCGGCCGCCCGCCCATGTCCGCATGGTGCCGGCACCGGGTGCGGGGCACTACGGCGCCGACATTGCGGCCGGGTTCGCCGCAAGCGTCGAGCGGGCGATCGGCGAGCTGGACGAGGCGGGCTTCGGCTGTGCCGCCTTCATCGCCGATTCGATCTTCTCCAGCGACGGCGTGCACGCCGACCCACGGGGCTTCCTCAAGGCCGCAGCGACGGTCGTCCGCGGCGCCGGCGCCCTCTACATCGCCGACGAGGTACAACCCGGCTTCGCCCGCACCGGCGACGCCTTCTGGGGCTTTGAGCGGCACGGCATCACCCCCGACATCGTCACCATGGGCAAGCCCATGGGCAACGGCTTCCCCGTGGCCGGCCTCGCAGCCCGGCCGGAGGTGATGGCCCCCTATTTTGCCGAGTTCGGCTACTTCAACACCTTCGGCGGCAATCCCGTGGCGGCGGCCGCGGGGCTCGCCGTGCTCGACGTCATCGAGGACCAGGCGCTGCAACGGAACGCGGCCGACACGGGCCGCTATCTCCGCCGGAAGCTCGCGGGGCTGCAGGCAGGCCACCCGTCGATCGGGGCCGTCCGCGGGGCGGGGCTCTTCACGGGCGTCGACCTCTGCCGCGACGGCGACCCCGATGCACCCGATCCTCAGGCTGCCCGGCGGGCGATCAACGGGCTGCGGCAGCGGGGCGTGCTGATCGGCGCCTGCGGGCGGCATGGCGAAACGCTGAAGATCCGCCCGCCCCTCACCTTCACGCCCGACCACGCCGACCAGCTGGTCAGAGCGCTGGAGGAGGCGCTGACGGGCTAGCCGCCGCGCAGCCGGTGGCGGACCTCCACCCCGGCGCGCTCGAAGACCTCGGCGAAGGGTGCGGCGACCGGCCGGTTGGTGGCCACGGTGAGCGGCGTGGTGAGGTCGAAGGTGCGGATCGAGGCATGGCGGCCGAACTTGCTGTCGTCGACCAGGAGCACGGCGCGCCTGGTCTGCTCGATCACCGTCCGGCGCAGCTCCGACTCCTCGTCGGCATAGTCCATCCAGCCATATTGCGCGTCGCAGGCGGCGATGCCCATGAAGGCGATGTCGAAGACGAAGCGGCGCACGAACGCCACGGTGTCGCCGCCGACGAGGGCGTAGTCGTTGGGCCTGACCCAACCCGGCGTGATCTTGACCCGCACACCGGGCGCGGCGGCGAGCAGGTGGGCGATGTCGAGGGAGTTGGTGACGAGGGCGAGATCGCGCGCATCGGCGAGCGCGCGGGCGAAGGCGAGCGGCGTCGAACCCGTGTCGACGAAGATCGACATGCCGTCCCGGACGAGGCCGCGGGCGACCGCCGCCACCTGCGCCTTCTCGCGCGGTCGGATGCGCGAGCGGACCATGAGCGGCTGCTCCTCGTCGGGGCGGAACTCGACAGCACCGCCATGCACCCGACGGAGCCGCCCGGTGGCGTCGAGGGCGACGAGGTCGCGGCGGACGGTCTCGGCACTGACGCCGAGCGCATCCGCCAGGGCCGCGACCCCTACCCGGCCCTCGCGCCCGAGCGCCGCCAGGATGGCAGCGTGGCGCGCGCGCTCGGACATCGGCCGGTCAGCCGGGACCGGCTCGGCGACGCCGCAACCGCTCGGCCATCTGCTCGCCGATCATCATGGTGGTGAAGGCCGTGTTCGCCTTGCAGTCGGCCGGCATGATCGAGGCATCGATCACCCTAAGGGCCTCGATGCCGCGCACCCGGCAGTGCGGATCGAGCACCGAGCGGCCGTCCTCGTAGTCGAAGGGGCCCATCCGGCAGCTCCCGGCACCGTGCTGCGCGTCCGAGCAGTCGGTGAGGATCCACTCGTCGACGGCCTCGTCAGGCGCCGTCGCCAGCTCGGCTATGGCCCTGCCGGTATTGCCGAGGCTGACCTCGCGGCACTTCCCGACGACCGCCGCGTGGCTGCCGATCGCCATCAGCCGCCGCGCCCCGTCGCGCAGGCGCACGAGGTCGCGCTCGTCGTCCAGCATGTTCAGGTCGACAACGGGCTGGGTGCGCGGATCGGCCGAGGCGAGCCTCACCGACCCCTTGGAATGCGCCTCGAAGAGCGCGCAGTGGATGCCGGCCTCGCCGAACTGCGCCATGTCCTGGGCGACCCCGACGCCGCCATGGTTCATGGCGAAGAAGATCATGTCGGCGAGCGAGCCGCCCGGCAGGTTGGAGCTGTACTTGACGCAGCAATTGGTGTGGCGGGCATCCACGCTGGTCGGCTTCAGCTCGTCCTTCAGCTTGAGCTCGAGCCGGACGAAGGGATGGTCGAAGAGCCCGTCGCCGACCGGCAGGTCGCGGATCACCTCGATGCCGTGCTCGGCGAGGTGGGCGGCCGGGCCGATGCCGGAGCGCATGAGGATGGGCGGGCTGTGGATGGCGCCGGCCGCGAGCAGCACCTCGCCGCCGGGGGCGAGGTCGAAGCTCTGAGGGCCTTCCGGCCCGATGGCGGCGATGCCGGTGGCCCGCCGGCCGTCCATGAGCACCCGGTCGGCGAGCATGCCGCCTTTGATCTCGAGATTGGGCCGGCCGCGCGCCGGCTCGAGATAGCCGTCATTGGTCGAGACCCGGCGGCCTCCCCGGCTGTTGATGGCGTAGGTTGTGACACCTTCCGCAGTCGGCGCGTTGAGGTCCGCCGTCCAGGGATAGCCCAGGTCCAGCGCCGCATCGCGCAGCGCCTGGTCGACCGGGCCCCAGTCATCCGTTGGCGTGCGATGGACGGGGATCGGCCCGCTGCCGCCATGATAGGCTTCGCCCGCGAAATCCTCGTCGCTCTCGAGCCGGTTGAAGCCGGGCAGCACGTCGGCCGCCGACCAGCCCTCGCAGCCGTGCTCGGCCCAGTGGTCGAAAGCATCGAGCACGCCCCGGATGGCGATCTGGCCGTTGATGGCGGTGCTGCCGCCGACGCCGCGGCCGCGCCAGTAGAGGCGATGCGCCTGGCGTTTCGTCCGCTTCGCCAGCAGTTCCGGCCACATATAGGTCGCCTGGAAGGCTTCGGGCAGGATGATGTTGAAGGGGTTGGGGCTCGCCATCTCCCGCGGCTGGTCGGCCGCGCGGTAGTCGGGGCCGGCCTCGAGCAGCAGCACCCGAATGGCCGGGTCCTCGCTCAGCCGGGCGGCCAGCACGGCACCGGCACCACCGGCGCCGACAATGATGAAATCCCACATTCCCGTATCTTCGCTGGCCATGAACGCTTTCCTTCAGGCCGCCCGGCTGACCTCTGGCTCGTTCAGCCAGCAGGCCGAGAAACGGCCGCCGCCCAGCTCGACGAGCGGCGGCTCCTCGGCGCGGCAGCGGGGCATCGCATGCGGGCAGCGGGCGGCGAAGCTGCACCCTTGCGGCAGGTCGATGGGGCTCGGCGGCTCGCCCTCGAGCAGGCAGTCCGCCGCCTTGAACGGCTTTTCCTCGAGCGTCGGCACGGCCGACAGGAGGGCGCGCGTGTAGGGATGCGTGGGCTCGAAGAAGACGCTGCGCGTGTCGGCGAGCTCGACCACCTTGCCCAGATACATGACGGCGATCCGGGTGCAGACCCGGCGCACCATGGCGAGATCGTGGCTGATGAAGAGGTAGGTGAAGCCGTGCCGCGCCTGCAGCCGCTCGAAGAGGTCGAGGAGCCGCGCCTGCTCCATGGGATCGAGGGCGGAGAGCGTCTCGTCGAGGATCAGGAGCTCGGGCTCGAGGATGAGGGCGCGGGCGATGTTCACCCGCTGCCGCTGGCCGGCGCTCATGCCGATGGGCAGCCGCTCGCGGTCCGCATCCTTGAGCCCGACCTCGGCCATCACCGCCCGCACCTGCTCGGCGATCGCCTTCCTGCCGAGCCCGCCATGGATCTGCAGCGACATGCCGATCGAGCGGCCGATCGGCAGGTTCGGCGGCAGGCAGTTGAACGGGTCCTGAAGCAGGAGCTGGAAGCCCTTGCGCATGGCGAGGAGCTGTGGCGCCGACATGCCGGCGATGTCCTGCCCCTTGAAGCGGATGCGCCCCTCGTCCGGCTGCTCGACCCAGCTCAGGAGGCGGGAAAGCGTGGACTTGCCGCAGCCCGATTCGCCGACGAGGCCGAGATTCTCCCCGCCATGCACGGCGAAGCTGACGCCGCGCACCGCCTTGACCGCCTGGGTCCCAAAGAACCGCGTGCGGTCGGGCACCACGTAGGTCTTGGTGACGTCCTCGACCTCGAGGATGGCCCGGGGCGCCGCCTCCAATTCGACGGGCTCGGGCGGCGTCCCCCAGATGACGGGATTCCGAGCGATCAGGTCACGGCTGTAGGGATGCTCCGGCGCTGCCAGGAGTCGTTCGGGCGTGCTCCGCTCGACGATCTCGCCGCGGCTCAGCACGACCAGCTCGTCGGCGATGTCGCAGACCACCGGCAGCGAGGTCGAGATGAAGACGATGCCGGCATCGAGGTCGGAGCGGAGATCGTGCAGGAGCCGCATGATCTGCGCCGCCACCGTCACGTCGAGCGGCTGGGTGATGTTGTCACAGACGAGGAAGGCCGGATCGGAGGCCAGCGCGTCGACGATCATCGCCCGCTGCAGCATGCCGCCCGAGTACTGGTGCGGGAACTCGTCGAAGCGCCGGGCCGCCGAGGGGATGTGCACCCGGTCGAGCAGGTCGAGCACACGCTTTTTCGCCGCCGTGGCGTCGATGTCGGCGCGCACCGCCCGCACCTTCTCGACGATCTGCCGGCCGACCGGCAGGGTCGGGTCGAAGCTGCTGCCGGGATCGGCGCCGATATAGCCGACGGCACTGCCGCGCAGGACCCGCCGCGCGTCGGGCGGCATGGCGAGCAGGTCCTGGCCGCGGAAGCGGACGCTTCCCCGGCTCGCCACCAGCGGCTCGGCGACCCAGCCGACCAGCGCCTTGGCCAGCACGGTCTTGCCGGAGCCGCTCTCGCCGACGATGCCGAGCACCTGCCGCTCCTCCAGCGCCAGCGACACGTCGCGCAGCACCGGCACCCGGCCGCCGTCGCGCAGGAGGTCGACAGTGAGGCCCTCGACGGTGAGCAGGCGTTCGGTCATGGCTCAGATGGTCCCGCGCAGGAGACGGTTGCGCGCGCGCTCGAGGGCGGCACCCATGAGGTTGACGCTGAGCAGCGTGAGGAAGAGGAAGCCGCCGGGCATGGTGGCGATCCACCAGGCATTGATCAGGTACTTGCGGCCGTCGGCGATGATCGTGCCGAAGGTCGGGGTCGGCGGCTGGATGCCGATGCCGATGAAGCCGAGGATCGCCTCGAAGATCATCATCCGCGCGATGTCGAGCACGGCGACGAAGGCGATGGGCGGCAGGATGTTGGGGGCGATCAGCCGCCACATGATCCGGCGGTCGGAGGCGCCGAGGATCGTGGCCCCCCTCACATATTCGCGCCGCCGCTCGGCCAGGGTCACGCTGCGCGTCACCCGGGCGTAGACCGGCCAGCCCGCCAGGGCGAGCACCAGGATGACCGAGAGCGGCGTCGGCCGCGACACGGTCAGGATGATGATGGCGAGGATGATGAGCGGGATGGAGAGCTGCGCGTCCGTCAGCCGCATGAGGATCGTGTCGATCCAGCCGCCGCGATAGCCGGCGACGAGGCCGACGGTCGCCCCGAAGGCGAACATGAGGACGACGACGGCGACGCTGATCATCAGCGCGTTCTGCAGGCCGACTAGCGAGCGGACGAAGAGGTCGCGGCCGAGCTGGTCGGTGCCGAGCGGGTGCGCCCAGGTGCCGCCCTCGAGGAAGACCGGCGGCAGGAATCGTTCGCGGACCGAGAGCTTGGTGGGGTCGATGTCCGTGAGCAGCGGGTAGATGAAGGCGGTGCCGACCAGGAGCAGGAAGAGCACGAGGCCGATCTTGAACTCGGTCTGCGACCAGGTGGCGAGCCACATCCGCCGGCCGGGGCTCGCCGCCGCGACGGTGGCGGCGACCGCCGCGGGCTCCTCGATGGACGTCGCCATCAGTACTCGATCCGAGGATCGATCTGCGCCGAGACGAAGTCGACGAGGATGTTGATGACGACGAAGATCGAGGTCGAGATGATGGCGATCCCCTGGATCACCGGGAAGTCGCGCTGCAGCACGGCCTGGACCGTGAGCAGGCCGAAGCCCGGGTAGTCGAAGATGTATTCGACGATCAGCACCCCGCCGAGCAGGGCGCCGATCTGCACGCCGAAGAGGTTGAGCACCGGCACGGCAGCGTTGCGCAGCACGTGGTGGCTGAAGATGCGGCCGGGCGACAGGCCGCGCACCTGGGCCAGCTCGACGAAGGGATGCCGCATGGTGTCGGCGATCGAGACCGAGAGCGAGCGGATGAAGAGCGGCGACATCTCGATGGCGATGACGAAGGCCGGCAGGATGGCGTAGGCGATGTTCTGGTAGCCGATCGAGGGGATCCAGCCGAGCTTCGCCGTCACCACCAGCGCCAGCACGATGGCGAGCCAGAAGTTCGGCAGGGAGACGAAGATTGACGAAGCATAGAGGGCGAGCTTGTCCGGCCAGCGTCCCGCCATGAGCCCGCCGGCGATGCCGAGCGGCAGCGCGATGAGCGCCGTGAAGACCAGCGCGAGGCCGGCGAGCTGCAGCGTCAGCGGCAGGGTCTCGGCCACGAGGTCGAGCACCCGGGCCCGCTCGCCCCGGGCCTCGTCGCGACCGCCGCCCATCGACCCGCCGCCTCGCGCCTTGATGAAGGAGGTGCCGAAGTCGCCCTGCGCCACCTGCCCCAGATAGCGCATGTACTGGAGCGGGATCGGGTCGCGCAGGCCCATGTCGCGGGCGGTCTGCTCGACCACCTCGTCGGTCGCCATGGGCCCGAGGATGATCCGCGCGGGATCGCCCGGCACGACACGCAGGAGGGCGAAGATCGTGAACGACACGAGCAGCACGATCAGCACACCCTGCGCGAGGCGCCGGGCGAAGAAGGTCAGCGCAAAGCCCACGCTCTGGCTATCCCGGGATCAGGCCTTGTACTCGGCCTTGGACGCGTCGATCGGGCCGTTGGGATAGAAGTGCAGCCCCTCGAGACCGGCCCGCCGGCCGTGCAGCAGGACGGAGGTGAAGAGCGAGAGGCTCGGCACCAGCTCGGCGATCTTCGGCGTCGCCACGGTCTGGATCAGCTCGCCACGTTTGGCGGGATCGGTCTCCGCCTGCTGCTGGTCGAGCACGGCGTCGATCTCCGGATCGGCAATGCCGTTGATCAGCCCGCCACGCGGGCCGGCGCCCGAATGGAACATCGGCCTGAGCACCAGGTCGGGCTCCGGCGAGCCGGTCGACCAGCCGACATCGACAAGGTGGCCGTAGGGCTCCTGCCCCTCGCGCTGGTAGATGCGCTCGAGCCAGGCCGCGGTCTCCATGACCGTCAGCTCGACCGGGAAGCCCTGCTCCTGCAGCAGCGCCGTGATTACCTCGCCATATTCCTTGGTCTTCGGATAGAAGCCCTCGCTGACCAGGTATTCGAGCGTCGGCAGGCCCTGGCCGCCCGGATAGCCGGCCTCGGTCAGCAGCTCCTGGCAGCGCGCCGGGTCGTAGGCGGGATAGTTCGGCAGGTCGGCATAGCCGAACTTCACCGGCGAGATGTAGTTCGAGGACGCATGGCCGGCGACGCCCAGGATCTCGGTGACGAGCTCGCGGTCGATGGCGTGGCAGGCGGCCATGCGCATGCGCGGGTCGTCGAAGGGCGC